>JAGRNE010000121.1 GCA_020440915.1 Leptospiraceae bacterium | reverse complement strand
CCAGCTTCTTTTGACGAATGACCTTTCCCAGATCCAGTTTCTTCCATCGTTCGGGATCGCTGATCGCTTCATGACGGGGACGGCAAAGCTCGACGCAGACGCTATCGGGTTCGAATTCCCGAAAGGCATGCTGCACGTCCTCCACGGATCGGCGGGACACATGGGCCGTGCCCAGAACCAGGATATCCGCATCCTCGGTTTTTAATCGAAAGAGTGGTCCCTCGATTTTGCTTTTTTTATCGGTGTTGCTAAAAGAACCTGTTTTTTGTGGCATAGAAGTAGAAAGGCTTGATCGTAGGTGGGGCTGCTGGAACAGTTTCCGGAGTTACCCGCTGCAATCTACCGATTTTTGGAGAGGCTGACCTGGAAGACCTCAGAGGAAAATTGATTCATCTGGGTGTGGCCGAATGGAAGGCCGCCCGAAGTCCGGACGCAATCCGCACTACGCTGGGTTCCTGCGTTGGAATTGTACTTTATTCGGCGAAGAAGAAGATCGGGGGCATCTCCCATGTTCTTCTGGCCGATCCTCCGCCCGGCCGCATCGTGCAGCGAGGCAAGTATGCGCGCACCGCCATCGACATGCTGGTGGCCGATTTGCAGAAACTGGGAGTGGAACCCACCGATGTTTCGGCCCGCATCTTTGGAGGCGCCTCCATGTTCGACTCCATGAACTCCTCTTTTTTTAATAACATAGGTCAGAGTAATGTCCAGGCAACTCGGGAAACGCTGGAAGCGAAAAAAATTCCCATAGTTGAGGAGGATGTTGGCGGCAATGCAGGTCGCACCATAACTCTTTATCTGGATGATGGTCGGGTTCTGCTCAGGGCCAATGGCCAGGAGCGCTATCTGTACAGGGTATAGACTATGGCACAGGCAGAAGAGATAAAAACCCAGATCGAAGAGCGGCTGAAGAATATCGAAGGTCTGCCCTCCTTCCCATCCATTGTACAAAAAGTGCTTTCCATGGTCTCCAATCCGGATGCGGACTTTCATGAACTTGCTCAGGAGATCTCCAGAGATCCCGGACTCACTGCAGCCATAATTCGACTCTCCAATTCTGCCTATTACTCTCCTTCCCGCGAGATTCGCTCGGTGCAGGAGGCAATTGTGACCCTGGGCCTGCGAACGGTTAAGGACATTGTTCTGGTAACCACATCCAGAGGAATTCTGAAGCAAAACGTAGAAGGCTACAAGCTGGACGCCTCCGATCTATGGGATCATTCCCTTCTTGTGGCGGGATTGTCCGCCCGGGTGGCGGAAAAGACAAAGACCGTTGGACCGGACGTAGCCTTTACTGCCGGACTAATGCACGATGTAGGCAAAGTGGTGCTGGCCAGCTTCTTTCGCAAGATCTATCGAAAGATTGAGATGGAGATGAAGGAAAACCCGAACCTGCGATTCACCGAACTGGAAAAGAAACACATGGGGTATACCCATGGAGAAGTGGGCGCCCATCTACTGAAGATCTGGCACTTCCCAAAAGAGCTTATCGAGGCGGCGCTTTATAATTATCATCCAGACAGGGCGAAGATCAACCCGGAACTCACTTCCATTGTGCATGTTGCCAATATGATTGCTCTTTCTGCAGGTGTGGGCGTTGATGCGGGTGGTATGGCCGAACCATTGAGCAAAGCGGCCCTGGATAGACTGAAATTAAAAGAAGCGGATCTGCAGGAATTCTACGAGAATTTGCCCGAACTCCTGGAGGATTTGAAAGCCTTCAGGGAGATGTGATACAGGGCACACGCGGGCCACCATGGCGGTTCACTTCTTGCAGCCTGCATCAGACCGGAGGCCACACTTTCGGGAATTTCACGGATCGTCAGACCCGCTAAAAAAGAAAAAGGCAGCATCAAAGCTGAACCTCAGGAAGTTGAAGAGAAGATATGTCTGATTCCAATAAACAGAAGTCCATTGCATTGATTGGCGCTCGCGGCGCCGGAAAATCCAGACTTTCGCGAAAGCTTGGAAAAAAAATGGAAAGAGCCGTATTCTCCACCGATACGCAGATCTCCTTTGCTGCTGCTGGCAGAACAGTTCAGCAAATCGTTGCCGAAGAAGGATGGAGCGGATTTCGACAGCGAGAGTTCGAAATCCTTCAAACCATTTGTAATATGGAAGGAGCCATCATCGATTGCGGTGGCGGCATTCTGGTGGAGGCTCCTGCGGGCTCCGACAAAGTGGAAACCTTCTCCGCGCGAAAAGCGCGACTTCTCAAGGAGCATTGCATTGTTGTCTATTTAAAGCGGCCCATGTCCTGGCTTCTGCAAAAGATGGAGCCCTCCGCATCGCGGCCGGACCTGGGCGGAGAATCCTACGAGGCTCTGCTGAATCGCCGCATGCCCTGGTATGAAGAGATTTCTGATGTAATTCTGGAAGCCAACCATCTGGGTACAAAGGACCTTATACCCATGATTCTGAATCATCCAGCACTGGCCGACTTCGCAGTTGTGTCCTGATTAGCGCAGTCTTTGTCAGTCTTTGTAGAGCGCACAGCAGCAGGCGCTACGGGCTTCGGTTTGAACCTGCAATTCCCTCAATGCATGAACTAAAAAAGGAAACCTGGTCTGCCAGGACCTGATCCGCTAACGGAGATCTATAAAGATCAAAGTGCCCGCCTTCATAGCGCTTTACCTCGGCCCGGGAACCGAGCGCAGCCGCAATTTCAATATGACCGTCGGAAGCGATGAGATTATCTGACGAGGCAAGTTGAATCAGCACCGGACAGCGAACGTCCTGGATTCCATCCAAAGCCGATGGCGGCGGCGGCATGACCAGGGATCGCGCGCAAATGCGGTTTGAGAATTCCCCGGGGCAAAGCTCGGCGTAGCCCTCCTCCACTCCCGGCCCCTGCAACAGGGCCGGACCGCTGGACGAAACCATTGGCACATAATGCGGCGAAAGCCCGAGCCTTCCCCGCCCCCTATCCCGCTGCGCATGCATGAACATCCGCAGGAATCGGGCGAGGCCAATTCGTCGAATCATTCCTTTGAATTCGGCTTTCAGATTCAATGCAGGCACCTGACAGACGACGCCGTAGATCGGCGGCCAGTCCCGCTGCGACGGTGACCCCTCCGATGCTGTCCTGCTTTTTACGGGCAGTCCTCCGGAATCTTCCGTATCAGAAGCAGAGGAGGCCGAAGGAAGGACTTGCCCCTGTTCGGCTGCCAGTATAAGACCATAGGCGCCGGCAGCCGAGGCTCCCCAGAGAAATACTCCCTGGATTTCGGATCGGGCGGCGGCCCACTCCATGGCCCCTCGCAAATCATCCAGCTGCATGCGAGGCCACACCAGGTTTCTCGGTTCTCCTTCGCTTTCGCCAGAGTTCCGATAATCGAAGGTAAGGCAATGAAAGCCGTACTTGCGATAGCAAAGTGCATAATGTTCCAGACCCATTCGCCGGGTTCCGCCCAGTCCGGTGGCCATAATTATGCAGGGCGCTGTCATGTCATCGTGCTCGGATCCCGGCGTTCCCAAAGATGCCACGGAGGACTGAGCTATCTCAGCGGATCCGGACAAATCCGCGGAATTAGAAGAGCCAGGCCGAACGGAGGAACGATAAAACCAGCCGCGGATTCGTTGCCCGTCCACCAGGAATTCTACTTCTTCGCGAAAAGGCAGGGAATCCGCCGGGGCGGCGCTCTTCCCATGAAGTATCATAGTCTTCGCAGGGAAATCGAAACCCGGGAAGAATACAACCACAATGAGGTAGCCTGTGCAAACGCCGAGCAGGCCAAGAAATACGAAGAGGTAAATCACAGATGCATCCCTGTACCGCCATCTGACCGCGGCACCGAAGGAAAGCCAACCAGAATCGACCTTTTGCTTCGCCTGCACTAAACAAAAAGGCCGGGTAATCCCGGCCCTTTTCGCAATGCGAACCCCTTCTTCAGATGTCTATCGCGGACCCGGAAGAAAGGCCAGGCGAACGCCTACTGGCAGGAGGGATTCTTCCCCTGGCTTTTTGCAACCTGGCTCAGAGCCAGCGCATCAGCCATATTGGATTGCAGATCTTTGATTCGTGTCTGGTCGGAAGGGTGCGTAGACATCATTTCCGGCGGCTTATCGCCTCCCATGGCGGCCATATTCTGCCACAGGGTCACGGATTCCTGGGGATCAAAACCGGCCATGGCCATCAACTTCAGGCCCACTTCATCGGCTTCGCTTTCATGGGATCGAGAAAATGGAAGCAGAACACCATACTGCGCTCCCAACCCGACAGCCTGGATTACCATGGCATTGTCAGTAGACATTCCTGCAGTTTCCAGGGCCACGTTGGCAATCTGGGACATCTGCATACGAGCTTTTCCATGCTCTTTGATTACGTGGCCTACTTCATGACCAATGACTGCGGCCAGTTGGTTCTGATTCTTGGCCACGCTCAGAAGACCGGTGTAGACGCCAATCTTTCCGCCAGGAAGCGCAAATGCATTCACTGCATTGTTGCGAAAGACTACAATTTCCCATTGCTTTACGCCCGTTGGATCCTGGGTTACTTCTACTATGTTGTTTGCAACGCACTTCACATAGCGATTAATGTACGCGTTGGTTTCGATGGTCTCTTTCTTCTTTAGATCTTCGAACGCTTCGGCGGCTGCCTTGTTCAAATCCTCATCGCTCATACCCAGTCCGGCAAGACTGCTCAGCGACTGAATTGTGGAGCAGCCAAGCATGGCCGCAAAGCCCAGCAACAGCGGGGCCAAAAATACTCTTCTCATTCTGAACTCCTGAGTCTCCAATACCTTTGATGGTCTTAAAGAAATGACTGCCCAACATGAAAGCCGGGCAGCGCTTTGTACTATTCCTGCTATTGGACGAAAATCATACCATTTCTTGCAAGAGAGAAAAAATCTCCTGCGCATACTTTTCCATCTCCGCCGGCCCGGCAGCTCCCTGGGCCAGCCTGGCCAGATGATAGACCTGCCTGGCCACCTTTTCCTTTTTTTCGTCCACCGCAGAACTGCCATCGGCACCAACAAGCCCGGGACGTCCCAGTTTTTGAATCAGTCCATTTTTGGTATTCACCAGCAGAGTATGCTCTCCGGCGAAGGGATTCTCCTTTTCTCCCCATAGCGCAGACATTTCCGCCATTCGTCGCTGTTGCTCCGGCAGAAGGATCATCGCAGGCACTTCATCGGATTTCAAAGCTTCCACGCGAATAGTTACTTTATCGTTGGACACCGCTTTCTGGAAGACCTCTTGCAGCCTGGATTTTATGTCTTTGTTCGCATCATCCAGGATCTGGCTGTCTGCATCTTTGTCCAGGGCATGCTCGTGTAGCTCCGCATCCACCCGAACGAACTTCACATCGCCACGCTTCATCTCCAGAAAACCGGTAAAATGACTATCGATCATGGTACCCAGGTGCACTACTTCGATTCCCTGCTTTTGCAGCATTCGCAGAGCCTGGCCTTGAGTTTGCAGATCGGAGGCATAGTGCACGCGTTTCCCTTCTGGATCTTTGCTCTCGGACAGGTACTCGTCTATGGTCTTGAGCTTCCGCGATTCGTCGGAGCCGAGCACTTCCAGAAGAAGGCAGTCTTTGGCCTGATCGTAGAAGCTCTCGTCGCTGAGCATCCCGTATTTTACGAAGGGAGCGATTTCGCTCCAGATCTTCTCGTACTCCTCTCGATTATTCTTGCATTCCTGGGTCAGGCGATCCGCTACCTTCTTGATGATGTGCGAAGCGATCTTCCTCACCACAGGCTCATTCTGTATGTAGCTTCGACTCACATTGAGCGGAAGCTCGGGCAGGTCGATAACTCCCTGAAGAACCGTCAAAAACTGAGGAATCAATTCCTGCGCCTGGTCGGTGACGAAAACCTGCTGGCAATAGATCTTCACATTGCTCTTGTTAAGATCCATCTCATGGGCCAGTCTGGGAAAATATAGAATACCCTGCAGTCGAAATGGATGATCCACGTTGAGATGAATATGGAACAAAGGATCGCCCTGATGGGGAAACATGTATTTGTAGAACTCGGTGTAGTCCTCTTTCTTCAACGAAGCGGGTTGCTGCGTCCACAAGGGTTTTTGCCGATTCACCTGAGCGCCATCGATGCGGATGGGTATAGGAAGAAAATCCAGGTAGCGGCGGATCAGCCCGGAAACGCGGGCAAGGTCCGTAAACTCCGATGCCTCTTCCGCGTTTAGATGAAGCCGGATTTCGGTGCCTCGTTTTTGACGCTCTCCCGGGCCAATTTCGTACTCTTCGCTTCCGTCAGAAATCCATCGCACGGACCGGGCATCCTGCTTGAAACTCCTGGACTCGATTTCGACCTTCTGACTCACCATGAAGCAGCTATAGAATCCCAATCCGAAATGCCCTATGATTCCCGTATCGCCTTCCTTTACGTATTGCTCCGCAAACTTCTCGGCGCCAGAAAAAGCAATGTTGGCAATGAATTCTCGGATTTCGTCTGCGGTCATGCCAATGCCGTTGTCTTCGATGATCAAGATAGCGTTTTCGCGATCCAGCTTCAGGTCCACAGCATAGGCATCGTCATCGGCCTGATAGATGTCCTCGGTAAGCGCCACCTTCTTAACCTTTTCGATGGCATCGTGAGCATTGGAAACCAGCTCACGAATAAAGATCTCCTTTTCGGAATAGAGCCATTTCTTGATGACCGGAAGTATGTTCTCCGTATGTACCGAAAGTTTTCCTTTTTCCATGGTTGCCATTGTTACCTCCTGATTCGTAAGCAAAGCCACATGCCGGAGCTTGCCCCCGACCGCCTGGCGCGGGGCACTTTGTTGGTTCTGCGGCTTATGACTGATTCTTGATTCTTTGCATTTTTGAGCGGCATGCCTGCAGAGTCCTGCGCCATAGATGTCTGGGCGCGGATGCTGCGTATAATGCGCTTCGCTCTTCGATGAACAGCGCCGGGGTCGGCCCGGAGATTATTTTTCTTTCTTTTCGTCCGGCTTCGGGCAGGGACAGGATTGAAAACATTGAATCTTCTTTCCCCGGCAAATGGCCAGACAGCTGTTGCGGATGGTTTCGCCTTCGGCGGTGCAAACCTCTCCGGTGGGCATATCCAGGCATTCGCCACATTCATCCCGTTCATCGGGTAATCCGGTGGATGCGTCGTCTCCGGAGCGACAGCCGGCCAGACTTAAGAGAAAGGCCAGGGTCAGAACCGACAGAAGGACCCACCGGCCTGCTTTCCGATTCTCGGACAGCGAAGTACTATCCTGTTTTTCTTCTTGTTTGTAGGATTTCGCCGAAGGGGACACTTTCTGGTTGCTATCGTATCGTTTCATCACATTCCCTCACCTATTCGCCTGTTTTCTATCTCATTCATCAAATAGTCCGTAAATTCATCAAAGCAGGCTGCAGAAAGATGGCTGGCATCAGAAAACTGATCGCAGGGAAATTCTGTGGAGAAGTTCATATCCAGAAAGCGAGCATTGAACTGTCCGGCCAACTGTCGCATAGCCGGCTCCCATACTTCGCGTACCGTATGCCGACTTCGTTCGCCATCGCGGAAAGCCACCTTCTCGGTGTCGATCCGGCGGCGCAGATTTTCGCTCACCCTTACCCATAGCAGATCTGTGGGCACGTTCAGGTCGTGCAGTATCTCCAGACCGTGCCGCGTAAAGTATACCTGATCCTCGGAAAGATGGAACGGCACAAAGAAATCCTTCCAGATGGACCGAGCATAGACTTCCATCTTTTCTTCAGACTCCACTACGCCTTCTTCCGCCTTAACCGGCACGCTTCCCCTTTCCTTTCGCAGAGCGTCTTCCAGAAGGCCAAGAAATCCACGAAATTGGTCAAGATGGCCTTCCTTCATGCGATCGCGAATCACCCAGAGTTTGGGACGGTACTGGTAGACCAGAAAAGTTTTCTTGGCCACATAATTGCTGAGGTCGTCCAGAGAATAACTGGATGCGTGGCGGGCCACAAAACCAGGCGGGAGGCCGGTAATCATCACCTCATCCAGGGATACGGCAGCTGTGCGATTCATACCCTGGGGAGTAATAGCCAGAAATACATGATCCGGTTTAAGGCCTCGCTTCTCGAACTGTTCGAGTAGATACAGATAATAATCGGATGTACCCCCGGGCACAGAAAAATTGAAAAGAATCCAGTTCGGATACCGCTCGGCAATGTACTGGTTGGAAAAAGGCATGGTTCGGGAATTGCCAAAAAGAGCCAGCACCTTCTTGCGATCGCTTCTCTGCAGGTATTCTTCCAGCTCGTCCAGCATCTCGACTTTGTGATTGTAGTTCTTGAAGGAAGCTGTGGTGAGGAAATAGTCCTCCAGATTACCGATGAAGAATATCTTATCCAGTAAAAAGGCGCCGAGCAACACCAGCACCGGAAACAGTAGAATTCGACGGCCTTGCATCAATGATTGAATGCCTTCCGGCCCCCTGTCCGGCAAGCATATTCCGCTGCTTGACAGCCAGGGGTGGCGCAACTTTATAGGGACTTCCCATGAAGGAGTTAATGAAATTCCTGAAAGATCCGGTTTTCTATGTTCCGGTCCTCTTCCTTCTGGGACTGGAAGTATTTCTCCAGACACCTCTGTATCGCAAGATCCTGGAACCCAACTCCTACGCGGAAAACGTTAATCGAATCACCGAGATCATGAAGACTTCTCCGGTGGAGCCTAACGTTCTGATCCTGGGAACGTCGGTAGCCTACCAGGGCGTAGACATGCCGCTTCTAAACCAGTTACTCAAAGAGGATGGAATCGTTGTCCAGAATGGAGCCAGCCAGGGCGCCATGCTGGAAACCCAGCACTCCATTTACAGAGATATCAAACATGATCTACCGAATCTGAAAGCGGTGATCCATGTAGCGGAGATTTATTTCCCCTGGCAGGCCCGCTATGAAATCGAGCCAGCCAATAAGATCATGCTGGGACAATTTCCGCGCCATCAGGTCATTCCTCTGCTGCAACAATACGACTTCCACATGGAGGTCTCCGACTACGCTTTTTTCCTGCTGCGAACGCTTACCTATAAACAGGATCTAAGGGATCTCACCCTCAGCCCTCTGGATAGGATCAAAGATCTGGGCCGAAAATGGAGAACGGCATCAAAAGATTATCCGCATATCAATGATTACCAGTATTCTCTGGCGGCCTACGGCCAGACCAGAGAGGAATGCCTGAAAAATGCCATCAAATTCGCAAAAGCCAACACCCTGCCCATGGCAGACGGAAAGCCCATATCCGATCGGCATCACAGACAGGCGGCCATAGACACCTGCTCGCTGGCGGCCAACCTTCCAGTAAATGAGCCCGGAGCGCCGGAGTGGACCAGGCTTTTCTTTCGCAGATTGAACATTATGCATGGCGAGCTGCGAAATGATGGATTACAGGTTATTACCCTGTTTGCGCCGTACAGCGACATGATGCCAGTTTCCGATCCGGACCCGATTCTTCTATGGCGTCGCGAACTGCAAAAGATTCATGGCGGACAGGCGCACATTGTGGACATGCGTGACGCTCTGGACGGCAACGAGAATCCCACCTATTTCTACGATATTTTGCATTTGAATCAGCGTGGATCCGAAGAGTTCACGCGCAAACTGGCGCAAGAGCTTCGACAGCTTAAGCCAGTAATCTTGAATCAGCAAAACTGAGATGCGATTTACCACACTTACCTTTCTGGTCTTCTTTGTACTTATCTACATTGCGTACTGGAGCTTCCGGGGACGTAGCCGGCTCTGGCTGCTGGGCGGCGCTTCTTTGGTCTTCTACGGCGCCTGGTCCACTGGCTTCCTGATGCACTTTGTGGCCATTGTTCTTCTGAACTTTGGCTTCAGCCGGCTTATCCGGCATAGCCAGTCCAGGAAGAAACTGTATCTGGCGCTGGCCTTAATCCTTAACTTCACCAATCTATTCTTACTGAAGTATTTCTATTTCTTCCTGCAAATCCTGCTGGATGCCACGGGTTATGGCGGTTTTGAAGTTAATCAGTTCAATCACTTCCTCTTTGACTGGACCGGGGAAACGTCCATCGTGCTTCCTCTGGCCATTAGCTTCTATACCTTTCAAATAAGCGCCTATCTTATTGACGAATACCGGGGACAGATACCGGCAGAACACGGCTTCATCGAGTTTTTTGTGTTTATCCTTTTCTTTCCGCAGCTTGTGGCCGGCCCCATTATGCGGCATTCGGATTTCTTTCCGCAGCTGGATCGCGACCAGATGAGTCCAAAGTTCCTGATTCGCGGCATGACGTTGATTCAGCTGGGATTGATCAAGAAAGTAGCGATTGCAGATAACATTGCAGGCGTCATTCGACCCATCTGGATCAATCCCGACCAGTACGATGGCTGGACCAATCTTCTGGCGGCCATAGGATTTACGGTTCAGGTGTACTGCGATTTTTCCGGCTA
>JAGRNE010000120.1 GCA_020440915.1 Leptospiraceae bacterium | reverse complement strand
GTTCCCCTGAAGCGAAAGCTTATGTTTCTGGTTCTGGCGGACGAAGAGAGCGATGGCAAATATGGCGTGGAGTATATGGTAAACGAGCACAGGGATGTGTTCAAGGGCTACAAATACGTTTTGAATGAAGGCGGCCTGGGTACCGACGGCGTGGCCGTGGAGGGCAGCAAGATCTTCAACATCCAATGGGCGGAAAAAGGAAAGATCTGGGCAGAGCTGAGCGTCAAAGGCGAATCCAGCCATGGGGCCCGGCCTCCCGAGCAATACGCTCTTTTGAACATGATCCAGTTCCTGAACCAGGTGCATGAAATGGAGACCGATCTCACCATCGTTCCAGAAATGGAAACCTTCCTCTATCAGATGGGCGAAGCCTACAGTTTTCCTAATTCCTTTTTCATGAAGCGAAATAACAATCCTCTTATTCGCCCGCTGATTGTTCCCGCTCTCCGGGCCAATCGTTACCTGGTGGCCATGACTACCAATACCCGGGCCTTCACCGGTCTTCATACCAATGAAGAAGAGGGGATCAATGTAGTGGCCGACCAGGCCTTTGCGAAAATGGATATACGGCTGCTGCCCAATACAACTCCGGAGGAATATCTGGAGAAGCTAAAGAAGGTGGCGGAGCCCTACGGCGTGGAAATCAAGACCATCGGAAATATCCGGCCCAATTCCTCACCCATGGATTCGGAATTCTTCAAGGTGCTTTCGCGCATAAGTGTGGAAAATGTGCCCGGTTCCGTGGTTACTCCGCTCATTACTCCAGGAAATACCGATAACACCTATTTGCGCGAAATCGGTCTGCAATGCTACGGGCTGACTCCCGTGCTCCTTACCAGCGAAGAACTGGGAAGCACGCATTCGGACAATGAGTATCTGAGCCAGGACAATCTGAAGCTCGGAACGAAAATCATGTTCGAAACTGTGGTGGGGATGAACTAGCGGCGGACTTCGGGCTTGCGTTCAGACCGGGACGTGCCCGAGGGCTCCACTCCTCCGCCCGCCTGGCTTTTGCTGCGGGGGAGGGTTCCACCATCCCCATATCTCGTAGCCGGCTCACGGTGCTATCTGCCACTCCTTTCGTTGATTGTTCCCAGTGCATATTCCAGAAATTCTTCTGCTTCTTCGGCATCTTCTTTCGCATTAGAAGAAACGATCTGAAAATCGCCGATCGGAACATCCCTTTCCACCTGTGGCCAGTCGTTCGGCGCTGAAGCTCCGGGCTTGAGCCGCGCATATATGGCCAGCCAGTATTGCTCGAAGATTCGGCGTTGGCCGATTCGTTCATCCCGGTAACTCACCCTGTGTTTCTCTACCGAGGCGAGAAAACCTTCGATTGCGGCCATGGCCAGACGGGCGTACCGGTCGTTCATTCGAATGCGCACTTCTTCATTCTCGATGATCAGTATCTCCTTTCGCAGACGGATCTGGCCCTTCCAGACCTCCGGGTACTCATAGAATCCCAGGACCAGGGGCACGATTGCCCAGAACATCCAGAAGTAGAAAGGACCATCCGGCAGGAAAAGCGCAATGAGTAGAACCGATACAGAGATAAGAATCCAGGTCAGAAATCCCAGGAGATTTCGCACCTGCGACGGCCCCTCCATATGAAGCTTCTGGCTCGGAACGAAAGCTTCCACCCTCACTCCGCATTGCCCTGCCAGGGACGGAGCCAGAAAATCCCCGTAGTTCTCCCTGTGCCATACCTGGTGGCTGGCCAGACGAAAATCGGCCCAGTACCAGTGAAGCAAGAAGAGCGATAGGAATCCGTTGATTACGCCTGTAGTGGCCAGGCCATCCATGTTTTGTTCGCTTCCGGTGTACCAGGCTACTCCACTGTACAGCGGAAAAAGGATAAGCCAGAGCAAATTGGATCTGCAGCGATTTCTGGAGACGCTCCAATCCATGCCGGCTCTGGGTCCGGTAAGTACGGCCAGAAGCATTGCGAAAGCATGCAGGGCGATGGAAATGTAAGACGAAACAAGACGCACCGAATACTCGGTGGAATCCACAGTGAGAATAATACGATACAGTATAAAAATAGAAAGGGAGTCCAGTAGAACCATTCCTGCCAGGCGAAACATGGCCAGCAGGATCGTTGCTTCCTGAAAATTGTCAAGGGAAAGTAGTCTTCCTCCGCTAACGTCGATTCCCCTCTTTAAGAGGCCGCCCGGAACGCATGCTCAGGAGCCGAACAGCGCCGGGAGCCCGGAGGCGTCGCCAGTAGAAACGATTTCCGTCAATATGCTGGAGCGATCTTTCAATGCATAGACAACCTCGCCCACCACAATAATCGAAGGTGAAGACAGGCCGTTCAGAAGCGGAGCGCTTGCCAGATCGCTGTAGCGCACTTCCTGATTGGATCGTGTACCGTTACGGATGATGGCTACGGGAGTTTGCGGATCCTTTCCATGAGCCATCAGCTGCTGTGAGATTTGTCCCAGTTGTTTCACTCCCATCAGAAAAACCGATGTGGGCATGCGGGCCGCGGCTCCAAAATCAATGCCGGAGCTGCGATCCGCCTCATGCCCGGTGAAGACTCCAAAGGCAGTGGAGATGCCGCGAAAGGTCAGGGGAATTCCGGCCACTTCGGGCACCGAGTAAAAGGAGCTGATTCCGGGCACTACGGAGCAGCTTATGCCCGCCTCTTCCAGCGCACGCAACTCTTCGCCGCCGCGCCCAAAGATGAACGGATCGCCGCCTTTGAGGCGAACGATTCGGTAACCTTTGCGCGCATAGTGAATCATCAATTGATGAATGCGATTCTGGCGAGTTTCCTGGCATCTTCCGGGTTTCTTCCCTACCGGAATCTGGATGGCCCTCCGTGCATATCGAAGTATACGACGATCTACCAATCGATCGTAGAGTACAGCATCGCATCCTCGGAGCTCCACAATGGCCTTTCGCGTCAGAAGATCCGGATCTCCCGGCCCGGCCCCCACCAGGGTTACATGACCTGCTTCGGCATTGCGAATACCTTTTCTGGTGGGCTTTCTTCCCGGGCGGCCGGAAAAAGGAGTGGCGGTCGAAGTGCTCACGATCGCACCTCCGAAGTTGCGTCAGAGGAGGAATTTGCTGCACTAACATGCAGTCCGCATTCCTTGTGTTCTGGCGATTCCCACCACCAGCGGCCGGCCCGAATATCCTCTCCAGGCTTTACGGCACGAGTGCAGGGGGCACACCCGATGCTGGGAAATCCCTGTTTGTGCAATGGATTGAGGGGAACATCGTTTTCTTCTATAAAATTGTAAACCTCCGCTTCGCTCCATGAGGCCAGCGGATTGAGCTTGATGATTCCTCCATGGTCCGCATCCAGAGCCACCACCGGCAGACTGGCACGGGTCACCGATTGGCTCTGACGCAATCCTGTGATCCATCCATCGAGACCCGACAGAGCGCGCTTCAAAGGTTCTACCTTGCGAATGGCGCAGCATTCCTTTCGGTTTTCGATGGATTCGTAGAACGAAAAGGCGCCTTTCCGATTCAGCAGATCCTCCACGGCCTCCCGGTCCGGAAAGAAAGCCTGGAATCGAAGTTCTGGATAACGCCGCATACATTGATCGAGGGTTTGCAGCGTTTCCTCCGGCAATCGGCCGGTTTCCAGATAGAATACAAAAAGTCGATCGCGGGCTTCGGGACGAGTCTGGATGGCTCGGGCAAGCAGATGCACCAGGGTCGTGTCCTCCGCGCTAAAGCTGCAGGCCAGCCCCAGTCTTAGACCGGAATTTGCAGCCCAGGCGACGATCTCTTTCGCCGATGCACTTTGGTACTGCTCATTTAGTTGCGCTACTGCCTTCCAATCCATTGATGTCTCCTGCCGAGTAGCCCCAGAATCCAGAACTTCCGGCTATCAATCTTTCCGATTAATTCCTATCGGAATACTATGAAAGGTCAGGGAGGCCGACAAGGGGAAAATCCACAAGCAAAAAAAGGATTACTGTGACTCTTCCTTCGCGGACCGATTGGCGGTACAGCAGGTCCCGGGATCAATGGCCGGAAAGGGAGGAATCATGACCGCAGATTGGAATCCAGGCAGGGACAGAATTTGGCTATCATTCTTTTCTGTATGCACCCTGCCGGGCTGTCTCTTGCTTCTCATGCTGGCCTGCGATTCCGGCGGCGGTGATCCGAGATCGGGCCGGCCGGAGGGGCAGACAGGAGAGTTATCCAGCCCCACGGATTCCGGGCTTGCGACTGGATCGAATCCTTCCGACTTTGCCGTATTGAAGCGGGTTGCCGATGGGGATACCCTGGAAGCGATCTGGAAGGGAAAAAAGATTCGTGTTCGAATGCATGGGGTGGATGCCCCGGAGCTGAACCAGCCTTTTGGTCCAGAATCCCGCCAGTGTCTGGAGAATCTGCTGTCTTCGCAGCGATTTTCATTACAAATAGAATACAGGGATCCCTACGGCCGGTCGGTGGCCACCCTGCTGGATGCGAAAGGAAAGGATCTTAACGCGGAATTGGTGGAGCGGGGCTGCGCCTGGGCCTTTCGTAGATACTCAAAAAGGTATGTACCAAGGGAGAAGGTGGCGCGAGACAGCAAAGCGGGATTATGGGGCGTTGCAAACCCTGTTCCTCCCTGGGAGTGGCGAAAGCGCTAACCTGTAAAAAACGACAGGTATTCGCATATTTTTTATCTTGTAGTGAATTTCCCCTCCGTCTGTTTCTAAGTATAGGTCTATATTGGGCCGGGGGAATGTAATGCGACGTTATCTATTCTTATTCTCATTGCTAACAATTAGCATTGTAGGTCTGGGATGCCTGGGCGGCACGGATGTAGGAGACAAAGTACTCTTTGGAACGGCCATTCGGCCTGCCGCGGAGAAAACTTGTTCCTCCAAAATCTTTGTCGATACCACTTCAATGTACCTGGTTGAAGACCGAGCAGGCACCGGCGCCTGGAACTCCACCGGTGGGACCTATGGCTATTATCAGCAGCGGTTTTGCGTTTATCTGACCGAGAATTTTTCCGGCGGTCCTATCGAAATCCCCGTTACTATCCAGGGCAACGAATCCAATATCGTTGAATTTCCCGCCACAGGTGGTATGGACTCTCTGACCGATAGCGATACGATAGCGTTGAGTATCCCCGGGCAGGCCAATCAGAAGTGCTTCGTAATTCAAGCGAAGGATAACACTACGGTCGACTCCGCCAACTCCGTAACTATAGATTTGGGTCTGCCGACGTCCAGCGACTCAGAAGGTATCTACGATGAAGAGGACCCCTGTAATGTTGCGGTTACTGTAGAAGACGAAGAGGGGCCGCGGATCCGTGTGTCCAACATGTCAAACGCAACGGAAGAACCCTTTGGTCCGCTCTACAACAATGGAGTCACCGGAACATTTCAGGTATCCATGTTGAATGAGGCCCCAACTTCAGATATTGTAATTCCAATCAACGTCCTTTTTGATTCCAAGAACGCTGGTTACCGAGAAGGTCGTGTAAAGGATGCTACCTGCACCACAGAGATCTCCAGTTTGACATTTACTCCGGGAAACTGGAGCACGCCCCAGACCGTTTGCGTTGATCCGCAAGCGGACTATCGGGAAGATAGCGATGTGCAATATATTATTGAGCTTCAAAACGCTCAGAGTTCAGATTCAAATTATAATGGAAAGATAGTCCGAAATGTTACCGTGATTAACGAAAATAAGGATATCATCGGTTTTACGTACGGAGGTTTTGCCGGCACCGGAAATACTTCCGGATCCAGCGGCACCACAGTCACCGGATTTGCAACGGACGATATGGGCAATTTCGGCACCAGTTATTCATGCTTCACGCTCAAGCTGCGATCGCAGCCCCAGGCCGACGTTGTGCTGACAATGACGAATAGCACAAGCACGAACGATGGGACCATTTCTCCCAGCTCTTTAACGTTCACTTCGGCCAACTGGGATTCCACGCAGCAAGTCTGCGTTACAGGGGCTTCGGACGGAAACAATGAAGGAACGCACGATTACGATGTTTCGTTTACAATCTCAACCACGGACCCGGGCTACTCAAGTGCCGCCAAGCCGACATTCAGAATCCGGAGTTGCGATAACGATATGTCCAATCTGATCATTCCATGCAATTACTCAGGCGCTTACGGAACCTCCAGTGGATCCCGGCTGACCACCACTGAAAACGGCGGAACAGCCGATATCTGGTTGATTACCAGGGATGCTCCGGGTTCAAACATTACTGTTCCCACTGCCAGTACAGATGCAACGGAAGGAATTACGGCAGCAAACGCTACGATTACTTCTTCGAACTACAACCAAATGGGAAGCGGCACAAACCGTATCCGGGTGACGGGGCAGGACGATGCCCTTCCGGATGGGTCCATCACTTATGAAGTAACGACGGGCACATCCTCGGGGGACCTCTCCTATGCCGGGATTTCTGATATATATCTGCGGAACAATGATAACGAGGCCTTGTATACCATATCGAAGAGTAACTTCACAGATGAACCAAATAACAACCAGGCAACGATTACGGTGCGCCTGAATTTTGAGAACGTAAACACGGTAACAATCAACGCAAGTTGTTCCGACAGCACAGAATGCGCTGCGATCAATCCCACTTCGTTGAGCTTCTCCGCTGGCGAATACGGACCCGCTAACGAGAAGTCCTTCACGGTCTACGGCGAGGACGACACCTGGGCAGACGGGGATAAGAATTTTACGGTCACCCTGAGCGCCACGACTACAGACCCGACGTATTCCGGGCAGTCCGTCCCCAACCAGACTATTTCGAACCACGACGATGAACCGCCGGGCAAGGCGATCTTCGTCACGAGCGGTACCTTTAACGGTGAGATGGCCGGTTCTACAGGTATCAGCAGTGCTGACGATAGATGTAATGCCGCTTCCACCGGTAAGCCAGGTGCAGGAAACTATAAGGCCCTTATTGTGGGGGAGGGAACGGATGTTGGAGACGGAACGCCCACAGTACGGCGCGCCACATCCAACGGATTCGACAACACAGGGCAAACCAACTGGGTACTCACCGGGACCTACCATTACTATCTATGGACCAGTGGAAGCAGCAGCGATGAGAACTCCAGGCTCTTCATAGCGAATACCTTTGGACTCATAAGCTTTCCAATGAATCGCTCCTTTACAACGAACGCATCGGATCGCTTCTGGACCGGTATGAACTCAAATATGACTACGGCAGTCATGGTCTCCGAATCCGATAAGTCGAACTGCAACGCCTGGACTTACGTCAATGGTCCGGTGTCTCCGTTCCCGACATATTACGCGGCTGTGGGTTCAGGTGATTCTTCCTCATCTACGGCGATTAGCTCTACCTCTGATGTGGATTGTTCGAACACCTACAAGTTGATCTGCGTGCAGCAGTAGACCGTAGCGCGAGCAGGGCAGCGTGCAGCTGCCCTTTGCCAGAGGTCAGCCTCTCCGGGGGCTGGCCTTTTTCTTTGCTCGGACCTCGGCGCCGGGTTTTCTTTCGGGAACCATGGACCCGCGGATTTGCCTGGACTGCCGTTTCAGGCTCGGGCAGGGTGGCTGGATGTTTGAGCCTTTTCGAAAGACCGGCGATCGTCGGCAGGACTACGAAAGCCTGCTTGTGGCCCTGGACCATCTGCTGGAGAAATCAAATTCCGCATCTCTAGATTTCTATGGCTCAAGAAGCCTGGCCGGTCCTCATGGCCTGGCCACTCTTGCCAATGCAGTGGCTCTGCTGAACTGGTTTATGAATGAAATTAACTGGTGCGGCTATTACCTCTGGGATGGTCAGCGACTGATGCTGGGCCCTTTTCAGGGAATGCCGGCATGCACTTCCATTGAACCGGGAAAGGGCGTTTGCGGCACCGCCTTTGAGCGCCGCAAGCCAGTGATTGTGGACGATGTGAATCGTTTTCCCGGTCACATAGCCTGCGATCCCAACAGCAAATCGGAGATCGTCATTCCTCTCTTCGCACCCGGGACGCCGCCTCCTTCGCCGGAAACCACAAAGGTATCGGCCCAGCCTATAGGGGTTCTGGATATCGATAGTCCGGAGCTGGATCGATTTGACACCACCGATTCCTACTACCTGGAACGATTCAATCGACTGGTTTCCGAAAGGCTTGGCTAGTCCGGAATCCCCGGTCCGGATTTCTCGGACAGTCAGTCTTTCTTATAAGTCCGGTCGATCTTTCTGCTATGTCCGGGCATAATCATGATATAACAGCTCGATAGCGGGAGGGTACGTCAATCCAGCGCACCGGAGGGCCTGCTCAAATCCATAGGATTCAGGGAGCCGTTTCGGATGCAGGGAGCGACCGGAAGATCCATGTAGCGGACATCGGGCAGGAGGAATGTCATGTTAGCATTGAAAAAAAGAAAGAATCAGTCCACGGATGCCAGTGGGTCTCCATCCCCTGTGCATGGGTCCACCACGGCCAACTCGGTGGCGTCTGCAGCAGTGGCATCCTCGCAAGAGCAATGCCTGGAGGGAAACGTTCGAATGCTCGAAAGAAGGGTTCCGTACGGGGCCGGGCCCATGGATCGGCACTGGTTTGCCGGAAACATTGCCGCCACTCATGTTGTGAACAGTCTTCACATGATTTTTCCAGACGGGGAGCGATTTTTTATTCGAAGCGTGAACCATTACAGAAAACAGATTCAGAATCCAGAGCTAAAAAAACAGGTTCGGCTTTTCATGGCTCAGGAAGTCCAACACGGGGTGGCCCATGAAAGGGCCTGGGACACTCTGCGAGCCCAGGGCTTTCCGGTGGACGACTTTCTGAAGAAATACAATCACTATGCGTACGATAAACTGGAAAGCTTTGTCAATCGTCGCATTGGCCACTGGCTTTCCCTTTCTACCACCGTGGCCCTGGAGCACTACACGGCTACGCTGGCCCAGGCGGTGTTCGATAGCAAGGTGCTGGAATACGAAATGCCCGAAGATATGCGAAACCTGCTTTACTGGCATGCATGCGAAGAGATCGAACATAAGGCCGTTGCTTTTGACGTGATGCAGGACATCAAGCCCGGCTATTTCAAACGCATTGCAGAATTCATCATGGCTACCTTTCAGCTTCTGGGATTTACGGCCCTAGGTGTTCGCTTCATGGTGAAAGCGGATCCCGAAGCCGGCTTCTGGAGATTTCATCGGGACTTCTTTCGCTTCCTGCGAAAAGGGGGACTGCGATTCTTTCTGTCCCTTCCCTTTAAGCTCCTGGATTATCTTCGACCCGGCTTTCATCCCGACGATCATCAAAACCGCATGATTGCGGCGGAGCGATTGCGGGCTCAGGGTCTGCCGGTGTAATTCCTGATCTGTGAGCGGGCAGGCTGCCCTCCAGCATGCCGGTTCGCTCTGTCCAGAAAAAACCAGCCGCCCCGGAAGTACGCCTTAAACCGACCATCGCGCATTAAGGCGCCCGCTGCCCATCATAGCGTGGGATGGCCTCAAGGCGGCATCGTCACGGTGGCCTGTTCTCATCGCCCGTCCACAGACGCACCGATGCGCCGCAGATGAAGCGCAGGAGAGCTATTTCCGGCACTGCATTCTAACCTTTCACCTTCTCCTTTCTGAAGGCCGCGGGAGTCTTTCCGGTAATCCTTGAGAATTGATCGTTAAAGGCGGACTTTGTATTGAATCCAACATCGTAGGCTATGCTCAAAATGGTTCGATCGGTTTCGCGCAGAAGCATGCTCTGAGCTTCTTTGATCCGGTAGGTATTCAGAAAGGCGTTGAAGTTCTGGGAAAAGTTTTCGTTGAGGATTCGCGAAAGCTGATGGGAGGTCACATTCAACTCTTCGGCCAGGTCCGAGAGTCGAAGATCCGGATCCAGAAAGAGCTTCTGTTCTTCCATTAGTTGCCGGAGCCTATCCAGAAGGGAGGGGATATCCAGACCTGTGAGCTGGGTGCGGGCATATCGCTCCTGTTGAATCTCTCGCTTCATTGCCAGAAAAAAGTCCGGATACCGAAGCATGTAAAGAAAGGAGAGTATCATAGTAAGAGAGATGAGCCATCCGCCTGCATGCATAAGCCAGATCCATTTGAATGAGTAGCCGGCCAGGAGAAAGAAGGAGGCCAGCAGAGGGGTGGCAAAAATGCTCAATGCTCGGCCAAGATTGCTCAGATGGTATTCCCTGGCTGTGCGAAATACGAAGTAGATCAGAAGTAGAAGGCAGATGATGGTCTGCACGATTCCCAGAAGCAGCCCAATATCCACGCTATTTGTGGACAGCCCCCGGTAGATTTGATCCAGTATGGCCTGTTTTTCCGCTGGCTCTTTCAGTTGAAAGTTTAGCTCCACGGCAATGACGGGTAGCACGGGAGCGAAGTACCAACGACTGCGAAACCAGGGATTGCGAGCCGGCGCTGGGGCTTCGCCCTCGAAAGCAGCGTCGATCATTTTGCGAGTCATCTGCATGAGAAGAGGTC
>JAGRNE010000011.1:18323-32418 GCA_020440915.1 Leptospiraceae bacterium | reverse complement strand
AATACCGGAGCCGGTCCTGCGGCTCTAGGACTGAGAACGCCCAGCAACCCATCGGCAACGCCCGGCCCTTCTTGAGCCCACGGATTGTTGCGGAACTGTCCATCCCATCTGGCCTCTGCATCTTGCACAAAGAATTGATGATGCGCAATGTGGACTACAGTTTCCAGAGGCCTGGCCATGACTTCGTACTCCGGAGGGCGGTCCTTTCTGGAGCCTCCCTCCAATCTTTACGGTAGCCTGTAGATTCGACTCGTCAACGGTTTTGTGCTACGGTCAGATCTTCCTCTGTCAAATCAAGCCAGGGCAGGCCCTCCCACCAGATAGACAACGCCGGCTCCCCTTCCATGCTTTCCGGACTTCCAGATGTAAACGGGCCCCTCCGTAGATTCGGCCAGAGCCAGCAAATCCGCCGCGCTATAGGCACGTAAGCAGGACACCACGCCATCCCAGACAATGGTCAGGGGGATGATAGGAACAAGATAGGTGAATAGTAACCGGGAGAAACGAAAAGGACGAATGAATGGAGTCAGGAAAAGAACAAGGAGTGGAACCACAATCAACATTCCCAGAATGCTAACTACGGATTTCTGAACCGGTTCCAGTAAGGCAATGCCCTGTCCGCTCCGGCGGGCATCCTGAATGACTTCCTTCAAGATTGCCGGGGGTAGGTGGTGTGCTACAGAAAAAAGAGTGCGAAAGCCTCTTAGATCGCCCGGTACACTTCTGGCATCCACAGGTTCTTCCCTGTACTCGATGCCCTCCTGCGTATAATCATCACGAATTTCTCCCGGGAATAGATCCGTCTGGATTACCTTCAGTCCCGGAACATGAGCTTTCAGCGCCCGCCATACGGAGAGCAGGCCCCCGCCGGCGCCGGAGCCCAGGTCGATGACCCGATTTTCTCCCAGTCTCTGCAACTCCGGTCCCAGTAGACCCTCCAGGTCAACAAAGAGTCCAAATCGTTCAGAAACGAAATCAAGATAATCCTGGATGGGGCGCTTAAGCATTCCCGGATACCACTTGAGGTCGGTGAACTCAAAGAGCTGTAATCTCATACACAATCTCCGGATTCGATATGGCAGTATTCTAACGCTTCTCCGGTTTGTTGTCGTCTGCCTGCCGGAATCCGGACAGATTTCTTCTATACTGCCCTGGACTCATACCCATCTCCCGTCGAAACGCTTCGTAGAAGGAGGAGCGGGAATTGAATCCGCAGGCGTAAGTGATGTCAAGGATGGATCGATTCGAGTCCCCTTCGAGTAGTCGTCTGGCCTCCTCGATTCGGTAACCGTTCACGAAGTTAAGAAAGCCCGAATGGGGCGGCTGATTCAGGAAGGCGGAAAGCTCCTTTTCTGAGATGCCCAGCCTGATTGCCAGATCGCTCCGCAACAGGTCTTCTTCCAGAAAGAGCCGTTCATTTTGCATCAAGCCAATCAGTTGGTCTTTGAGATCCAGGTCCAGCGCCGGGCCGGTTTTGGCATGCTGGTTCTGTATGCGGAGTCCCAGCAGGACGGGAAAACGAAGAATGAGAAAACCGAAAAGGAAGAGCATCAAAGCCGCTGCCGCGTTTCCTGGAATGACCAGGGGTCGCCAGACCAGGATGCCTAGCAGAATTGTGGTCATGATGGCGCTGAGCAGAGCAATAAAGGCGGCTACCCAGGCCTGCAGATTTCGGTCCACGACACGGGAAGGCTCTTTCCACATCTTTATGAGTAAGGCAACGCAGTACAGTAGCAGGAGAGCCGGAGCGCCCGCCAGAAGGACCGGGCGGACTCCCGTTTTGTCATTCCAGAGAGAATTGGGCCCGCCCGCGATCAGCGCTTCAGAAGCAGCCGAAGCCAGAAGAAGTATGGGCAAGAGAAGATGCAATTGATATCGAAGTGGAAGCAAGATGCGCCTCTGGCCATTCACCTGTCCGGTAGGCTCCGGCCAGAGAACGCTGGCGAAATACAGCCAGATTAACGGGCCAGGGAAATACTGTGTAGAAACCAGCAGGCCGGCAACAGTCGGAGGCATCCCCTCTCCCTGGGACCATAGCGCCGAAAGCATTCCCGGGAAAATGGCAGCCAGAAGTGCGACTACCAGGAGCCGTCCGGGATGCCGTTGCGCCACAGCCAGAACGGACAGTGCGCCGTAAAGGCTCGCTCCGAGGCCAAGATAAAAAGCCCAGGTCATGATGAATAGCCGGACCCCCTTTCCGGGAAACAAGTAAATTTTCTCTTGTAATCTTGAGTAGCATCTCGATAATCCACCGCTACAGATTGGAGAAAAAATGAAACCATTAAGATACCTCACTCTTTTAGCATTGATAGCTCAACTGGGACTTTCCTGCGCCACCCTGGATGTGGAAAGACTGCCTCAGGATTCCGAGCGAAAACAACTGGAACCACTGGAGTTGCGCGCTGGCATCGAGCCCTATTTCCGACGAGTGGATATCATTCGTCAGCAGGACTGTACAACTACCACTACCGTGAATGCCGATGGTACGGTGAGTACACGGACGCAATGCACTCCCAGGCCCTATTATCCTCTGGGAGTTTATATGGGAAACGGACTCTTCCTGGATGCCGTGGGAAATCTCTCTGTTGATCTAGTGACCTACATTGGTCTGGACGACCAGAACGATTTTACCATCAGTCAAACTTATGAAAGCATTCTGGGCGATAGCACCCATACAATGGTGCGAAGCGGAGATACCCTGACCGTTACAATTCCGGGACTCTTTAGCGATAGCACTATCGTTTACAAGTTCACCAGAAATGGTGTGCTGCTGGATGATGGCAGTCGCCTGGTGACAGATGCCAATGGAGCGCGTCATGAAGGAATCGAAAAGACTACATTTCTGGGCATTGACTTCACTGCTAATCCGCCCTCTGTAAAGCGCGTTTCGGAGCATTCCTATGAAGTAGGACCGTTCCTGGTGACACGAAACTCGGATGGATCGCTAACGCTGGGAAAGGAATTTCGCATTGTTAATGAAGGTACGAGCATTTCCATGCACAATCCTGGCGGATTCTTGATCTCCGACGAGACTATTCTACTTTTTGAAGGGCCCGGTAAGCTGGCCGTAGTGGATTCCGAAAACATCGATCATGGTTTTCTGGTGGAATGGAATGGAGAGATCCTAAAGATCACCGAGGGTCGTGGAAACCTTGGATTCGAATCCGAAGAGACCATCAAGGTAATCAAAGGTAACTGATTTTCCCCGGTAATTCAGCAGGACAGAGATTGAATCATACCAATGCGAAAAGCCAGGACACGACTTCTGAATGGAGCCTTCCGGTTCAGGCCAGTCTTGCTTCTGGCTTTTTCATTGGTAGCCTGTGGCGAATCTGCAAAATGGGTGGAAGTGCAATCCGCTCTTGCCTATCCGGAGAGCCCGAATATCCGGTACGACCGTCTATTCTTCGTTGAGTATTCGGCTCATCGAATAGTATCCGCTTCCATCGAAGGCGCAGACCGTCGCTTTGTTTTCCAGGAGGATGGCTGCGGTCCCGCCGCTTTCACCTTTCTGAACGAAGAGGAAGCAGTGGTCTCTTGCTATGATTCCAATGAAGTGCTTCTTCTGTCTATTTCGCCGGAGCAGTGGCGGGTCAGGGCACGCATAAAGGAGGACGCGCATGGTAACTCTCTACCGGGTCCCAATGATTTCGCTGTGGACGATCGCGGCGGAGTATTCTTCACGGCGTCCGGTGAATTCGATCCGCGGACAAAGCCTGGAGGGCGCCTCTATTACCTACCTCCCGGCTCCGAAGCTCCTGAATTGCTTCGGCAGGGATTATGGTATCCCAATGGTCTGGCTCTTTCGAAAGACCGTCTGTGGATGAGCGAGCACTTTAACAATCGTCTTTTGGCGTTTCGCCTGGATGCAGACCGTAGAATTCTGGATAGTCCTGTGATAGTGGACCTGCCGGATGAGATCGAAAGGAGGAAGCAAGGTTTTCAGGGCGATTCCGCTAACGATTATCTTGGACCGGACGGTCTGGACTTTCGAGAGGTTTCTGGAGCAGGACCTGAGCTATTTGTAGCTCACTTTGCCGGTGGGAGGATTCTGCGTTTGCGTCTGAATCCTGAGGGATTTCTGGTACAACAAGAGAACCTGCTGTTGCCAGAGGATCTACCGTATCCCACTAACGTAGCGTTCTACGATGGCGCACTGTTCGTTACAGCGCTCCGCGATGCATTTTCGCCGCCTTACGAAGGCGTATTACTGCGCATTGACCTACGCTGAAGATCCTATTTGCCTGTATGGGCATCTTTTTGATTCTAAGAGATGCATCGGAATGAATCTTCATTCCGATTTGGAGTGAAATGGGCGGCATAAATGACTGATTGGTGGGCATGTGGCCCCGCGTTCCGATCTCCGGAATGAAATTTCATTCCGGAGATCAGTCTGGATGAGAAGTAAAATTGGAGAAGGGCCCTTCCTTACAGACTACACCAGTCCGCTTTCAGACCGCCGGTTTCGAATCTCTCCAGCAGAGCCCGGGCCATTTCCAGGGCTTCCCCTGCATTGGGAGCGGGATGCTTCTTATTTGGAGCATCTTGAAGCTTCGCATCCAGAGACTCTTTTTTGATCGAATGAGATGTGGCTTCTTTATAGAGAGATCGAACCAGGGAGCCGTCCAGAAAGTAGTAGCGATGCTGTTCGGCTCGATCCACAGTGTGGCTGATACCATTGTCCTCCGGAGGGTTTTCCGGATCAAAGTTCCATGTTCGCATTTCCTTCATAACGAAGACTACCTTTTTATTATGGATCAGGGCTTCGTAGGACGCGGCTCCATGGTCATACCCTGAAGTGCGACGAATCCAAAGGATCTTATTTCCAGAGGGATCGGTGGTCCGAATTTGAATGACAACATTAAGCGGATCCTCGTCGCATTCGCTTTCTCTGGATTGAAGTTTTGACTTCATTGCATCGGCATAAACGTTTCGAATAGACTGGATATGGATTTCCGTGGCATCGGGGGCTACTTCCGCCGTACCCCGTTCGGCTTTTTCAGAGCCTGGGTCAGTGGGCCGGGCGGCGGACTCGTCCCCGCAGTACAGGGTTAGCAAAACTGCGAAGGAAGCAATAATGAGCGAAACGAATGTGTGAGATCTCATGCTCGCATTTCCGTCGAGGGGTACGGGGTGTCGATTGCAATTCGCCCGCGACCGGTGCGGTGAACCGGAAAAAATAGTGCCCTGTGCTGGTCCGCGAAATGCAGCGGTTCGGACTTCCCCCATAAACGTATCCTTCTACAAAGCCCTGATTGGAGCAGTGCCCTTTTTGCCCTTCCTATCCTCGGTCTGGGAATCAAATCGGGCGGAACGTTGATCCTGACAACAGGCTTCTTGAAAACCTGGAAAAGCTCACAAACGTCGCATCGCACAGATTAGGAAAAAGCCCTTGATGTTCTGGGGAATCCTCTTAAAAAGTTCAGGGCCAGCACGAAGTTGAGCGGTTTCCATAAGGCAAGGCAACGAAGAGGAAAGGAAAGAAGAGAATGAAAGAGGTTCTGGTCAAAGCGAAGGCATTTCTGGATGTCGAGTTCTTCGGGAACGATCTATGGCAGATTCTGACTTTTCTGGGGGCCATACTGGGCGCCTTTGTTTTGTCGGCACTGACTCGATGGATCATGAATTCGGTAGCCCGAAAGATCGCCGAAAAGACGGATTCAGAAGTGGACGACATTATGGTGTCCGTCGTGGCTCGACCGGCCATAGCAACCGTATTCGTTATAATCGTATATCCTGCCCTGGATTTTCTTAACCTTTCCGAGGGCGTGCAGTCTGGAGCGGAGAGTGTCTTTACAGTAGTGATCACTCTTCTTATTACCATCGCTCTTGCAAATCTCTACGAAAAGCTCCTGGATTACTGGCTCACACCAATCGCAGAAAAATCGGATACAAAGTTGGACGATCAAGTTTTTCCGATCATTATTCGGGGAGGAAAATACACAATCATTGTTCTGGGCGCTATCATTGCGCTTTCCAATGCCGGTTATAATATCTATTCTCTCCTGGCCGGTCTGGGCGTAGGAGGCTTCGCTCTGGCTATGGCGGCCAGGGAAACCCTGGCTCACGCTTTTGGCGGGGTTACCATTTTTACGGACCGGCCCTTTCGCATGGGCGACTATGTGATCATCGATGCCGATAAAGAATACGAAGGCGTGGTGGATGCCATTGGACTGCGAAGTACAAGGATTCGCACCAGATTTGATACATTGCTGTTTCTGCCCAATGCCATTGTAACCAATCAGCCTCTGGTCAACATCAGCGCCTACGGTGAGCGAAGGCGTCATTCCACCAGTCTCTATCTCGATCGAGATAATTCGCCGGAATTTGTGGACAGGGCCCTGCTGCTTGTCGAAGAGATATGCGAAAAACATGCAGAGATCGATAAATACAAGGTATACCTGAAAGAGATCCATCCCTGGGGATTTCGCATCAAATACCGCTTCTGGGTTACGCATTACAGGAGGTATCATGCCGTTGTCGGAGAAGTGAATCAACAGATTCTCCATCGCTTTGGCGAAGAGAAAATCCGTCTGGCTCGCTTTCTTACCGGTCATGATAGCGAACCAGATATGTGAACTCCGGGGGGCGATGCCCGGGTAAGTAGCGCTTCTTAACTCTTGAAACGTCACCGGATGGGATGGCCTGCAAGTCCGGCGAATTCCCGGATTCATTGTGCGCGGCAAGGATCCAGCGAATCGAGCGAATCCAGCCATTTCGCATTCGCAGAAGGAAGCGATTTCGATTGTTCGCCCGGTTTCCCGGATCCGGGGTCTCCTGATCTCCCGGTAATCTCTACAGTTGGAAGCAGAGTATCCATAGGGTTTATCGCAAGCAGCTTTCGGGCCGTTAGTGGCCAAGTTTCCTTGCTACATTGGTGCATTATTCCTATGCTTGAGTACATGGCTCAGGGAACCGTTACAAACAAACTCATCGAAACCCATCTTGTGGATGGCAACATGCAACCTGGAGAAGAGATTGGTTTGCGGATGGATCAGACGTTGACGCAGGATGCAACCGGTACCCTGGTGATGCTGGAGCTGGAGGCGATGAATGTTACTCGAGCATCCACCGAAATCTCCGTGCAATACGTAGATCACAACTTGGTGCAGACTGACTTTAAGAATGCCGATGACCATGTATTTCTCCAGAGCGCATGCAATCGTTTCGGCATCTGGTATTCCCGGGCCGGAAATGGAGTCAGTCATCCCGTGCATCAACAGCGATTCGGTAGGCCCGGAAAAACCCTGGTGGGATCGGACAGCCATACGCCGGCAGCCGGAGCCATGGGCATGCTGGCCATTGGAGCTGGCGGAATTGACGTAGCCAGGGCCATTGCCGGGCATCCTTTGCGCCTTCCCATGCCCGGAGTCCTGGGCGTTTATCTGCATGGTGAACTGCCGGACTGGGTAAGCGCCAAAGATGTGGTGCTTGAGATGCTGCGAAGATACGATGTAAAAGGGTGTGTTGGTTATGTGCTTGAGTACTACGGCCCAGGAGTGCAGCGCTTGAGCGCCATGGATCGGCACGTAATAGCTAATATGGGAACTGAAATGGGCGCCACATCCAGCGTATTTCCGGCGGACGAAGAAGTGCAACGTTATCTGAAATCCCAGCAACGGGAGGATGATTATGAGGAATGGAAAGCCGATGAAGGGGCTTCGTATGACCGGGAAGATTCCATCGATCTTTCGGCCCTGGAGCCTCTAATTGCGAAACCCGGAAGTCCCGGGAATGTCGTGTCCGTACGCGAAGTGGAAGGAGAGCCCGTTCACCAGGTTGTGATCGGCTCTTCGGCCAATCCGGGGTTGCGAGACTTCTGGACCGTAGCGCAGATCCTCAAGGAGCATTCGATTTCAGCCAACGTCTCTCTTGATATCAATCCTACATCAAGGCAACTGCTGGAGAATCTTTCCCTGGATGGATCGCTGGGGCAGCTGATCCATGCGGGGGCCCGAATCCATCAATCCGGTTGTCTGGGCTGCATTGGAATGGGACAGGCGCCGGCGTCTGGCAAGAACAGCCTTCGCACCATGCCCCGAAACTTCCCCGGTCGATCCGGAACCCTGGATGATTCGGTATTTCTTTGCAGTCCGGAAACGGCGGTGGCCGCGGCGCTGAATGGAGAGATTACCGATCCCCGGCGGCTGGAGCAGACCCACAACATTCGCTATCCCCGTTTTCATGAGCCCGAGAATCAGAAGATCAATGCTTCGTTGTTGCAGGCGCCGGCCCGCGATGCCGCCACAACCGAATTGCAGCGAGGGCCAAACATCAAGCCTCTACCGGTTTTTGATTCTCCTCCAGAGGAAGCTGCCTTTCCGGTTCTATTGAAGGCAGGACATAATATCTCCACAGATGAAATCCTGCGAGGAGGCACCGAGGTTCTGCCTCTGCGAAGCAATATTGAGGCGATCAGCGAATGGGCCTTCTACCAGCTGGATCCGGATCTTCCGAAGAAGGCCAGATCTCTGGAGAGTCCCGGTTTTATAGTTGTAGCCGGCGAGAACTACGCCCAGGGATCCAGTCGCGAACATGCTGCGATTGCGCCCAGGTATCTGGGGCAGCGAATGACCCTGGCTCTTTCGTATGCGCGTATTGGCAGAAAGAATATGATCAACTATGGAATCCTTCCTCTGATCTTTGAGAATTCCCAGGACTACGAGAGCATAGATTCCAACGATGAAATCTCATGGCAGGGGCTACGAAGCAGCCTCAAAAGCGGTTCTGCCACTCTCTATAACGTTACACAAGACAGAAAATTGCCCGTCGTGCATGACCTCAGCGAAGATGAGCTGGAGACCGTTCTGGCCGGCGGCGTCATCAACCGTATTCGGGCCTCCGCAAGAAACTGATGAAGGCGGGCCGGATGAGGGCGATCCTGTAACGCTCGATATCTGCGCAAGCCAGACTCGCGCCGGGATCGCCGAAACGCTTGCTCGCCCACTCCTGCGACGATAATTTGCGCGTTAAGGTGCAAATAGTTAAAAAAGTACAAAAATAAATTGACGTACCTTTGAAATGTATCTTGTTTTGCGGGCCAGGTGCGAAGGAAATAGGCGACACAGAGATCTCAGAGTTCTCCGTTAAACCTCAATAAGCATTCTGGTACGGAGGAGAAAATGCTGGATCGAATACTCATCTTTCGACCCGTGATTAACTGGATATCTGACGGTCGGTTCTTCGCTTCTTTAATCGCCTGGTCGCTACGCATCCTGGCTGTCATCGTATTTATTGGATCTTTGGGCTCATGCTACAAGATCTGGTCCCAGTTGCCTACAGAAGTGCCGTTCAAATACATTGCTGCTTTCGTTGTTATGACGATCTTCGTGCTCGCCATCGGCTTCTTTGTTATAAACATTCTCCTGATTCGCGCCGAGGACATTCTTGCTTTGCCCGCAGTGAAGGATTACTCGATTACTCCAATATTTGTGATCTGCGTGAAGATGATAGGAGAGATTCTGGCCACGGTTTATGCATCGCTGGGCGTAGCTCTTGGCCTGGCAGCATTCATAGGGGGCGACAGTGTGGGGCGAACTCTGTCAGTGCTTAGTCTTCCCGGAATGTCGGCTGGCTCAGGCTCGGGCTTCCTCCTCATTGTGGGTGGTTTGCTGATTGGCCTCATGCTTCTATTCGTTGCTTACTATGTGGCCGAGCAGATTGGCGCTCTTGTGGATATTGCCCGCAATACGCGGAAGGGGCGTTAGGGTTCTGTCATGTTCCGCGCGCAAAGGCCAGACGAATCAGATTCCTCCTATACAGCACTGATTCCTAGCACCCTGTTGCTTCTGTGCTTGCTCCTTGGGGCGGCAACTCATTGCGCAGCCGAAGAAGAGGAGAACGACCCGACGGAGCAGCTTCTGGAGCTTCTTGCAAGCGGAGTTCTCGGAAACTCCGGTCGCGAATTCCGCTCTCCCATAGGTGTGACCACAGACACTCTGGGACGGATCTTCATCCTGGACAGTGACGTCGGCATCTATCGATTACAGGACCGCAATGGTGGATTTCCGGAAGTGTACGAATACTTTAGCGGCCTGCCCTTTCTGGAAATCAACCACAGGGCTGTGGACGCAGAAGTAGATTCCGCAAATCGAATTCACCTTGTAGATGATTTTCTCGATGAGGCGGCGGTGTTTCGCGTGAACGATCTGGATGGTAGTGGTCTCGTAAGCTACTCGGGACCAGGTGGAAATCCACTGGATGAGCCCCGCGGCATTGCTCTGGATTCGGCAGGAAGGATCTATTACTCTTCCGATAACTTCGGAGACGAAGGTGTGTACAGAGTTGATGACATAGCCGGATCCAACTTCCAATACTATGATCCGGGAATCATTACTCCGGGGGACGTTCAGATCGATCCGTCTAATCGCATATACCTGGTTAACTATGGTGGCGATGAAATTTATCGTTTCAACGACATGTCGGGAAGCGGGCAGACGATTTATGACGGCGGCGGCACCGGATTCATTGAAATCGCTTCCATTGACTTCGATTCTTCCGGGCGTATCTATGTCGCCGATGCCAGCCGGGACGTACTGTACCGATTTGATGATATGAGCGGAACCAATCAGGTAACCTACGATGGCTCCCGGGGAACGGCCTTTCGCAATCTGACAGATGTCCATATCGACTCTTCCGGGACCATCTACGTAACGGATGCACTTAATGATTTGCTCTACTCCTTTACAGACATGAACGGCTCCAATCAGGTAGAATACAATGGAGTGGGGGCGACGGCGGTAAACTGAAGAGGTTGGCTCCGCTCTGGCCAGCCGTGCCTCTACAGTCCTTTCTTCTAGCTTCAGGAAGGCATTGACCTGTTAAGCCATCCCCGGCCGGCATTGATGATTGTATATCGCCTTGCTCTCTGATCCCAATCCAGCAGGACTGGCTTATGAAAGCAATTCTCTACCGAAAGTTTGGAGGCCCGGAGGGTCTGGAGTACACCGACGTTTCGGATCCGAAACCAGGGAGTCACGAAGTGGTGATTCGGATACGGGCAGCCGGGGTGAACCCCGTGGACTGGAAACTTCATCGAGGAAAGCTGCCGGGCGCTTTCCTCTTTCGCCTAAAGCTGCCTTTTGTGCCCGGGGCGGAGGCTGCAGGCATCGTCGAAGAAGTGGGTTCCCAGGTAAAGGAGCTGGCTCCCGGCGATGAAGTTGTGGCCTTCCATAGCGCCCTCCAGGGTGGAGCGTACGCCGAAAAAATGCTAACCTCCGTCGATAACTGTCAGAAAAAGCCGGCCGGTATTTCCTTCGAAGAAAGCGCTTCCGCTCCGCTGGCGGCCCTGACTGCGTACCAATTGATGAAAGGATTGCAGACTTCGGGCAAAAGGCTCCTGGTTCTGGGAGCTTCCGGTGGAGTGGGACATTTTGGCGTTCAAATCGGAAAGCTTCTGGGAGCAGACGTGACCGGCGTTGCCAGCGCCCGAAACCAGGAATTTCTAAAAAAACTTGGATGCGAAGCCGCCCTTGCATACGATGATCCGAATTTTTCAGAATCGCTGGAAGCCTACGATGTCGTTCTGGATGCCGCTGCTTCGCGATCTCCGGCCGAACTCGCCCCTCATATGAACAAGGGCGCATCCTATTTAAACACGTTGCCGAGTCCTGCACACTGGATGCAGTGCAAGTTTCGCGGTTTTGGATACCGCGGTGCAATGGTCCGTTCTTCACCGGAGGACATGGCCACGCTTATGGGATGGCTGGAAAAAGGGGAGGTTCGCCCTGTGGTGGAGAAGACTTTTCCGTTGGAACAGACCGCGGAGGCCCATCGTTTGTCAGAAACCGGTCATGCAAGAGGTAAGATTGTTCTTGTAGTTTCCAGCTGAGCCGTCTTAAGGCTCAGCTCAGTCCCGGTAAGCTCATTCGTCAGGGTTTGAGTTTAAGAACTTCGTAACCCTGGCGTTTCATGGGCCCGCCATCCGGTCCTATGGGATATTGCATGGGCATGTCAGAGTCTGGATTGGGAGTGCGATCCACAAATCGACCAACCATTCGTATGGTCTGATTCTTTTTGGAGAGCAAGGTGTCCTGGTCCACTTCCTCCGTGGGATAAAGAGCAACCCTGTCTCCATTGGGCTGCACCAGGAAAAACTCCTGACCCATGTACGCTTTGACGCTTCGGCGTCCCTTTTCGTAAGGCTCATGCAGGAGCTTACCCTGAAGTTCCACTTCCTGCCCCGGGGATACCTTTGCTGGCGTATTCTGTGCCTTTATCTCCACACCTTCCCCGGTAACCAGTTGGCTGAAGCTCTCCATGTCCGAGGCAGTCCTGCACATCAAGCGACCTGTCTGTTCTTTGTTAAGTTTGGCCTGCAGATGCTTCTGGAAAGCCGGATCCCTTATGACTTCTTCGCAAGGACGATTAATCAGAAATTTTGGCCCCCGATCGTACGTGTGCCAGGCTTCGATGTGCGCCTGCTCCAAAGTACCGCTGCGAAATATTAGAAAAACGAAGTAGATGATTTCCATGGTCATTTTTTCTCAGAATCCTGCTGATTGGACGGAATTGCCGTAGCAGGGGAACAATTTTTTTCAGATTCCCCTTCCGAAGCATTCGTTCCGACGGTGTGGGATAAACCCGGGCACTTTTAGGGGCAGTCGGAAGCTTGCTTAGTCGGAGCCGTGTTCAATGCGAGGCTTGTTCAGGCCTGCCTGTAGATTCTCCCTCCTTTGAGACCGGAAGGAAGACCTTCTATCGCCACCTGGTAGCTTTGCAGATCCAGCCTCTGATTCTTTACCGTGACGCCTTCTTTTTCCAGCTCGAATTGTTGGCGCCCATCGCCCATTTTTCTGTCCCGGTTAAGCCATCCTCCCGCCGACACCACTCTATGCCAGGGGACGGTTCTTGCCTCCTGAGCATTGAGTCCTGCCAGAATGAACGCTACGTGCCTGGGTGAGATGCCAAGAAATTGCGCAATGCTTCCGTAAGTAACAACTCGTCCAGAAGGCACAGCATTTACAACCAGTAGAACGTCTTTTTTCATTTCAATCATGGCGCCCATAATATCCTCCTCTACCAATAATCATTTCAGAAGCTCGCGGCAGACAGTGTTTTTTCGCGGCCTTGTTGCGCGGGGTATGCAGCGCATTTCTCTTGCTTCTGTTTGCTGCTTGCCTGTCCAGCGCTGAAAAGCCGGACAGGCGATTCGTAGCCTCCTTGTCGAGGTCCTGGAAACGATCCTGCAGAAGGTCGGAATTCCTCGCGGTTTCGGGGTCTCGAGATATTGGAGACCGTCCAATTCTCAGTATTCGCTTCGCCTGCCGAACTGCGGTCAACCTACTCAGTCTCACCGAGTGCCGACATGGTATCGATTTTCTGAGACAATAAGTCGCTCCCAATCCGTTAATTTTCGGTTGCCAGTGACAGTGGAGGGAATCTGCTACTGGACTGTTCCCATGAAAAAGCTCCTCGTTGCCATATCTGCGTTTCCATCCTGGTGGATTTTGATTCTGTTTTCGAGCATCCTGGTTGGATGCGATTCCGGTCCCCGCGAACAGGGCATGAGTCAATTCCTTTCGGGTCCCTGGAAACTATATCGGGAGGAGCTTTGCGTTTCGGACTGCAGGAGCCAGCCTTTACAGGAGGGCCCTCTACTCATTCCCGAAGAATGGAATGTCCACTATGGCACCTACGAAACGGATCTGGAATTGCCGCCAGAGCTGCAAAACGCATCTCTGGGCATCTTGATGTTTGACGTTGGTTCCGCCTACCGCGTATTCGCTAACAATAGACTGATTGCAGAGTCGGGAACCGTAGGTACATCGGCGGAGACTTCGCATCCAGATGTCTGGCCCAGGCACTTCTTTTTTTCCGGAGAGGCAAAGATCAGACTGGTGATCCAGTTTTCCAACTTTGTTCATCCCCGCGGCGGACTCAGAAAAGCTCCCTACCTGGGCCCGGCGGAGGCGGTGCAGAATTTTCGCGATCGCACTCTCTTGCGGAATCTCATACCTCTGGGCCTGATCCTGGGTATGGCCATCTATCACTTTGGACTCTTCTTGAGCCGAAGAAGCGACAGAGCTTCCCTTCTTTTTGCTCTGGTATGCCTTACCTGGAGTATTCGCATGCTCTTTTCCGGCGAGAACACTAT
>JAGRNE010000011.1:0-18308 GCA_020440915.1 Leptospiraceae bacterium | reverse complement strand
TTCGTTTGCTCTGGAGCCCGGGATATGAGCTTCAGACCGATATTGAGTATATCTCGTTTATACTGGCCGGGCCTCTCTTCGTAGCTTTCCTCGCTCATGCCTTTGAATTTCGAGGATCAAGATGGATGGCCTGGGCCAACATCATCCTGGGCTTTCTGGCATGCCTGACTGTTATTGCTTTCCCTGTGCGGATCTACGCATCCTATCTATGGGCCTATCATATAGTGGTGCTGGCCTCCGTAATCTCCAGTGTGGCCATCTGGGTAGTGGCTATCGTCCAGAAACAGTCCGGCGCCTATATTTCGCTTTCTGGAGGACTAGTTGCTTGCCTGGCCGCGATCAATGATCTTCTGTTTTATCAGGGCCGGGTACCCATTGGTCCTATTTTTCATTATGGCTTTCTCGTCTTCATCCTGGCCCAGTCCTATCTTCTGGCCCGTCTCTTTGCGCGAACCTATGAGGGCGTAATTCAGCTTTCCGAGAGCCTCAAGAATACGAATACATCTCTGGCCCGCTTTGTGCCCCGGGAATTTCTGAAGATCCTGGATCGAACAAACATTACGGAAGTACGTCTGGGCGATCAGGTACAGCAAGAGATGACGGTGATGTTCACCGATATTCGATCCTTTACCACACTTTCTGAACAGATGAGCCCCGAGGAAAACTTCAATTTCCTGAACTCCTATCTTCGACGAATGACGCCCCTGGTAAACAATGCGGGGGGCTTTGTGGATAAATACATAGGCGATGCTGTAATGGCGCTCTTTCCCGGTCGACCAGACGATGCCCTTAGAGCGGCCATAGAGATGCAGAGGGAGATTCGCGTCTATAATCGGCACAGGGCACTGAAAGGTTATGAGCCCATCTCCATCGGTATTGGCATCCATACAGGGGAAATCATGCTCGGAATTATTGGCCATGAAAACCGGATGGAAGGGACCGTAATCTCGGATACTGTGAATACCGGTTCGCGCATTGAAAGACTTACGCGCAAGTACGGGGTGATGATTATTGCCAGCGATGCAACGGTGTCTGCTCTGGAGCATCCGGACGATTTTCAGCTGCGCCTGCTTGGCCGCGTTCGCGTCAAGGGACGAAGAGAGGCGCTTCGGATTTTTCATGTTCTGGACGGTCATCCGGAGGATGTGCGATCGCTCTTTCTTTCCACGCGACCGCGATTCGATTCCGCGGTAGAAAACGCTCTTTCTGGTCGCTATCAGCAAGCGGCTTTGGACTTTCAGGCCATTCTGGCCGAGAACCCCATAGATCCGGCCGCCCGCTTCTATCTGGACAGGATGGATCGGGCCGGCGTGGAAACAACCTGAGAATCAATGCCCCGGGATTACTGTATTGGTATTCGCGAAGGGGGTTAAGGCGCTGGAATGGCTGTAACTATAGATACAATTTGATGCGGTGCATCCATCTCCTGGAAATCCAAACCGGGCTTGACTGACATGCGCAAGCAAGCAGTCTCTGAGGTCATATGGATTCATTCTTCCTTACCTATTATTCGGTGAGCTCGCTTATCGGGCTTGTCATGGGTCTTACCATGGGGATCTATTTTCTCTCGGTTCGCAATTCCTCTGGCGCAATGAAGTTTCTGGCCATGCTGTTGATATGCGCGGGCCTTATGAACGTCGCATACTTCATTTCCTCTTCTTTTATTGAGCCTCTGGCTGCGTACCATCGATGGATGACGGTGCCTGTGGGACTACTCATGTCTGTAGCGCCGGCGCAGCTCTTCTTTCACTATCCCAACAATCGCTGGCCCAGAGCGGCGCGCATTTCTCTGATTGCGCAACTGCTCACCGTTGTTTTGCCGGTAGCTTTCTTCCTTATTTCTTCCATCGATGTGCCGCTGCTCTACCATTTTGATGGGCATTACTGGGATCTGGTGGCAGAAAAGCCTACGAAGATTGTGGCGCTGGCCATCCTGGCAAACTCCGTCTTTCAGCTAGTTATCGGTGGAATGAAGATAGCGGTTACCGGAGGTCGTGAACGCTGGGTCATTCTGGGTCTGGTCATCTTTCTTTTTGGATGCGGCTTTGCCCAGGGAATCACCAATTCGCTTAGTCGGGATGGGACCGTTGGACGGGATGTCTTTCAGACCACCTTCTCTCTGACCATTGTTCTGGGTCTGTTTGCCGTTACCGTCATTTACATGAACAATACCCGGGATCGCACAACCTTCCTGGCCAAGATCATTGGAATCAGCATGGTGACGGTGCTTTCTGTAATGCAAGCCATCAGTTTCTCGGCTCTTGCGGAGCGAACCAGGGCTTTTGATCAGCTTCGTATGAAAGAAGCGCGGGCCGTCCATCAGGGAGACTTCAGTCAATTGCTGGTGAGGCCGCTCTTTCTACGGAAGGCCAGTGGAGAAATAGAATATTTCGCCGAATCCGGCGCTTCGGACAACAGCGTTTCGAAACCCGATAGTGCAGAGGAAGTCGGCATTAAGGAAGCGCGGCTACCCATACTGCCCTTTATGGATCAATTTGATCAGGAAGAGGGCAATCATCATGCTCCCAGGCAAAGCGACTCGGATCTTCAACTCGGTCGTTTCCAGAAAGCCAAACTGGGCGATGATCATCTTCCCTATGTTAGCTATGTGCTGACGGATCCAGTTACCGGCGAAGGCTACGAAGTTGGGTTTTCCTATCTTGCCTATCGTCAGTATGTGCATCATGCTGCGGCTCCGCTCGCCATTTTGCTATTGCTCGTAGTACTTGTGTTGGTTGCAGGCTTCCCGCTTTTCTTTCGCGGGGCCTTGATCAAGCCCTTGATGGATCTGCTGGGTGGCATGAATAAAGTGGATCAGGGAGACCTGAGCGCCAACGTAAAGGTGCGCGTCGAAGATGAAATTGGCGCCCTGGGGCACTACTTTAACGGCATGGTAGTTTCCATTCGTGATGCCCAGTCCAAATTGAAAGACTATGCCGATCGACTGGAGGAGAAAGTCCAGGAAAGAACTGCCGAACTTCAGAAATCATTGAGTCGAGTTCAGGAGCTCAAGGATCAGCAGGACGGGGACTACTTTTTGACCTCGCTCCTGCTGCGGCCATTGCAGTCCAATCGTGCAAAAAGCGAAACGGTCAGTATTGATTTTCTGGTACGGCAGAAGAAGAGCTTTCAATTTCGAAAATGGAACGATGAAATCGGAGGCGATCTCTGCATGGCGGAGTCCATTAAATTGCTTGGACGCCCGTACACCCTGTTTCTGAACGCGGATGCCATGGGAAAATCCATGCAAGGGGCCGGGGGCGCGCTGGTTCTCGGCGCTGTTCTGGAAGCGATTGTGGATCGGACCCTGCTGTCCGGCGAGGCTTCCCGGCATCATCCGGAGCGATGGCTCAAGAATGCATTTATAGAGTTGCACAAAGTATTTGAAACCTTCGATGGCAGTATGCTCATTTCTCTGGTTTTTGGTCTGGTAGATGACGATTCCGGCCTGGTGTACATGATCAATGCGGAGCATCCATGGTCGGTACTTTATCGAAATTCGCAGGCTTCCTTTGTTGAAAGCGATCTGGATTTTCGTAAACTGGGAACTCTGGGTGTGGATAGCACGATCTTCGTAAAGACCATTCAGCTGGAGCCCGGGGACGTTTTGATTGCCGGCTCCGATGGACGCGATGACCTGCTTCTTCAAAATCCGGACGGTACCGAAACATTGCAGCATGACGAGAATGTATTTTTGCGTCACGTAGAGAGCGGCAAAGGTAATCTGGAAGCGGTGGTGGATTCCCTTCTGTCGGAAGGCGACCTTACGGATGATCTCTCGCTGCTACGCATTGGATACCGAGAAGATCTAAAGGTTCGCCCCCTGGATGTGTCCGAGCGATTTCGTATTCTTCTGGAAGAGGCCAGGGCAAATTACAGATCCGGAAGGTTCGCCGACGTTGTTCGAAGTCTGGAAGATGCCGAGGTGGCAGAATCCAGGGAAGCTCCCCTTCTACGGCTCCTGGCCCAGTCCTATCTCCGTCAGAAGAAATTCAAGCAGGCCCTGGCAGTGGCAGAGGACTACGCCTATCTGAAACCCGCGGATACAGAAATGTTATACGCTGTGAGTTATTGCGCTGCCCGTTGCGGAGAACTGGAAAAGGCTGCGGATTACGGCGAGAGAATTCGACTGCGCGAACCCCATAACAGCCGGTATCTACTGAATCTAGCGCGAATCTATGCAACCAAAGGCAATCGTAGCCGCGCAGAAAGCTTTCTTGAGCAGGTTCTGGACTCTGAGCCAGACAACGAAAAAGCGCTGAAGCTAAAAGAACAGCTTGGTTCGGTAGCTGCAAACTAGAGTCCCAGATCCTTTCGAAATCGTTTTGGATCGCTCAGTGCGTATTCTGGCAGCGGTTTCAGCTGGATTTCGGCGATAACCTGACAGGGAGAATCCTGGATCTTGAAGTGGCCATACTTGTTCCAGACCAGAAAATCCGAGGAAACCCCGTAGCTTTTCTGGTCCAGACTGAATACCAGCACGCGGCTTCTTTCTCCCTGCAAAAAAGCGGTGTTTAAAGAAGCCCCGGGGCTATGCTGGTACTGTGTATAGGCAGAGAATCGATCCAGGGAGAGGACTGTGGCCATATACCCGCTTACGGCGCCGCGAACAGGTATGGTAAGACAGGCAAGATCGAATCTGGGATAATCAAAATTCCACATCCCGGTCCTGGGAATTGTAGCGAGACCAGCGTCCTGTCGGCTGTCGGCGGATGGATCGCCGGGCCCGGAGGAATTCTCGGATATGACGATTTCTCCGCCGCCCGTGCGCTCCTGGCTTCGCTTGCTGGACAGAATTACTAGCTTTCCTCGGTCTTCTTGCTGGATGCGATAGCCCCTGTTCGTTTCTCCACTCGAATCTTGCCGATCCAGCCCAATAGTGATATCCGTCGACTCTCCGAGTATTGCTTCGGAAAGACAAAAACGGCCGTTCGCTGAGACCTCTGGCGCTCCATTCAAGAAGAGGCGACCGGCTCCCGCTTGAGGCATACCGGAATCGGAGCGGATGACTTGCACAAGAATCCTGCACCTTTCTGTGAACAGTTCCGGAGGAATATCGCTTCGCGAAATCGCAACCAGTGAATCACCTTTTGCAGCCTCGGGAATGGAAGCCAGGGAAATGTCTTCCACTCTGCGGATGCCGGGATCCCCGGAACTCTGAAATACCATCTCTTCGGGAATATGCTGTGGAGCTGCAAACAGCACTCGCCTTTTCTGCCCCGGCTCCAGCCTCAGACTGTAATTGGCTGTGGGACTGCTGAATTGTACGAAACCTTCGTCCATATCCAGTACTCTGATTCCGCCTGCATTTTCCTGCTGCAGTTTAACCTTCCCCCGGAAAATGTATGAATTTCGGGAGGGCTTCTGTCTTCCCTCTTGCTTCCAGCCGTCTTCTGTGCGAACATAGGTGCCGAATTCCTCTCCGGGCACCGTGCGGGGCGGACTTACGAGAAGGTTTTGCCCCTTCTTCAGATGGACCTCCTCCTGTCCGCAATAGATGCGCAGATCAAACATCCCCGCAGATTCCAGAAGCGATGGCCCCGGTGTTTTGCTTACTTCTTGCTCTATTTCTTTGGCGTCTTTCTGTTTGGTAGGGTTCTCTGCGAAGGCAGAACTATCGCTTTCAGAATCTGTGTTTCCTTCGCTAATCCGCTCCTGTTCCGCTTCCAGAAAATCCAGGTTTGCGGCCACCGTTTCCAGCGGATTGACGTAATCGGTAAAATAGGCATCCAATGTGTGACAATGCTCGGGAATCTCGAGGCTGTTGGGATGCAGCACAATGCGCAATCCATTGCGGCCTTCGATGCTAATGCGCTCCTCTGGAGAAAAATTGTACTTCTTTGTCTGCGGCGCCTGAAGGCGAAGGGCCAGTGGCACAGGACTTTCCGTCGCCTCCCCCTTTGCAGGGCTGAGCAGAGAACAGCCTGGGAAGGGCGCCGTCAAACAAACTATGGCGAGGGCACTTATGAGAAAAACAACAGGACGAATCGTTGGAGATGATTGCTTTGACACGGTTTGCGCAGGGCGAAGTGGCTCTACAGCGGAAGCGCCTGGCTGCAACGGTTTTTGTCGGCTCATGTACCTTGGAGGCGGTCCAGACAGGTACCGTTCATAGAAAATAGGATTCCAAAGATAATTATTCTTACTATTCCTTTTGGCAGAGAACCTCAGGATGCGCACCAAATCCAGCCCGTTACGGAATCCGCAGTGCACCGGGTGCTCGGGCAGGGCCTGCCCGGCCCCATTATTTCTTCTTAATTCCCCATCCGGTCACTGGCTCGCCATCGCGGAGCAATTTCACTTTTTTCGAGAGGTCAAAGGCCACTGTATCCTTTAGATCGCTAGCGGATTCTAACGGCTGCGGATAGGACCAGGCGATATTCTCCACTTCCCCGGCGGTCGAAGCATCGGAGATCAGATTCCAGTAGGAGGCGCTGCCTTTTATAGGACAACTTGTATGGTTTTCATTGGATTGCAGCTTGCTAAAATCCACGGAAGCCTGCGGCAGATAGTACACCGGGGCGAATTCGTAGGAAGGATGGTATTCCTGAAGTTCCATGGCGTAATCGGCCTGCGCTAGCGTTGTTCCCTGGATTTCGGCGATGAAAGGCCCTTCCACTCGTTTGATCTCAGCATAATGCTTCTGTGACACAACAATCCTCCTGCGCTCTCCGGCGATAGTCCAACGGGAGCCTCTTTGTCTGCTATTCTACTCTGGATTCGACATCATCGACAGGTGGTTACTCACTGCGAGCTCAACGTTAAGGTATGAAGAATTCTGATCCTTGCAGGATTTTCGGAGGCGGTGAATTCGTCGAATGATCCGGATTTGTCGGACTCGCTGAAATCCTCGGAGCACCTATGAATGAAATTGTGCGAGGATGGATGCTCACTGATGCGTCGCAGAGCTCTTTGGATTCGTCGCAACCTGGGGTACCGGGGTCTACGGCGTTGCAGCGTTGGAGCGTTGACGGAAGCGAAGAAAAGGGGAGAAGAATCCATCAGGCCAGCGACGGCCTGAATGGCGTTACCAGAAAGGATAAACGGATTTTGCCCGCCTCCTCAATTGCGATGGAAGAGAATCATATCCAGCGGGATCGGGTTTCCGGTTAACCGACGATGCATACTAGAGATCTGGCCTCTATGGAAGGTGCCGTGGTTGACCACATGCAGAACAATTTGCCAGATTGGCTGTTCGTAGCTTTCGCCTCTGGTGTTCTGGTAGCTGACACTCTTTCCTGGATTGCCCTGCAACTCCGATCTCATTCGGGCGAAATGGGAGGCCCGGCGGTGGTCCCAGTCTTCATAAAAGGAGCCCGCTGATTGCAGGTCCGGTAGCCCAAGGTCGGCGGCGGGGTTTTCGCCCTGAATTCTGCGAGCCCACATCTCTTCAGCCCATAGGAGGTGTTGTAGTTTGCCTTTAACGGAGCCAATACCATCGCCCAGATCGCGATTGAATTGTTCGTCGTTCAGCTGGATCGCATGGTCCTTTACCTGGCTATACGCCCAGGTATCGTAGTCTAATAGTGATTCGGTCATTCTAAGTTCCTTTTGGTCCGCAAGACGGACCAGCTATCATCAATAGCAAGGGATCGCAAATTTGTCTCTCACAAATTTCCCCCTTTTGTCCAGGCTTTCGTGGCACTGTCCCTTGTAGTACAGGCCGGGCATCGGAGCAGTGGCCCGGACATTCCGGATCAAGTTGGGAAGTGTGAATTGGCCATGGCGTGAAGTTGGGAAGCGCGAATCAGCGATGGGGACATGCACCCTGGCCGCCCTTTCTCCACTTAGAGTGCCTGGTCCTCTCTGACCAGAAAGGGCAGGGGCATTTGGTCTTCTTGCTGGATTTTTCGAAGATGTCTGCGAGACAGATAGATGGAATAAACATCTCCCAGGCAGGCGCCGCACTGGCTTCCTGCCCCGGTGGTTGCCAGGATGGTTTCAAAGGATGGCATGCGCGTTGAACGGGAAACGGCCTCGCCAATATCCCGGGCGCTTACTCGGCAACAATTGCAGACTGGGCGAAAATGGCTGACGGCCATTCTCCCAATATGTTGTTTCAGAGCTCCGCTAGCAAGGAATCTGTGTAAGCCTTTCTTCTTTTTTCCGCCTCTTCCGGAGTTTCGATTTTGCGTTCTTCATCCGGCTTCACGCGAAACAGTGGTTGGCCTTTCTTCACCACTACGCCATCGTCCGGAACCAGGCGTTCTTCAATGGTGCCTGAAAACTCGGCCATTACCTTGTTAAACATCTTCATTACTTCGATGATGTACAGAGGTTCGCCTACATTAAAATGATCCCCGGGCATGACGTAAGGATCGCTGGTCGGAGTTTCGCGGCTGTAGAACATGCCGCCGCTGGCTGCCACAATCAAGTCAGCGCTGGCCACCGGAGGAGGAGCCAGATGGCGAATATTCTTCTTCTGAAAATCCGCATCGTTGAACCGATCGGGGAATTGCACTTTGAGATCGTCATCATAGCTGAATTCATAGCAGCCGGCTTTCTTACCCAGGGAGAACGGAATCCCAAGCAGGCTCAGTCCGGCCTGCCAGGCCAGGTGTGCATTCCTGCATTTCTGAAACAGCTCGTCATCCATTCCCTCAAGGCCGGATCCGTTTCGCAACGTCTGATCCAGTTCGCCGAAATCGGACCGCGGATCTTTCCCGGTGTATTTGGCCAGGTCTTCGTAGAATTCGATGGCTGTATCTAGAAGCACTTCGTCATGATCCCAGATTTTCTGCGAAGGAGCAGCATCCCGGCTCTCCAGGCGAACAAAGCTATACAAATCTTCCAGAACAAAGATGGGATTCTGCAGCCATGCGATTTTCTCACCATCGAAACGGAACGTTACATCCCGGTTGCGGAAAATCCAGCCATTCATGACGTGAGGATTGGAAAAGAGATGTTTCATTGGACGAAGGATAAGCGTTTGCTTTTCCGTGAGCACCTGGGCTTCGTCTGCGGACAGAGCGGAGGCGCGTTTCTTGTAGGCGTAGTCCAGATCCACCCCTTCCATTTCCCCGGCCAGCACGCCCACCAGAGCAAGATATGGAACTGTAAATCGAGTATCTGGCTTGAGCATTGGATGCATGCCAAGTAGGAAGTTCAGGATACCGTAGTGGAATTCTTTGTTCGTAGAAAGCTCGTTTCCGCGAATTTCCATTTGACGAAGCAAATTGGCCAGCCTGGCCAACATCTCTTTTCGACTGTTTGCATAAGTTACAATCAGAGCGATGTTGGAATCATAGGCCCCCGCCAGATGGTAATGTATGAAGGAGTTGGTATCCGGGTTACGAATTCCAATACCCTGATCATCGCGGATTTCGTGTTCTGCGGGAGGAGTCCAGGATTCGATCAAGCTTCCGGCATGGGGCGCCAGAGCATCGTTCATTGCATTGAGTCGGATTTCGCCGCCAGCATTGTGGCGGACAATTCGTTCCGGACGCGGAAGTCGATCTGGATGAGCCGCACATAGAACCATACATTCTACCAGGGACTCTACATCGAAGAACTCATCTTTGTTTTCCTGGTTATGAAAGCGCAGTTTGTACGCCATTTCCGTGACCCTGTGTTCTACCTGGATCCGAGTATTCATTTCCATGAAGTAGTGCGATTCGTCGGATACAATACATTCAAAGGTAGAAGCGGAGTTCAAACCCACTGCTTCGGCAAACCTTTCGGCCTGCTCTTCCATTTCGCGCAGAGTCTCACGATCCTTTTCCAGGCGGCTTGCGATTCCATTTCGCCCTTCTTGTTTCGCTTTTTCAATTTCCTCTGCGAAAAGCTCATCGGTAATGCTGATTTCCACCAGCTTCTGTTCATGCATTTGAAGCGAACAGTCGCGTCCACCCAGAGCAACAGCCCATGATCCGTTTCCAATGAGCTGTATCTCGTTGTGGCGAGTGCTTTCGATGTTCATCTCGATCAGGAAGTTCTTGTTGTCCAGAGGGCCCAGAGCCTTGGATTCGGACAGCACTTCCATGACTGCGTTGGGAACCTGATCTGGAGAAGAAACGATCCGCTGGCCTTTTCCGCCACCTCCGCCAATATACTTGAGTCGAATGCGATTGCCGGGGTTTTCCTTCAGGATGGAATCCACTTCTTTTTTTGCTGCCTGCTGCAAATCCTCGACGCTAATCAGGGAAACTCCCTTTTTGTAGCTTTCGTAAAGGATGGTCTCTGCATAGTCTTCATCGTCCAGCGAAGAATCCACAGTGAATCCATGCTCTTTCGTCAGGCTTTCCAGTCCTTTGCGACCGCCTACCTTGGCGATCAGTGCAACCGAAGTAATGTTATCCAGACCTGGAGTTACGGTGACCCCAATCTTTCTGGAAAGCTTCTTGGCCTGGTCTTTGGCGCCTGCGAAGCGGTGAACAGTACTCTTTGGACCAATAAAACCCACTCCGGCATTTTCAATGGACTCCACGAAGTCCGCATCTTCCGCCATGAAGCCGTAACCGGCAAAGATATGAGTGTAGTTGTAGGTATTGCAGATATCGATAATGTCTGCAATGCGCTCCTGCCTCTCTTCTCGATTGGTTCCGGTGTAATCCGGGATTCGATGCACCCGGTCCGGATCTGTAAGATGGCGAAGTTCCGGCGCCAGGGTATGGGGATAGGTCACCGAGTCCTTCTCCGAAAGCAGGATTCCGTAGCCAGCCCCCAGGGTATCAAAGATCTCCATGGCTTCCATACGGATGGGCCCACGGCAAACGATGAGGATGTTAAGATGGTCGCATCGAAAGGACCTGGCAAAGGCGGAAGATTCGGATGTATAGCGTTTCTGCATGATTCTGTTCCTTATATGCCCGATATGGGCCCCAAAAAGAAGGACACAAATGGATTTCTACGGGGTGCCTTACTGTCAATTAAAGTTGAGCGGAATGCAGGGTTTCCCCCCTCAATGGGGGTGAAAACTCCGGGCCTCCAGCAACCCGGACCGCCCGTGGATGGGAACCGGCAAAAGATGGCCCTGGTTTACGAGAATTGTCCAGGGCCGATTTTTACGATTAGATCAATGGCGGATCACAGGGAAGGGGCTTTTTCTTCTTCAAGCTGGTCGGAATGCACCAGGTTGGGAGAGTTTCGGATAGCTCGATACACCATGTCGTAACTGTTACCCGCATTCCACATCATCCAGCCAGTACCGCCGCCGGAATGGTTACCCCGGATTTGCTGAATTATGTAGTCTTCGTTATAATTTGTGACTCTCCAGGCAAATGCCTGTAGCCAGGGCCTGACCACGGTACCCGGTGGAGAGAGCTGTAGTACTCTTTCCACTCCTTCCTTGTAGAAGTGGTACGGCTCATCTGCAGGATTCTCGAATCCGGCATAGCCGCGAGAAAAATGAGACGGATAGAGCATTGGAGACATGATATCTACGAAGACCGACAGTTCGTTCAGACGTTGGCCGGTGGTGCGAATATCCACTTCTTCACCCCAGGCCACAATTCCAAAGACATCGATGGCAATGTGGACTCCGGTGCCCCGGCTTATTGTAAAGGCTGCCGCCAGGAATCGCTTCAGGTTCTGAGTCTTGTCGTGAGCATCTTTAACATTATGGAAATACACTCCGGAAAGATCTCCTTCCGCAGGGTACCGAACATAATCGAATTGAACCTCATCTACACCTTTGATCAGAAGCTCCTGGAAGATCTTCAAATTGTAAGCCTGTACCTCATCGCGGCCTGGATCTACCCATAGATTCTGGCCTTTGACTTTCAGGACCCCATCTGGCGAATTACGGTCTTTTATAGCCAGGTCCGGCCGCACTTCTGACAGATTCTGGTCCTGAAATAGCGCCATGCGAGCGATAACGTAGATGTTGTTATCGTGCAAGAAGCGAATCACCTTGGAAAGATCGCGAATAGGCGGAGCATGACGTCGATACTCCTCTACTTCCTGAACGTTGCTGGAGTAGTTCACAACTCCTAAAATATCCTTAACATCGAATACAATGGCATTTGCGCCGGATTCCTTGATATGCTGCAATTCGCGAAGCAGGCGTCGAGGCGTGGTATTATCCCCTCTTAAATAGATGGCGCGTACGGGTCTTTCCTTTTCCCAGCCCAGGGGCTGATTCTTAATTGGCCTGAGCAGTGGTTCAGGGATGGCAACAGTACTTCCGGGCCTGCAATGCTTTCCTTTGAAAGCCTGGGGATTCTCCCGGATCATAGCCTCTTCGATTTGCTCCCGGCTAAAGAGCGCGCTGTAAGAATAGTACTCCCTGGCCAGGTACGCCACGCTGAAGGGTCGATCGCATTGATGCAGTATTTTGGAACCCTCGATAGCGGCCTGCTCGGGCAGCCCTTTCTGGAATTCCACTACCTCCGGATCCACCGGATCCTGATGCTCGGTGGCGGGCGTTACCAGGGCAGAAAGATCCAGGGGAGTCCAGGTTCCCTTTAGCAGGAACAGGCCAGTACCCAGGAATAGCAAGCCCATGGCGGCAATCAATCGGAGGGGGGGATTGAGGGAAAAGAGGACCACACGGTCAAGAATGTAGGTCCAGATCTTTATGATGCTCTGCACAATAACCACGATGCATGAATCGGAGGGCCCCTATTGGTGTCAATTCCGATTCAAAGAGACTTGACCCTGTATCCGAAGCCGACGGAACGTCAGAAATGCAGGTAACCGTCATCTCCGGCTCCCCCCGGGAGGCGAGCAACACCCTCCGAGTGGGCCGGGCTCTCCATCGCGTAGCAGAACAAAAGGGTCATTCCTGCGCTCCAGTGGTAGATTTCCACCTTTCCGATGTCCCTCTGGTAGGGCGCGGCTCCCTTCAGGCCGGGGGGCTTACTCAATTCCAGGATCAACTGGTTTCTTCCGTCCGTGGCGCCCGTCTCGTACTTCTTGCAGTACCGGAGTACAACTGGATTACCAGTGGTGAAATTATCAACGCCGTCCATCAGCTGGGTAACAAAGACTTCGGCGATGTATTTGACAATCGCGTCTTTGCCATGGTGGGCGTTTCCAGCGGTCGAGGCGGTCGCCGACCTGCACTGGAAATGCAAACGCTGGTCAACAAAATGATCTCCTTTATGGACAAAAGGTCTATCGTTTCGCCGCGATTGCTGGAATCCCATGAAACAGATAAGAATCTGGGAACCGAAGGCGAATCCCTGGGCAATGAAATCTACGATCGTACCATGGATGCTTTCCTCGATTATTCCCTGGACATGGCAGAACTCTGGTTCGCCGGACGATAATTACAGACGCCGCCATCTGACTCGCATGCCGGGCACATACTCTGTCCCCCGGCCAATCATTGTTGATGTTCTCGGACGTGCTCTGACGTTCGCTGACGTTCGCTCCGCTGCTCTGATTTTCTTGCTGCATTTGCCCGGCCGTCCTGCTGCCTTCGCTTTGTCTGGCCTTCGCTAGAACAGGTATCCACTGATTGCGGAGCCAATCCGGACAGCATTCCGGGTTTAAGCGAAGGTAGGGACCGGTGAATTGACTTAATGAGGATGAAGCCAGCGCAGGATAGCCTCAACGCCAGAAGCGGGTTGGCCCGGGGCCTTGAGGTGTCGGGCATTTACGGACACCGGAAGTCTGAACCCGTTCCTGGTAAGAGCGTTTGCGCGAATATCCTCCAGAAAATCCGTTGCCTCAAGTAGAGATGTAATTTCGCCCGCTTCCAGTCCAGAAGCTCGCTCAAGTACTTTCCGTGCAATTCGGCGGTAGAGTAGTCCAGACTTCGCGCTGCAGCTCCATTGGTCAGAATGATTCTTCCTCGTTCATCGGTTTGAAAAAAACCATCGATCATATTGTCTACAATTCCGCGAAAACGAGCCTCGCTCAGTTCCAGCTTATGGATCATATTTCTTTCTGCAGTACGATCTCGCGTGGCGGTGAGGATCAGCTGCTGGCCCTGCAAGAAAACAGGAATAGCGCTCAGACTGGCGTATCTACTTTCTCCGGAACTGTGCCGAAGATGAACTGGCATCTCGAAAACACTTTCTCGTTCGCCCAGAAATTGCAGAAGATTCCTGTATTCGTTTTCATCCACCCAGAATCCGTTTTCTTCATGAGTTCGATTCAGAATCTCTTCGCGACCTTTGCCAACAAGAGTTTCAAAGGAGCAGTTTACGTAAATGGCCCGGGGCTCCGGCTTCAGCGCAGATATGGCGATAGGAACCGGAAGGAAATCCAGAATGGCGCTGAGCAGTGCCTCTGTATTCTTATGCTCGGCTACGCTTGCCTGCAGTTTCTTTCGCGCATCATGCAATCGAAATGCCATTCGCAATGATGCAAGCAGCACCGTTTCGCCGCTATTCTTGACGATGTAACCGTAAGAAGTGATGTTCTCCGTTTTCTGAACGATCTCCGGTTCGGTATGCGAGGACAAAAAAACAATGGGCAATTCGTGACGAGCCAGGATCCTTTCTGCGGTCTCCTTTCCATCAATGCCATGGCCAAGATCGATATCCATGAGTATAAGGTCCGGTAACGTTTCACTGTCCAGGGCTTCTAGCGTGGCTTCTCCCGTGCGAAAGGATATCACTTCGTACCCATGATGGGATAGAAGCCGCTCTTCCAGAAGGGCAATGCCCGGGTCGTCCTCAACCAGCCAGATGCTTCGAGGAGCTTTCACTGCTTCAGCTTTTTCGGATCCAAGCATTGGAATTAGACTACCAAATGGTTTATAGTATGCGGTTGTCCATAAGAAAACCGGCAAACGTTAGAAGCGAACTCCATTTCTGAGCGCGTTCGAAGACGAGAAATCCTGGTTCGGGCCGCGGGCTGCAGGAGGCTCCGTGAATGTCCTGTTGTAAGCGTAAGCCGGAAGCAATGCAAACGCGCCCCCAGAAAAACAAAAAGCCGACTCGTAGGAGCCGGCTTTTTGCAGCGTATCGCTTTGGATGAAATCTCAGGCTTTAGCTGCCCAGAGATCGCAATGCCCAATCGGGTTAAATGGCCCTTTCAGTAGCTGGCATCCGCCACAGTAAGCTCCGCCGGTGGGCTGAGTATAGTAGTTACAGTTGCTACAGGTTTGACCTGGAGTCTTGCTGTTCTCTACATAGTTAGCATCGTTTCTTGCTGTGATTTCGTTTTCCGCCAGTCCGGAGGTATCGTTACAGCTCTGGGAAGCAGCTTCGTCAGCTCCTCCTTCGTCGGCTGGTTTACGGCAATACGACAGCAGAGTTCCAGCGCCTGCGAAAGCGGCGCCCGCGATCAGTCCCTTCTTCAAGAAATCCTTGCGTGAGTACTTTTCCATGGAGCAATGAACGGCGTCTGCGATGGGAGTGTAAAGTCCTATAACTCAAAAAATCACACATATACAATTGAGACTCAGTCTCACTCTTTGTATCTCCTGCTTCGCCTTTCGCCATGCCAGCGCTAACGTTGACCGGTACGCCTCATGCCTCTTAGCGGGCTTCGGGAAGAATCAAATCTGCCTTCTTGACCGGACCCTGAAAAGCGCGATACACCAGAGCCTGTCGAGATTCAAAGGTGGGCGAAAAGGAACAGAGAACGGCCCCGTTCTCCGGAATTGAGATGTTGTGAAAAGGATTGCCCGCATAGAGCCCGATCAATGGCTCAGCGCGACGTGACTTCCAGCGACTGGACAGAAGATTCCAGAGAGGTAGATCGGTCTCTTCGATTTCAATTATCCAGGCACCGGACCACTGCTTCTCGTAAATGCGAAATAGCCAGGTGTGGCCGGTTCGATAAAAGATCATACGATCCTGCGGAATGCCCAGTTCTTCTGCCTGCTTCTTTGCGGCCGCCGTGCGATAGAAAAAAAAGGTCTGCTCTGGTTTCGCTTTCAGTCCTTCAAATTGCTTGCGAAGGGATACAATTCCCTTGCGGGAAACCGTTTCGTTGAGCCTGCTATCGTAATCTTTCTGTATCTGCAAGAGCTGTTGCTTTTCTGCCTCGCTCTGCTCTTTCCAGTATTTCTGCAATTCCTTGTCCTGCTGAACAAAGGAATAGCGCGAAGAGGCATATCTTTTGAAGACTCCGGTACGCAGCTTCCAGTACACTTGCCGTTTTACGGATTCGTCGATTCTCTGCTGCGAGATTTCCCCTTTCTGCACGGCCTCTATGATGGCTTCAAACATGCGTCGTGTTGTAGGTCCTTCTGCGGTAAGAAGCAATACGTCCACGCCTGCCTTGATTGCCAGCACGGCAGAGCGACCGGTTTCGTAGCGATCGGCGATGGCTTTCATTTCCATGGCATCGGTGAAGATCAGTCCTTTGAAGTGCAGTTCTTTTCGCAGAAGATTCTGTAGAATAGCGGAGCTGAGAGTTGCAGGATATTCCGGGTCCAGCGCCGGAAAAAGGATGTGGGCTGTCATCAGGGCTGGCGCATTCTTTTCTATCGCCGCTTTGAATGGTACCAACTCTGTCTTGCGAAGTTCTTCCAGCGTTCGAGAGATTGTAGGTAGATCGTGGTGGCTGTCAACGGTAGTATCGCCGTGGCCCGGGAAGTGCTTTATGACCGGAATGGAGCCTGCTGTCTGAACGCCTTCCATGTATGCCAGGCCCATGCTGGTAACTGTGGAAGTATTGCTTCCATAGGAGCGAGTATTGATTACGGGATTCTTTGGATTATTGTTAATATCCAGTACAGGCGCCAGCACAAGGTTAAACCCGAAGTCGCGCAACTCTTTGGCCGTTACGAATCCCACGGCTCTTGCCAGGTCCGGCTCGCCTGTCTGACCCATGGACATGGCTCCCGGGAACTGGGTGATATGAGTCAGTCGTACCACTCGTCCGCCTTCTTGATCGATACTTATGAGCAGCGGTATACCGGTATGCTTTAGCGAAGACTCCTGGAGCTTGCGATTCAGATCCTTCACTTCCTGAGCGCTGCCCAGGTTAACTCCAAATAGGATTACTCCTCCGGGACGGAACCTGCCGATTTCTGAATCGATGCCGGATCGCATGGTCTTACCGCTGATTCCAATGTGGATCAGCTGACCTACCTTTTCCTCAAGTGTCATGGACTTCACAATGCGATCCGTCAGTTTTTGAAGCGATTCCTCCGCTTCTGCATCGGCATCCACGCAGCCGGATAGAGCTAGGGCCACGAAAGCCAGGGCCAGACTTATCTTTCTAATTTTGTCCTGATACATGTAATCTTAATCCGTATTGTCTTTTTCTTGAAGTAGCTGAGGGGGCCATCCGGCCGCAGTCCGCTCAAATCCAGCTGAAGAATTTGTCCTTCGCTAAGGCCGCCTTCCAGATCCACTCGAACCGTTCGGCTGGCTTTGTAGGAGCCTTTTCCATTGCAGGCATAGCAGTCTGTGTCTGAGCCAAGGCAATCAGGACACAGTATTCGCGCAACCACAGGAACATAGATTCTAAGCGGCCCCGGCATTTCTCTTTCCAGCAGCGGAAGCTCCAGATCGTAGTCAATACGCAGATACCGTCGGCGATCCCGGCTACGAAACTTTCGTCGCAGCAGCCCCTTTTTTGCCAGGGAAGCCACAGAAGTGGGATAAACAAATCGCTCTGCCCCAACGCGAAAGACCTTTCGAGCCTCCTCCGAGCCCCCGTTCTTGTCCAGTCCGGCATTCTTCAGGCGGTGCCGGAAGAACACTTCATCAAACTTGCGGCGGCTGGATTCCACCGAAAGGATTCTGTAAGCGGTGTAAATGCAATGGAAGCGAAGCGGATCGCCGCCGCTCTTATCTGGATGGTGGATCTTGGCCAGCCTTCGAAAGGCCCGCTGAACCTCCTCGGCGGAGGCTACCGGACTGATGCCCAGCAGTCCGTAATGATCCACAAAGACATTGGGCATAGCTCAAGGCAGAGATTCGGTGCGCTCATAACGGTTCTGGTCGCTTTCCAGCTTGTTTCGAATCAGATAGCGCATCATCCGTTCCGTATCCTTCAGGAATTGCAGGTAGTTTCTGAGCACTCCCAGGCGATCCTCTACTTTCCGCAGATAGATAACCACAGCCTCCTGCCCGGCCGCATTTCCGCTTTGCACCAGTTCCTTATGATCCTGCACGGCGGCTTCGCCGGCGGCCGGGATGCGAAATTGAGTGAGCTGGCCCCTGCCGGAGTCCAGGGTTTCCTGGACAGTGATGCTGATTGGAACGGTGAGAGCATCCTGGGTAGCCGCTTCGGTCATGGAGTCGGCTTTCATGGTTTTTCGGATAACGTAGACCCCTCGGATGCGGGCCTGTCTTCGGAAGAATTCGAAGCTTCCTGGCTTGTCTCCATTCCACTTAACTGTGACCATTTCGTTTACGAAGAACCGGCGATCCTGGTTTCCCGGCTCTCCCCGGTATTCGGCCCTGAGGTAAATGACCGTAACCTCATCTTTGACCCGGCCAAGGACCTCCAGG
>JAGRNE010000119.1 GCA_020440915.1 Leptospiraceae bacterium | reverse complement strand
AATCTAGCGGCGGAAGTAGTGGCCCTCAAGGCCGAGCCCGGGAAAAATATTTCCGTCGGCAGTTTGAGCCTGGCTTCGCAGCTGGCCGACCTGAATCTAATTGATGAATACCATTTTGTAGTCCACCCGGTGATGGTTGGAGCCGGACCGCGCCTATTTTAGGACCAGCATCTTAAGAACAGGTTGCTACTTCGCCATCGTTCCAGTCGGACCTTTGAATCCGGAGCCATAGCCATGCGGTACAGCGTGGAGCATTAGACATCCCTCTGGAGGCAGAGTGGCGCACTCTGGTTTACCGCACTTCCAAAAAGGAGTTGAAGATGGCCTGCTCTGGAAGCGAACTGCACTGTGTCCTCTATTGACTCTTCCATCGAAGAAGGTGTCCGGGTGCTGCATCTGGATCCGGACCGCACGGCCTTTGAAACCCTTTTTGGCTTCATGGCCTACTGGTTTGGCGACTATGTAACCATGCGATGGACCGATAACCTGGATTATGCCATAGATGAATTGAACTCCGATCGAATCGATATTCTGATTACAGAAGTCATTATACCGGGGCAGGGAGATCCCACCGTCTTCATCGACCGGCTAATGGATCAGCCCGGCGCCGCCGACAGTCCCGTAGTAGTCTATTCCAATCTCAAAGAGGATATGTTCGCCGTTTATGCCTACAGGGCCGGCGTGGCCGAATTTTTCCAGAAGAAGAATTCCAATGCCTACTTGCTGCAATACAGATTCCGCAACCTTTTTCGGATGCAATTTCGCACCAAGCTACTGTACCGACAAATCGATGAGGCGTTGCACCGGTTCCAGACCGCTCATGGAACCAGTCAGTCCGAGATTAAAGATTTGAACGAACTGGTGCAGGAGATGCGCGGCGAACTGGAGAAGGAATACGAATCCAGGCATAAGCTGGAAGAAGAAAAAAAGAAGATTCAATCGGTGTTTGGTATGTACGTGGATCCGGCCATCGTGCAGGGAATCATGAAAGGGGACATCGCCCTGGAGCAAAAAGGGGTGGAGCAAGAAGTCTCAGTGCTCTTTGCCGATATCCGGGGCTACACCGCCATGGCCGAGCAACTGGATGCCGAGAAGGTGATTAGCTTTCTGAACGAATACTTTACATCCATGACCGAGGTTCTTCTGGGATATGAAGGTCTCATCGACAAGTACATTGGCGATGCCATCATGTGTCTCTTTGGTGCGCCGGTTTACACGGCCGAGCATCGAGACAACGCCGTTCAAGCAGCAGTGGAGATGCAGAGCATCTTTGATCTGTGGAATCAAAACTGGAAGCAATCCTACGGAATTTCGCCGCACATGGGAGTGGGAGTAGCCTCCGGAAAAGTCACCCTGGGTAATGTGGGATCTTTCCAGAAGCTATCCTACACTGCCATTGGCGACACCGTTAATGTAGCTTCGCGGTTGGAAGGCATTGCAAAACCTGGCCAGGTGCTGGTGAATACCGATCTTGTGGAAGGGCTTTCGGACGAAGTGCGCAAGAAGTATGACTTTCATGAACTGGAGCCGGTGCAGCTCAAGGGAAAACAGGGGCTTCATCGAGTGTGGTCTGTACAGTTCAGTTAGAGCTCAGCTCATAGATCGCACCACCAAAAAAACACCCATTACGGTAAGCATTCCGTAGATGACAGAATTGAACTGCCGGGTAGGAATCCGGTGATGAAGTGAATTTCCAATGCCATAAAAAAGAGGAAGGGTTGGGATCACAAAGGCCATTTGCTTGAGCTGAGGCCAGTCGAACTCTCCGGAAAAGACGTGGCCAATCATGATTCCGGTATTGATGACTGTCCAGATCGCCATCAAGGTAGCGCGAAAGGATCGCGGCGAAAGGCCGGCCCTGGCCAGTCCGTAGACCAGAAGTGGGCCGCCGGTATTCATCCATCCCTGCACAAAGCCCGCAGAGCCGGTCCACAACCTGCCGGCCAGACTTCGCGCTGCATGATGACCCCTTTCATGCATACTTCGATGGTCCGGTTCTGCGGATTTCCCGGAAGCCACATCCTTTCGCTCTCTGTAGAAGCGATATGGTACAATAAGAATCAGAAAGATTCCCAGCATGGCAGGCAAAGGCACCAGTAATTCGCGCAAGAAGATGCCAGCAATGACTCCTGGAATCATAAAAGGTACAATCAGCCGAAAAATCACCGGGCGATTCACATGATGCAAATCGCTGCCAAGAACGTAGGCGCTTACCAGAAGATTGGCCATCAAGGCCGCTGCTGTAATCTGATCCAGTGCGAAGAAAAGGCTTCCGGCGGCCAGAGTTATAACCATGCCGCCAAAGCCAGTAATCCCGGCCAGGGTAATGCCGGGACCAATCAATGCAACTACGATGAGCGCTGTAATCAGCGCCTCATGGGCCATCAATTAACGCTCTGTCCTTTGGGCGGAAACCGGGACCAGAACGTAGCCACGGTCATACCTGCAATAATATGCCAGATGCCCCACCATGCAGCTACCAGGGCCATCCCGCCCAGACCATTGAAAAAAGTGAAGATCAGAGTCAGACCCAGCCCGGAATTCTGAATACCCACTTCAATGCTTACTGCCCGGCGATCCTGTTCTTCCAGCCGAGCGGCGAAAGCCGCAGTGTAACCCAGGGCCAGCGCCAGCGCATTGTGGATCAGCACCAGTCCGAAAACGGCGCCTACATATTTCAGGAAGTGGGCCCAGTTGGCGGCCAGGGCAGCTACCACGAAGCCTCCGAAGAAGACCAGCGAGAAGATGCGAAAAGGCTTTCGCAGCTTATGCGCTGTCGCTGGATACTTGTGGTGGATCCACATCCCCAGTACCAGAGGCACCCCCAGAAGCATGATGACCGTTCCAAAGAGTTCCAGCGGATCTACTTGCAGGTCGGTAAGTAGCTGCCGGGTTCCAGGATTCAGGCTGGCCCAGAATGTGATATTAAAAGGAGTCATGAAGATGGCAAAGGCTGTAGACAGTGCCGTCATGCTCACCGAAAGCGCAGTGGATCCTTTGGCCAGATGAGCAATGAAGTTCGAGATGTTTCCGCCAGGGCAGGCCGCCACCAGAAGAACACCCAGAGCCAGCGAAGGCCGGAGGTCTAGAATCTGAATCAATCCGAAGGAAAGAGCAGGCAGGATCACGAATTGCGCTACGAGTCCGATAATGGGCGCCAGCGGAGCCCGAACCAGTCTGCGAAAATCGTGAACAGTGAGGTCCAGGGCGACGCCAAACATGACGAAGCCCAGAATAACGTTTAGCAGTAATAGGCTTTCAGGATTGAAATTTAACTGAATGGTATCCAGTTCTTGCATGTCTCTTCCTTTCGCACAACCGGGTGCTTTTTATTTGTACCATCCAGAGATGGCAGCCCTGCCCGGGAGAAAGGACTTCGATGCGGCAGCCTGGTCACACTTAAGCCAGGTTAGAGGCTCATACAGAACTGGTAAAGTCCGTCGGATTCGATCTGCTTTCTTTTGCCTTCCAGATACTCTTCCGAAAGATCCACTCCGTAAAACTCGGCATACTGATTCAATTCCTCTTCATGGTGAGGTTGAATCTTTCCGAATCCAAGCTTTCGCACCAGTAGATCGGCCAGGTTGAGCAGCCTGGAAAGATCCTTCTGCTCCTGTATTCCTCTGGGCCTCTCCTCCAGGATTTCGAGAACGGCCGGCGGAAGTTGCCAGATTCTGGCCGCCTCCACAGCGATCACTTCGGAGCGAACGCCAAAAAGCTTCTCTTCGATATCCTCAACGGGTCGGGTCTGTCCTTCTTGTAGCCATTCGGTTAGCACTTCAATGTATTTTTTCCTGTCCAGGGAGTTCAGGACTACCTTTCCCAGATCCAGTAGAAGGCCGGCTACCAGAGCAAAATCCTCATATTGCTTCATTCCATAGTCATGGGCCAGGTAATTAGCGGCCACGCCGGTAGCAATGGAATGGGTCCAGATTTCATCCCGAAACTTTCTATAGTTCCCCTGCATGAAAATGGAATCCGCAAGGGCAATGGCTACCATCGATCGCACAGTGCGAAATCCCAGTCGAGTAATGACCTGACGAATGCCGGTGACCCGGTTGCCCCGGCTGTAAAAAGGAGAATTGGCCAGTTTTAGCATTCGCGCTACCAGTACCTGGTCGGACTGGACCATGTTTTCCAGTTTCCCAAAAGAAAGATCTGTATCGTCCGGAAGGCTGAGTACTGATACCAGCACCGGAGGGATGATGGCCAGGTCCTTGATCTGGTCGATGTAATCTTCGATTGTTGGCATTCTGTTTCCTGATATGATTGTATATATTGCAGCTACAAACTAAATATTTAATATTCTTTCCGTTCGGGGCAGTGGATTAGAGCCCGAATCCTTCGGAAACGGGAAGTGGTAGCACAATGCGATCCGGGGCGTTGCTCCCTTCCAGCATAACAAATCCGTCGACGACGGTAACCACCGTTCCGGGGGCGTAGGAGCCTTCTTTTATCCGGCCCCCGTCCCATACCGCCCCCCAGTACCATACCTCAGTAGCGTTTGAGAAGGCATCAATTTTTTTGCCGGAATATTCGCTCGCCTTCAAGGGTTTCAATTGCAGCCCGTGCAGAAAGCTGGAAGGTGCATTGTCTACGGAAGGATCCAGAAGGGGCGTGCTTTCCAGACAATCCGGGCAGGCAGAGGAACGGCGAAACCCCAGCGCCAGGTGATCGCATTGAAAAACCTCCAGAGGGACTCTGTCGGAAGATGGCAGGTCCTGTCCATGGATGAAACACTTCTGAAGGCGTAGCTGAAACGGACCTGGAGAAGATTCAAAGACCATACCCTGAAATTGCAGCAATCGGATTCGGCCTTGGCGATCCAGCGAAAGCTGCCACAGCTCGGCGCTTCCGTTGTCCAGGATCTGGAAATAGGCGGCAATATTGTCCCTGAATCGCCCTTGAAAAGGCTGCACTTCATAGAGGAGCGGATTGCCCCGGAAGACCTCGGCCGAAATGGCAGGCAGGACTGGCCCGGGTGCGCTACAGCGGCCGCCGGTGAGCAAAAGAAATCCAGCAGTCAAGAGAATCAGCCCACCGCTGACAAATCGTGCGAGAATACCCCTGGTCGCCCCGGTCGGCGTAAATGCCGCAGATGTCGAAAATAAAGCAAGGCCGAAAATCCTTGCTTTTGGGGCCGCCCTGCCATGGACTTTCCCTATGCGCCTGTTTTTCCCCGCTTCGTTCCGACTGCTAATTGCTTCTTCCAGTTTGCTGATCATTTTGACTTCCTGCAAGACTGCTACCGTCGATGAGAAGCAACCTGGCAAAGTAGTGGATATCTTCTGTCAGAATTCTCAGACCATCCGTGTACACTACAAGAAAGATACCGGCGATATCGTGCAAAAAGGACCGGTGGCCTTACCTTCTGGAGTAAGCTGTTCGGATGCAGAAGGATTCGATGAAAAGCGCATGCTGCAATTGCAGGAAGAAGGCACATGGACTCAGTACTATTCCGCCGGCGGAAAACTGGGTGAAGGCGAATATAGGGCCGGCAAGCGGGAAGGGATGTGGACCTTCTTCAGCAATGAAGGGGAAATGATTCGCGAAGTGATGTACAGGGATGGGCTTCAAAACGGACAGGATACTCTCTACTTCCCTGGCACCCGCGACTGGAAAGCTAGAGGGCAGAACCAGAACGGTAAGAAAACCGGCACCTGGGAAGAAAGGCTTTCTACAGATACAGATTGCATTTCCACGGGCCAGTACTCGGACGATGAAAAGCAGGGACGCTGGGTAGAATGCTTCAAATCCCAGGACGGCGATATCTACAAAGGCTTCGAAGGGGAATATCGCAAAGGTCTGAAAGATGGCCCGTCCACATTTTATCATCCCACCGGCGAGCCCATGGCACGAGGGGATTACCGTGCCGATATGGCCTGCCTGCAGAATCCTCCGGACGGCGATAAGGCGAAATGCGAAAAGCGGATCGGGACCTGGAAAATCTACCACGATAACGGTAAGATGTTTACCGAAGGTTCTTACAATCCGTCCACAGGTAAGCGAAACGGTATCTGGACCGAATACTACGAAAGCGGCGAAAAGATGGCCAGCGGCCCCAGGGATCATGCTCGAAACGGTATGTGGACTTTCTGGAACAAGCAGGGACAAATGCTGTATCAATTCCGTTTTGAAGGCAACGACTTCTCCCCAAAATATGCAGTGCTTTACGAGAACGGGCAGAAAGCAGCGGAAGGACCGCTTTCCATGGGACTGGTAAAATACGAACAGAAAGAAGATCGCATCCATACTTCTGCGATCTTTAAGAACGGTCCCTGGAAGCTTTACGGGCCGGGTGGCCAGGTCATTGGCGAAGGTACGTTTGTGCAGAACAAGAAGCACGGACCCTGGAAAGAAATGGTAAACGGTAGAATGCAAACAGTGCAATACCAGCTTGGCCTCAAGCGCTGAGACCGGGCTGGCGGGCCGCACTCTTCCTGGTCCGGGTGGGCGCCGGGGGCCGGATTCGCAGGGTTCCGCCTTGATCCATGGATCGGGGTGCCTATAGAATTTGCTTTTCCTCTGCGGGTATGGCGTCGCCATTGCCCCGATTATCCATGACAGCGCGAGATACACGGATCGATTTCCTGCGAGGTTTCGCGCTGCTATCCATTCTCATCAATCATGCACAGCAGATTTCTGGTATCTATTACTTTGTGCCTACCATCAAGCACGTTCATCCTGGATTCTCGGATTCGGCGGAGATCTTTGTCTTTCTTTCCGGTTTGAGCGTATCTTTAGCCTACGGGCCGGCCATGCTGCATCGCCCTCTGGCCGGATTTCGGCGCATTGGTATGCGTATTCTACGGATCTACGCGCTGCAGCTACTTGTAATCTCTGCTGTATTCTTACTTTATGCTGCGCTTTCCTTTTCGCCACACATTGCTGCAGGTCCGGAAATCATGGCCATCGCGCACCGCCCACTGGAATCCCTGCTGGATGCTCTGATGTTGACGTTGCAGCCCAGCTACATCAACATCCTTCCCCTGTACATTGTCTTGATGGTCTTCACTCCGCTGATGCTCACAGGCTTTCAAAGGGCGCCAGGACTGACCTGGGTTGTCTGCCTGGTTGTTTACATGGTGTCGCTTGCGCTGCTCTACATGGGTTGGTCCGATTTTATTCCACATCCAGAGAAGCGGTGGAGCTTCTTTCCGGGTAGCTGGCAGCTGATTTATTGCGGAGGGCTCTGGGCCGGGATGCACTGGGATCGCTGGAAGGACATGCTACCCTCATCGGCGATGGTTGGGTTTGCATGGTTGATCCTGGTTTCTGTAAGCGCAATTCGCATAATCGGCAGGTTGGGGGAAAATATGTCAGCGCTTTCATGGCTCCCGCTGAACAAACAGTTTCTGGAGCCTCTGCTGGTATTGCATTTTCTTTCTCTATATGTCCTTTGGCATCGGTACGTGCCCGGGGACGCTCCATGGCTGGGCCGGTGGCCTGCAACGTGGCTTCGCATGGTAGGACGTCATTCGCTGGAATTGTTCTCTGTAGGCACAGTCCTTTCCTTTGCCATTGCGCTACTGGCTCTCAAGTATGAAAGCCGGCTCTTGCACATCGGTCTTTCGCTGGCTGCGGTGCTAATTAGCGTGTTGGTGGCTCATCTTCTTGAAATTGATAAGCCCGCCCGAAGCGATCCCCGTGCCTCGGAAGGTTCGCCGGGCTAATGCCTCTGCCCATAATGAGGGCCGCGCCGGCCAGGACGCGGCCTTCGGTCTAATTCCTGCGATAGTCCAGCAACAGGACTCCATTGTCGTAGCGCTTCTGGCTGGCCAGGATGAATCGCTGGATCCGTGCATGCTGGCATTTCCAGAGAGGGATCCCCTGGCCGAAGGATACAGGATTTATTTTCAGAACCAGTCTATCCACAAGGCCATGATCCATTAGCAGGCCGGCAAATGTCCCTCCACCACAGAGATAGATGGGTCTACCGGTACCGGCCCGCAACTCTTTCACCTTTTCTAGGTAGTGATGGCGCACGCATTGGATCTGATTCTCTGCTTTGGCGGGCAATGCCAGACGCTGAGAAAAAACATGGGTTTGCATATGCGGATAAGGATTCTGCCCGGGCTTCAATCCAAAGCTGTATCCATATTCGTAGGTCCTGCGGCCCATTATTGCAATGTCATACTCGTCGAGCGCTTCCAGATAGTCGCTGACATGGGGCCCTTCGGGCAGAAAGCCTTCGGCCTGTCCGTTCGATTGTGCAATAAAGCCATCCAGTGAGATGGCAACGTGGTAAACGATCTCTTTCAAAAGTCACTCCTGTATTGGTCCGACCGCGAGGTCAGATAAAATTCATGAAAATCCGAAACAGCACTTGCCGTGCCGGAAGCTGGGTTGCTTGTTCAGCGGGAATTTGCTCTGGGAGGGATTAGATTACCATCGTTCTGATTGCCTTCTTTCGTCGGCAACACCGACCATGAGAAAGCATTCCAGAGTTATTGAGTCAAACATTTTTCTAAAGACCAGGCGGTTTCCCTAGTTGCCCTTGAAAGCTTTGATCTGTGGTTTCGCATCATCGGGACTGAAGTGAAGTTCTACCATGCTGGTTTCGGCGGTATACTTCTCTGTATGGCCGTGGTAGCGAATTTCCGCTCCAGGATGAATCATCTGCCGGGCCACAACCTTGATGGGATGGGGATTGCTCCGATGACCGGACAGATAGTTGAAGATGGAGGTGGCCCTTCGCTGTTTTGCCAGTTCCTCTTTATAGGCGCGAAATTCCTGGCGAATCTCTGCCTGAAGCGCTACCGGGACGCGATCCCGATACCTCTGCACCTTGTCGCGATATTGCTTCAAATGATGTGTCATCTCCTGAATGTGCTCATCGATGGTCTCCAGTTCTTTCTTGGAATGTTCCCACTGTCTGGTATTCTTGTAATGGGTGCCCATGAAGAGCCGGGTTACACTTCCGGACTTGCTGCCCAGGTGATCGGTGATCAAGTCGCCGTAACATACAATTTCGCTTCCTGCCACCGTTCCGCCTTTTTCCAGGGTAATACTATCGTGTGAGATTACATAGCTGGAGAGGATGGACTTCTGCACGAGAATAGATCCATCGCAAATGATCACCGAGTTCTCGATATAGGTAGAGCGAATGTTCCCGGCACATTGCAGAGTGCCCTGTCTTGCTGTATTGATTCCCTGCTGGACTTCAATGTCGCCCGCTACTTTCAGGTGTCCGGACTCCACCGTTCCGCCCACAAACAGGTTCCCGCCGACCAGAACTTCCGTTCCTCGCTCGATGTTCCCAAGTATTCTAACGTTGCCATCGTATTCGATGTTGCCTGTTTCCAGTCCTGCGTTGCCTTCTACTGTAAGCTCCGGACTGATGTCGATGGTCTTTCCATCATCTACGTACACTCCGTGGATCCTGGCAATGTACTGATGCGAGCCCGGCATGAGGCTGATGTTCTTACCCGGCTTTCGCGGCGGAGGCTCCGGTGGCGTGGCAGGTATTTCTTCTCCGTACAGGTTATGCCCGGGTTTGCCCTGCATTTCCGGGATGATATCCACTACGGGCTGGCCTTTCTCCACGGTTACGAATTTCTTGATATTGCGAAAGTCCGCCTTCCCGTCTTCCAGCAGCTTCACCTTATCCACCTTGCGTACCAATCTATGAAAGGTGCCGTTGATTCCTGGGGTCATCGGCGCGCCACGGGCCACGGTCTCTTCGATGTGAATGGGATCGGTAGAGGTCTGGACCTGCTTCACAATCTTCTGGATAGCGGTGGAGTCTACGCCGAACTTGATATTGTGTTCGTTCAGTAGTTGATAGATCCGGTTCTCGGAGAAATGGGGATCAGGATTGCCCCGCAACCGAACAGTGGCAATCATATCGCTTTGAACATTCAGCTCTACCCGGATTTCTTCTCTTCGGGGTCCATTTTCTTGCGATGCTTCCAATCCGCCCTCAAATTCTACTGGATTCGGCACGGGGCCGGGATATTTCCGGGGTATGCTCGTACTCTTCTATATATTTACGGCTTTTCAGGGGCCCCAGATCAGCCCATGGGCCCGGATCGTGGAGCAACCCGGCGCCAAATTGGATCAGGAATACTACGATTCCTATCTGGACAGCAAGAAGAATCCGGATGCCGCCAAAAAGGAGCGACTGGAAAACAATCTACTCCGGATGCTCAAGAGCATTCTGCCCCGGGAGGATACTTTTGGGGGAGCGGACTTTGCAAAGAAAGTAAAGCCGGGCGACTTCGAGTATGAAAAAATCGATCGGGAATCCATGTACACAAGAGGCATTCTTCATGAACTGGAGTACATGGTTCCGTCGGATTATATGTATATAGTCAAAACAGGACCTTATCTAATCCTTGCTGTATACGAAGGCGATCCGGAGCGCTTTTTGCTCGATGTGCAGAGGGTAAAAGTGGTGAAAAAAGACAGC
>JAGRNE010000118.1 GCA_020440915.1 Leptospiraceae bacterium | reverse complement strand
GTCGTCAGATTGCGGCCTTTCAGCCGGCATCGCTAATCCTGGCTGAAATCACGGAACTGTTTCTATATGAAATAGAGCGCGAAATGGCGGAGCTGGCGCCCAGGTTGCCCATCGCTTACGTAATTCAGGATGTGCGAAACCGGGCTGGCGTAGAACGTCTCTTCCGGGACCACAGGCCAGAAGTGGTGTTTCATGCAGCCGCATACAAGCATGTCCCTTTAATGGAACAAAACCCCTGGCAGGCCATCGAAAATAACATTGGTGGAACTCGCAACGTAGCGTCGGCGGCCGGAGCCTTTGGCGCCGAGCGCTTTGTCCTGGTATCCACAGATAAAGCGGTAAATCCCACCAATGTGATGGGGGCCACCAAGCGAATTTGTGAAATGGTCTGCACAGATCTCCAGGCAGACTATACTGATACCCGCTATATTGCCGTTCGCTTCGGTAACGTGCTCGGAAGCACGGGCAGCGTTATTCCTCTCTTTCAGAAGCAAATCGAGGCGGGCGGTCCGGTTACGGTAACGCATCCCGATGTGCGACGCTATTTTATGTCCATTCCGGAAGCTGTTCAGCTGGTGATGCAGGCCGCAGCCATGGGCGATGGTGGCGAGGTATTTGTCCTGGAGATGGGCGAACCTGTTCGTATTGTGGATCTGGCGCGCGAAATGATCGCTCTGTCCGGTTTCATCCCGGAGAGAGAAATCAAAATCAAGTTCACGGGACTTCGCCCGGGAGAAAAGCTCTATGAAGAATTGCTCACCGATGCAGAATCCACGGTAGCCACTTCCCATCCTGGCGTTCGAATTGCCCGTTTGTCCAGAAATACGGATGTGTTTCGCGAGAACCTGGAGGTACTGCTAAAGACCGGCGGAGGCACTTCCAGAAGCGATCTTCTGGAGCAGCTTCGCAGTATTGTTCCAGAGTACGGTCCTGCCATCGAAGCGAACCGCAAACGGCTTCGCCTTATTCAGTAGAGGAGAAGTTTCGCAGACCTGAGTCTTCGGAGTTCTGAATTTCGAGGAAGACTCGCCGACCTGGGACTGACGGCGCCGGAGGTGGCGTAGTGGGGACAATCCGTATTTTCCTTTCGTCCAGGGCGGACAGTGTTGCAGACAAACCTTAGCGCAGACCCGGCGGGATCTCCTGGGCTGAATTCTCTAAATCAACCGGTTCGTATCGACAAATCCTTCTAGGATCCGGAGGGCCTGAAAGCCCAGGGTTTTCTTCGCATTGGAATTCCCTCTGAATCATGCTTCCGTTTTCCCTGGTGAGGAAAGAGCCATCCCCTCGAAGCAGGGCGTAGCCTGTGTTCTGCGAATCCGGTATTCTTTGCAGATGGCCTACATTCTCAAAAAGGCTCCATCGATCTTCCAGAGTGAGTCCGCGATAGAAGGAAAAAGTGGAAAGTGCCAGGACCAGAAGCGTGCTGAAGACGCTCAGCACGGCTCTTTTTCTGGTTGCGAAAACCAATTCTGGAAGCGATGGATATTCTTCGTTTAGGCTCTTCCTTTTCTTGTGGTCCTGGACACCTGCTGGAACGGATCCCCCCCAGACGATAGGGCCAAAAACCATGAACCACCAGTTTAGCTGAATACCGCGAAGATACCAGAGCTCCTGAAAGTTACCGTAGATTAGAAAGGCAATGGCGCCTGCGAAAAATAGGATGGGCGCAAAGGATTCGTATGCCGGAGCTTTGACTATGGCTTCCACGCTCGCACGAAAGGCGCCAAATAAAAACAAACCGATTACCAGTAATCCGGCAAGCCCCATACCTCCAAGGAGCTGCAGCAAGAAATTGTGCGTGCTCGAGTATATCCTTTGAAATCCGGCGGCGCGAAGGAATAGATCATTGTAAAAGCCGAAGGATTCAACGCCGCTACCCAGGACTGGCGATTGAATGAAGACCTGGAGACCGCTTCGGTACAGTTCTGCTCGCTCGGAAAGGAAGTCCTGGCCCAATGGCAAATAGGCAAGCAGGGGAATTGCAATTATGGATAATATCGTCCCTGTTAGAATAGTCCAGGTCAAAGCTCTACGATGGCCTTTTGCTGCCAGGAGAACCAGCAGAACAATGAGAAAGATGCCATAGGAAAGAATACCGGCCCTTGCTCCAATACTCAAGAAAAGGAATCCCAGAAAAGCGGCCGTTCCACAGAGCAGAGCGGTCTTTTTTCCTCCCCCAATCTGGCGGAGGCGGTCTGGAAGAAATTGTAAGGCAATACCCGCCGCCGGAAGGCATGAGATCAAATAAAGTGCGAACCAGCTGCGATTCCAGAAAAGGGAATTCGGGGATTGGTCAAAGAGCGGAGGCAAAAAGAAAAGTCGGTGGGGCGGCGTGCGGTCCACGTAGCCATCGAGCCAGATATGGTACCGGTCCAGGGATTTCGCCACCCTAGGAAAGAACTCTAGAAGCCCAAAGATTGCCGGAAGAAATAGCGCCATGAGGATAAGGACTGCACCGATTCGAGTGGAGGATAAATCCTCTCGCACTGCAAGCGCCCAATCGATTACAAGGGTGGCGCAGATGATGTTGGCTGCGGCGACCTTGATGGAATAATGAGGCAGCCAGTCGCGGGCCGAGAGAAAGTGATATGGCAGTATCTTGTAGCCCTCAAATGATTCGAGTAAATAATAGGCGCCCACAAAAGACAGAACCGTAGAAACAAGCAGCAGAATCAGCAACCTGGCATACCGTGAGCCATGATTGCTTTGCAATCCATGTATTAGTCCAGGAAATCGGTAAAGCAAAGCCGATAGTAATGCCAGATCGTAGAACTCCAGTCCCCGTCCACCGGGATGATTGCCGAAGAAGGCGCCCAGCATAATGAGTCCGGGTAATACGTTGCGGCCGAGCATCAGCGGCATCAGAGATGCGAAAGCGGCGCCACTGGCTGCCATCCAGAGAGGATAAAACGGAGCGGTGGTCCAGAAGACCAGGAGAAGCAACACCGGCGCCAGGAAATATGATCGATATGGTTTCAAAACGATGATCCAGAGTACGTCAGCGAATCAGGCGCCGCGCAGAATCGAAAAGCAACAACATTTGCAGATCAAAGGTTGTTGCAGTCAACTACGGAATGGTTCATCTGTCCCAGAACTTCGGAGGCCAGAGCAGATTGGGTGCTGGCATTCTTGACGATACCCAGATGTGTAAGCTGAACCGGGTCCTGAACCGGCATGAAACCGTAGCTGATCTGGTTGCTGCGAAACTGACAGTAAGCCGGATGATCGTTATGGCGGCTACAGATTTTGAAATGCCGGGTGGCCTGCTCCAGAAGAATGTTGCAACTCTGTGTGGATTCTGCTCTGGAGGCGGCCCACAAACTCATTTCTGCGTACAGCTGGCTTACGCGACCATCCCCGGGACTTAAGAAAAGGATAGAAGGCGGATTCTCTGGTCTGCCAATAAATATTTCGTCGGATGCGATAAGGTCCTCGGTCGGGGTGAGGTAGTAATGATCGGCGGCTTTCTGGGACCAGCGCTGAAAGGAATATAGCTGAGCACAGATAAGGACTCCCACTGAAAGAAGAAGTCCTCCGGCCGTCACGGTTATCCATTGCTGTCGGCCCGGGGAAATACTGGTTCTTTGACGACGGGAATAGAGCGAAAGGTTCAAGCAGAGCAGGATCCAGATTTGCTCCACCATCAGCGTATAATTGAAGAAACTGGTTATACAGAAGGCGACCAATCCAACGCCGGCAAAATCGAGTAAGGTTGATTGGCCCTGACTACCTGCCTTCAGACCTCTGATCCAGATAAGGCATGCAGAAAAAAGCACAGCAATGGGTATGGCGCCTGCGATGCCAAGCTCCATCATCCATTGGAGATAGGTATTGTGCGAATGGAAATACGAACTTTGTCTTAGCTGCACCGAAAGTTCCTGGTATCCTACCGGTACAAGCCGGGCAAATGCCGGATCCACGTAGGCGGAAATCTGCGCAAATACATCCGGACCGTAGCCAAACAAAGGCGCCTTACCAATGGCCCGAAGCGCTGCATCCCACAGGATGACTCGAGCTTCCAGGGACTCCACCCTGGATAACCAGCCAAGAGAAAAATGACTCAATAACAGTGGAAGTGCCACAGCCAGCAATGCAAAAGCGGCCGACAGAGGAATGAGGGCTTTGATCTTTCCGCGTTTCAGCAGAAGAATCGTCCCTGCAATGAGCAGCGCGATGGCCAGCGAAGCGATGGAAGATCTGGCTTTTGTATGAAACAGCAACAATGCAATGCCCGCAAACAACAGTACGGAAAAGATACGTCCGGGTCCGGACTTTTCGAGCCTGGCGGCGTAGGCCAGGGGTCCCAGAAGCAGAAGCATGCCAGTGGCCATGTCGTTTGTATTGATGTTACCAATGTAAGAATACTTCTGAACGATTACTTCCATCAGGGAAGAACCGGCCGAATGCGATGGCAGGCACCATCCGAAAAAGAACAATGTAAGGAATGCCGAGAACTTGAACAGGCCCAGTGCATCTCTTTCCTCCAGGCGGTAAGCGATGGCCAGGATCAGAACTCCGGTCGCTATCCTCAGATAGCCTTCGCCGGCATGAACCAGGTCAGTGGCAAGGAACCAGCTAACCGACACTCCGGCAAGAAAGAGCAGAAGCGTGACAACTGCGGTCCAGGGCGCCGTCTCCTGCCGCGGTAGTGAGAAGCCGGAAACAAGAAGGGCGCCGCAAAGCAGAATGTAGGAAGAGACCGGAAAAAACTTGTAGGCGGGAGCGTAAAGAAAGCAGCCATACAAAATCAGCGAATAAAGCCCAGCCATCAAGGCGGATCGACCCGTCCATTGATGATAAACCAGCGAAATGGCCTGAATGTAGAAGGCCCCGCGAAACATCAATTTGATGCGGGGCACCTGGGTATCGATGGTCAGGTTCAATGCCTCGGCGGAGAACAAATAGCCAAAGAATAGTAGCAACAGAAATGGCCATGCCTCTTGCCGGCGATTCCGATAGAGCATTAATCCGATAATCAAGAAGGAGCCTGGCAACAATTCTGAATGCGCCGGATTAAAGCCCGAGGCAACGAATGGGCTCAGGGCCAGCCCCAGAAGGCCGAGTCCTATGAGGATTCTCTGGGCCGGGGTCGGATTCAAATCCTGAGGAGCTTTTTCTTTCCCGCTCATGGTAGGCATGTCCTGGCGCCGCAGAGAATCGCCGGGATTCCCAGGGCCTTCGGACAGCTACCAGAATTCTCTCTTTGAATCCGGCGTCGAGTGTTTCTGGCCGGTACTGCCGGCCCTACGGGTACCGCAATGCTCGGTTCGGCCAGGGCCTGTTCCGACTTTCCTGCAGGGTATCCTGCAAGTTTGTGCCCTTGGTCCGAAAGCCCCTTGCGTTTTTTGGAACTGGCCAGATTGGCCCGGCCGGATTTCCACAAGCTGTGCAAAGGCGATAATAGTAAAAAATAAAGTTTACAGAGATTTCAGTAAAGTGCAGATTGATTGATGGAGCCTGATCTTGCTCCGACGGGTAGATCCAATGCCGGCACCTTCAGTTTTCTGGTTTCTTTCTGCGACTCGGTTGCGGCTCGGCCCCGAGCGCACCAATGAATTACCTGAAAAGAATATCCCCGGCCGCCGCTCCCGTCCCGGTCGAAATATCCCGCGTGTTCTTATACTGCTTCAGTTCCTATGTCTTTCCCATTGCTCCTTTGTCGGCGAGGATCCGGACCCGGGTCTACCGCTGGCTTTTCTTGCCTCCACAAACGGTTGTACGGATCCCAACGTCTATCTCTGGTCCGACTTAGAAACTCTCTATCAAATCCATCCTTCTGGAATGACCACAACTTCCTTTTTGATTGGCCAGGAAGGTAGCCTCACCGGGCCGCTATCAGTTTCGACGGACGGGCAGTACATAGCAATCACTCTAAACTCCTATGATCATGGCGGAAAAATGGTTGGCTTTTTTCGAAACTTCGGATCGGGCCAATTCTATGCAAATTCCGTCATCGATGCGCCCTCTTCTGATCCTCAGGTATTTCGTTTCCACGGTTCCCATCGGGGGCTATTCTCCAGGCAAGATGGCGGAGCCCATCAGATTTTTGAATCACAGCCAAACGGGGCTGAGTCCAGATTCTACGTTAGCTCGGAGGACAAGTACGCCCCGCTACTTACCGGAGCCGGGCTATACTTCCTTGCAAATACAGGCACCATCGCGCTGAAACTGCTGCAAAACGGTACCGAATCCACAATCTACGAAAGCGGGGCGCAGAATGTGACATGGTTTGATGTCTCGTCGGACGGTACCGTCATTGCCTACCTCACCTCCGGCGCGCCTACACAGGAGCTTCATGTCATCCGGTCTAACGATGAAAAAGTCTACTACCCCATGGATCTAGGTTTGTTCGACATGCAAAGTTTTGCCCTCTCCCAGTCCGGACAGGAATTGGTCGTTGTGGGTGGATCGGGTAACGTAATGAAAGTGACTGCTGCCACAAACGAATTCAGTTTACTTGCGAGCACTTCCGGATCGCCTCAGTTTATTGCCTGGCCCTGCAACTGAATACAGATCAGTTCCACGGATTCCTTGATGCGCGGCGGGCTTGCCATCCGTTTCTCCAGCGTTCTCTTTTGCCTTCTTCAGGACAATTCAACTTCCTACGCCGTCGTCCCTGGCGTGATTTCACTTAAATTCACTGCTGCGATGAGATTCGCATTCCGAAGGAAATCAGGGCGCGAAGATCGTGTCGGTCCGAATTTAGAACGCTCAGATCTCGAACCAGCGCACGATTGGCGGCTTCCGGATCTCCAAAATAGGAGAACTGCACATCGCGGGCCAGAAAGTGAATTCCTTCTACTTTGAAGGAGAAGAAAGCGGTTGCATCCATGGTTGGCCCCGCTTCGGAGTCCGTACCCTGTACCGTTACCGGGAACAGGAATCGAATCTCCAGCGCTCGGATATCGGCCAGCGTCTTTACGTGGTACTCCTCGGACAGTGCAGATGTTCCTGTTGCCGGATCATAGTTGAAGCTGGTCCCCTGACCACGCATGTAGCCCGGCGCCCAGAGCGACCAACCTGGTTCAATCTCTATTGCAAAGGGGCCAACATTGTAGCTGAAGCGAATCCACATATGGAAGGAAGTCCATCGTCTGTCGTAGCTGCGAAAGGCCAACACTCCCGGACCTGAAGGAAGGGCAAAGGACTCGTAAGAAAAATCTTCCTGCCTGTAGCGAAACCCCAGGAAGGGAGTAAAACTCCAGGAGGAGGGATTGTGGAACTCGTAGCCCAGGGCGGCTTCGCCCTGGTACGCAGCCATGTTGCTAAGGATCTCTGTTTGCGCGGCAAAGAGTCCGGTTTCTGGATTCCAGACCGCGGCCCTTTTGCTCTGGTCATTGGGTGGAGATTCGTAGACTTCTCCGGACAAGCTCGCTCGCGCTCTCCATCCCTTCCAGAGAAAAAGATACTGGAAGGATGGTTCGTAGATGGTGACCGGATTGACATCCTTCACACTGCTGATTTCACCCGAAGCGGGAAATCTTTCTCTGGAGCGGTACAAATCCAGAAGCGAGCTCTTTAGCCCGCCCGACCCGAGGCTCAATTCCAATTGCACTCCTGGCGTTTCGGCTGGCAGATTTGTGACGACAAAAGGCAGTAGTAAACAGGCCAATAGTATTTTGAGGACAGGCGCTTTCATAGGAGTATCAGACTGACTATAACAGCCATTACTATGGAACACTTTTTCCCGGCTGTCCAGAGAAATCCCAGCATAGGAGGGATTTTCCGGAAGCAAAAACTAATAACCACTGTTGTTGTTTTTGCGTCTCATAACAGGATGCGCCCCGAACAGGAAGGCCCTGGCTGTTCTGGCGATATCGCTGGTTACAGAACCGTTTGGCGACCTGCATCACAAAACACGTACGAAACGTGCAAAAGATAGAAAGAGGCGGCGTATCCACAGAGGAGGATTCCTATGTTTTTCAACAAAAAGTTAGCGCTTCTGGGCGCAGGCCTGCTGCTGTCCGGAGGTCTTTTCTTCAGTCCGCGTAGCGCCGAAGCCCAGGTGGCCTGTTTTGGCGACGGCTGTTCGGTAAGCCCTATTCCGGCTTCGGCCTTCAATGACACTCTGGCGGCATTCAAAGTCCAGTTCGCCGATCCACTGGCAAAAGATATGGTGGATGCCAGCGTACTTGCCGGCATCGGCAGCGTGCCCATGGGCGGAATCAATATGGATGGATGGACCATCGGGCTGGGAGCCATTGGCACAGTGCAGCCGGAATCCTTCACTAACGTCGTAGTTCCGAACGTAGGAACCTACTTAAATGTTAAGACTGTCGGAGTTGGCCTGAGCCCGCGTATCTACGGCGGCGTCAATCTGGGGATGTTTTTTGATCGCACTCCCATGTATCGAGTGGCCAGTCGTTTCGAGGTGTATCTGAGCTTCTTCGACGCCAAGTACACCTATGGCGGGGAACAGAAGATCGAAACGCTTAGCTCGGGCTTTCGCCCTACCGATCGCACCAAGATCAGCGCCTACTACCGTGGCATTGATCTCCGATACCAACTTGTAAAGAGAGACAGAAATTCCAATCCGTTGTTTCGGTGGAATGGAATGAATCTAGGTATTGGCCTGCATCAGACAAGGCAGGACATTTCCTATTACCAGGTAAACTCCTCCATACAGATTGCGCAGTTCAGCGGCGGGCAAATCGTCTGGAACGGAAACAATCAAGCCACCATGAAAACCGATCTTACTTCCGTTCCTATCGAATTCATGACAGGGATTCAGCTTCTGTATTTCATGAATCTGAACGTGGGTGGGGGCGTATCCATCAACAAGGGTTCAACGAACTTTTCTGTGAACAGATACGGTCCTGTATTCCTTGCCTCGGATCTGGACAAGGTGATCGGAACTTCGGTGCCAGATGCGAACCTCTTCTTAAACGTTCCGGGTGATGGACCTGTGGAACAGTACACGCCATTTGGCCGGGTGGGCATTACTTTTAACATCTGGGTAGTGAAGCTGGACATAGAAGCGATGACAGCAGGCAATGTTCGTGGCGTCCAGGTGGGCCTGCGGACCGAATTCTAAATCCGGTTTTACAGCACAGGGCCTGCGGGAAAGCTGACCCGACATGGCCCTGATTGTGCAAAAATACGGCGGAACGTCCGTCGGAGACACAGATCGCATCCGTGCGGTAGCCAACCGAATCAAGACTTACTACGAACACGGCCACCAGTTGGCGGTGGTTGTGTCCGCCATGGGCAAGACCACCGATCGGCTGGTGGATATGGCTACGGAATTGAACGAAAACCCCAGGGCACGAGAACTGGATATGCTACTGGCCACCGGCGAGCAGGTTAGCATTGCCCTTCTGGCCATGGCTCTGGATGGTATGGGCGTGCCCGCCATCAGCTTTACCGGCGGACAGGTTGGAATTCTTACGGACACGCGTCATTCTTCTGCCAGAATTCAGGAAATCGATACATCGCGAGTACGGCCGTATCTCGAAGAAAGCCAGGTGTGCATCGTAGCGGGCTTTCAGGGAGTGGATAGCGAAGCGAACATTACCACTCTTGGCCGGGGCGGTTCCGATCTTACAGCAGTGGCTCTGGCAGCCGCTCTGAATGCCGATGAGTGCGAGATCTTCACTGATGTGGATGGCGTTTACACCACAGATCCGAACAAAGTGGCCAGCGCCCGAAAATTGAAGGCCATCGCCTACGAGGAGATGCTGGAGCTGGCGCGCCTGGGGGCCGGCGTTCTACATTCCAGGAGCGTGGAAGTTGCTTCAAAATACGGAATCGTAATTCATGTTCGGTCCAGCTTCAACAATGCGGAGGGCACCCGGGTAGTGCCCGAGGATCAGGTTATGGAAAAGGTAGTTGTACGTGGAGTAACTCTAAAGACCGACGAAGCGCGGATCTCGGTAATCGATATACCGGATCGGCCGGGGTTGGCGGCGAATCTCTTCAACAGACTTGCCCGGGCAGACGTGAACGTGGACATGATCGTGCAGAGTTCCGGGAAAGAGAGTCAGAATACCATCTCATTTACGGTCCCGCGAAGCACTCTGAAAGTGACCCGAGAAGTTGTAGGCGCTTTTCTGGCCGAGCAGCAGGCCGGCAGTATGGAAGTGGACGAAAAGATCGCCACTATCTCTGCGGTGGGCATTGGTATGAAATCTCATTCGGGCGTGGCCGCCTCCATGTTTGATGCTCTGGCAAAAAGCGAAATCAACATTGAAATGATTTCTACATCGGAAATCAAGATTACAGTGGCCGTCAAAGAAGAGCAGGGTCGAAAAGCCCTGGAAGTGGTGCACGATGCCTTTGGTCTGGGGGAAGAGCCGAAAAGCTAAAGCGGTGAGCTTCCGGGATCATCCCGGGACATCGCCATAGTCCGATTTCGTGCCCACCGGCCAGAATTTGCCAACCACAGGCTTCCCGTTTGAGTCCTGCAGATCGACCATGGCCTT
>JAGRNE010000117.1 GCA_020440915.1 Leptospiraceae bacterium | reverse complement strand
CCATTACGCACTCTTCTACGTCGCCGTAGCGGAGCACTTCCCGCAGCACACCGCCCTCGGCGCCTCCAATGATCAAGACTCGTTTCCTTTCTCGGGCGCGCAGCATCGCCGGATGAACCAGCGCTTCATGGTATATATGTTCGTCCAGCTCGGCTGAATTCAGGATTCCGTCCAGAAACAGCGCTTTTCCAAAGGCTTCCGTCTGTACGACGGTGGCATGTTGGAATTCAGTGCTCTTCTCGAAGAGTATTCTCTCAAACGTGAAACCGGCCAGAAGCCCGGATTGCACTGTTTCAAAGTATACGTTTCCTCTGGGTCCCCCTTCCAGGAGGGGCGCTACCGATTCCGAAGCCATGAGGCATAGTTTTCCTTATGGTTTGAGGATTAAAGGACTTTAAGACGGCGAATTTCGACGATCGCCTATGGGCTGTGGACCCGCTAGCAGGTCTGGACCCGGGAAGCATCCGGAATTAGCCCGCTTCTTCCAGTTTTCGACGAGCGAGTGCGAACTGCTCCTGAATGCGAGACTTTGCGGTGCCTCCCTGAGAGCGCTTTCTATCGGCGCTGGTGGCAGGATCCACGGCTCTTCTGTAGAAGGCATCGTCGGAAAAAGCGGGATGGGCCTGACTTCGCTCCGAAGTCGGAATGGAGGTCAGCGAATGACCATTCTGTTCGCAAATCGCCACGAGTTTGCCCACAGCGTGATGAGCCTCGCGAAAGGGAACCTGTTTCTCCCAGACCAGAGCGTCCGCCAGGTCCGTGGCTGTGGCATAACCTTTTTCCAGGGATTGTTGCATGTTTCGGTCCTGAAACTCCATGCCTTGAACCATAGCGCGAAGAGACCGAACAATAAGCTGAGCCTGGTATGTGGAATCCAGCAGGGGCTGACGATCTTCCTGTAGATCCCTGTTGTAGGCCAGCGGCAGACCCTTTACGGCGGTCATCATGTTCACCAGGTTGCCATTTAAACGTCCGGTCTTTCCGCGAATCAGCTCCGCCAGGTCTGGATTCTTTTTCTGAGGCATGATGCTGGATCCAGTAGTTACGGAATCCGGCAATTTCAAGAAAGAAAATTCCACGCTGCACCAGAGTATTATTTCTTCGGCGATGCGAGAAGCGTGCAACCCAAAGACGCTGATTGCGTACAGGAGGTTAAGGATGTGATCTCTGCTGGCGACTGCATCCATGGAGTTTTCGTAGATGGCTGCAAACTTGAGTTCTTCGCGCAAGAATTCGCGGTCGGTGTCGTAATTTACTCCCAGGCAGGCTCCGCTCCCCAGGGGCAGACGATCCGCTTGCTGCAGGGCAAATTGCAGTCGCTCCGCGTCGCGAAAGAAGGACCAGAAATGCGCCATCAGAGGATGAGCCAGTCGGGCCGGCTGGGCTACCTGCAAATGGGTATAGGCCGGAATAGTAATGTCGATGTTCTTTTCTGCCTGCGCCAGGAGATCGCGGCATAGATCCAGAATCTCGAAGCGAAGGGCGGCGGCCTTTTTCTTCACGAAGAGATGGGTATCCACGGCCACCTGATCGTTTCTGGATCGAGCTGTATGGAGTTTTCGTGCCGGATCGCCAATTAATTCAAGAAGCCTGTTTTCTACATGGGTGTGGATGTCTTCCAGTTCCCAGCGAAGGGTCATCTGGCCAGCCGCGATTTCGCCTTCTACTTGCGTCAGCCCCTCCAGAATCTGATCCAGCTCTTCGCGCTTCAGTATGCCGATTTTTTCCAGCATTCGAGCATGAGCCCTGGATCCCTGGATGTCTTCCCGGTAGAGCTGGATGTCCAGGTCTATGGACTGTCCGATCTCCACGGTTATGTCCGCAACGTCGCCGGAACTGCGACCCTGCCAGAGTTTATCGGAAGATGAATGTTTCAAAGTTTCAGTTTCTCCAGGATGTCGGTGATTCGATAATCCGGACTATCGACCGTGGCTGTATAGATGGAATAGTCGAGAATGAGGCTGCGAATCTCAAAATAGATATGATGGAATCTTTCCAGGATTTGCTCTTCCCGGGGTCCACTGGAAAGCACCAGATGGGATACCGGGGTCAGCGAAACCATCGTATCTCTCTTCTTTAGATTGGATTTGATGGTTTTTTGAATTTCCTGGATAATTTCCAGCGTCCAGTACTCTCCCACTTCATCGATGTAGCGCGTTAGATCTTGAAAGAGAAAATGGCTGATGGTTACCGGTTCACTCTTCTCTAGAGCTCGACGAATGCGACTGCTCAGATAGGAAGAGAGGTCCTGTACGCTGTCGATCCAATTTTCCGGGTTTCGCCCCGTATCGGCACGCAGAATTCTAGTAGCAATGGGAAGCAATTCGCCCGCCAGCATATGGCGAATGAGATGTGAACTCTTAGAAGGAACTACTGCCTGAATGCTCACTTCCTTGCGGTTGACGCGGATGGATTCCATTTCCTCGTACGGAGCCGGTCCCGGCTCATCCCAGTATTTCCAGGCCTTGATTGGAATGCCAAAATAATACACAGGCTTTCTATGATGAAGGATCATGGCCTGCAAACAACCGCTTCGGAGCATATGCTGGAAAAAGAGCCATTCCCCCGGGGCCGCCTCGTTGGAGAGACGGCCAGCAGTGGACTGCATAAGCTCGAGGTAGTCCTTCCGTTCGCTGAGTGGAAGCAGGCGCATAGCTTTCTTCCAGGCCAGTTCCAGTTGGCTCTGTCTTTCCGAAAGCACGGACCCCGGGTCCGGAAATATCAGTTCCTTGCTGGAAGGATTCATCTGTTCCATGGTCATGTATTCATTTTGCAGTGCAACCGGAATTGCGACCGTTGAATGATCTGTTCTGGCTAGATCTGTGGGCCCAGGGCCCGCGCCGAGCCTCCGGACTGCCTGCTCATTGGCTGCGAATCTCTCGGCTCCAGACCTCAGGCCTGTAGAACAGGATGCCGAAGCATCCGGGCTGTCTGCCTCTAAGCACCAAAAAAAAGGCAGGGACTTCCCTGCCTTTTCAGGCGGACTTCAGCAGTCCGCAGATTTAGAATCTTAATTCCTGGAATTAGATGACGCTTTCAGAAGCGGAAGCGGCTTCCACTCCAGCGAACATCCCTTCAAAAAGGACGCTGGAAAGATAGCGCTCACCGGCATCCGGAAGAATCACAACGATGTTCTTTCCGTCGTTCTCCGGCTTCTTTGCCTGTCGAATGGCTGCAACAGCTGCAGCGCCGCAGGAGATTCCAGACAGAAGACCTTCTTCTTTGGCCAGTCGGCGGGCCATTTCCACAGCCTCTTCGTTGGTTACCTGCTCCACTTCATCGACGATGCTCAGATCCAGGTTCTTGGGCACGAAACCCGCTCCAATGCCCTGAATCTTGTGAGGACCGGGAGTAGGCTCTTCGCCCCTGATGGTCTGGGCAATCACCGGGGAATGAACAGGCTCAACAGCAACAGAGCTAATCGCTTTTTTCTTCGTGTTTTTGATATAGCGGCTTACACCGGTGATCGTCCCGCCGGTTCCCACACCAGCCACCAGAATATCGATGTTTCCATCCGTATCTTCCCAGATTTCAGGACCGGTGGTCTGCTCATGAATGGCCGGGTTGGCAGGGTTATCGAATTGCTGAGGCAGAAAGTATCTTGCAGAATCGCTCTCTGCAATCTCGGCAGCTTTCTGAATGGCACCTTTCATTCCTTTGGCAGCCTCGGTCAGCACCAGATTGGCACCGAAAGCCTTGAGCACCTTGCGGCGTTCTAGCGACATAGATTCTGGCATTGTCAAGGTCAGCTTGTAGCCGCGGGCTGCAGCTACGAAGGCCAGCGCAATTCCGGTATTTCCGGACGTGGGCTCTACGATCTCCATGCCTTTCTTGAGCTTACCGCTCTTCTCGGCTTCCCAGATCATATTTGCGCCGATGCGGCACTTCACGGAATAAGCCGGATTTCTACCTTCGATTTTGGCATAAACATTGGCATAGGCCCCTTCTGTAACCCGGTTCAGCTTTACCAGGGGGGTTCTTCCAATGGCCAGGGAATTATCCTCATAGACTCTCATATTATATCTCCTGAACGATTGTGTAGCTGCCTGCGGAAGAAATCCCAGGCTGGCCCTGATCCTTGGGGATCAATTCCTACAAAAATAGTGGGAATTGATCCGGTCAACATTTTTTTCGTACATTCGGCAAGGGAAACTCGGTGCTGGTCGAACCTGTCTGGAAGAAACCCAGGCCGTAAGCATAGAGAGATCCTCGAGATTGCTCATGCGACAGGCCACCTGGACACTTCCAGCAGCGGGCTTTCTGGATGTATCTGAACCGCTCAAAGGGAAAGAGCGGCTTGCAACATTTTTGCCATCTTCCAGGGTGCAGCATGGCATCTGGATCATCCGGTGAACGCCCAAACTGGGTCCAACGACTGGTGGCCTTTCTGGGCTACGATGAAGTATCGCTCTTTGCAATGAACTTTGCCTTTGTCCTCATGCTATTTACGGACCTGGAACTGGTGAAGTCCGCAGTACTGGTTTCATTTAATCCGCTGTTCTTTGTCTACGGAATGTCCGTCGTGATCAGCATCTATCTTTCGCTCAAGCATATCTGGTTGCGACGAGAGAAGAGCACGCGGGAGGTGTTTTTCATGGTGGGCGGAGGAGGTTGGCTGGCTCTTTCCCTGGCATATGTAACGCTAAAGAATGTACCGGAAGGAGACTGGTTATCCATCGCCTTTGCGGCGTATTCATTTCTCTACAATCTGCTCATTCTCTGGTTCATGGGGCTGATCAGCGGTCTGGAAATTGCCAGAGATTTCTTTAGCGATAGAGAAGCGCACATTCTGGAGGCGGCGATATCTACTGCGCTGGTAGCCGGTCTGGCTCTTTTCCTCCGGTTGTATCTGGGCTGGGAATGGTGGCGGGCAATGAATGCCTGCATCTTCTACACACTGGGCGTAAACAAGGTATTGCTCGGTCTCTGGGAGCAATGGCAGAATCGGGGCCGGGCGGCGTCCTGAATTGGACGGGCACAGCCGCCCACTTCCCAGCATCCGGGCGCTTCGGACAGGGGGTTTCGTTTGGCGCAGGTTGCTCGGGCTGGAGCCCGCTTGCTGCCGCTTCCAGCAATAATTACTGCAGGTCTCTTGTTTTCTCCCCGCGATGCGCCTTCTTTCTGCGACGAACCGAAAGAAAGATGATCAAGCCCAGGCTGGGAATGGCCCAGAAAACCAGCGCACCGGCCCAGTTGCCGGGTCTATAGAGCAAAGCTATGATTCCCAGGGCGTAGAACACCAGGCCCACAAGTGCAGCCACAATCAACCCGAGCATGGCAAAAGGCTTTGACTCGATGGCCCTTTGCTTTCTGGCATCGCCTCTTGCTTTGCGCCGAGCATAAAGGGTTACTACGAGTACGATGGCGCCCAGCAAAGCAGAAACGATGCCGAGAATTAGAGTCTTTCCATAGATAGGTGTGCCCGGTAACCAGCTCAGAGCGAGCATGGCAAAAGTGGAACCAACGCCGAAAAAGATCCAGCCCGCGAAGAGTCCGGTCCAATTCCCTGGCACTGCCATGCTTCCCGTTCCCTGGCGATCATTCAATGAAACAGGAAAGTTGCGAACCTTCGCATCCCCGCGCATCTTCAGGATAATTCGGCCCACGATGATGCAGATGATCATGAGCCAGGCCAACGCGAGGTACCCCCAGGGAGATCGACCATCGGCATCACCCATGAATCCCATAATCGCCCGGCCTACCATACCGGAGCCCAGGATGCAGCCCAGGCCTATAAAAAGATATCCGGCCATGGTAAATCGAAAACTGGTACCTCCGCGGATTTGCATCCTGCATTTTTGAGCGCACTGCAATGAACTGTCAAGGGAAGGTCTCGTCCAATACACTGTTTGCCTTTAAGATCCCGGAAAGGGCGGATTGTCCCGGGCCCTGGATCGGAGGTTCCCGTCGGCGACGCCCGGGGGACGATTCGGTAACCCATGGTTAGGATTCGCCTCGGATGGTGGAATTCCGCAGAGATTGGCGATGCATGACGAGGAATGCCGGGGCCCGGTCTGGCGATAAAGAGAATGGAATCCATGGGCGGAAATTACGAAAGGAAATCAAAGAATGAATAAAACGATCATGTCAGGCCAAATTTCCATCCTCCGGGTTGCAATCTGCCTGCTCTGTACGGTTCCGCTCTATGCACAGCCTTCCCTCCGGCCCGCTCTGGAAGATTTTCGGAGCTCCGTTTGCTCAGGACAGATTCAGAATGTGCATCTGCATTTTGACTATGAGAGGATATCCGAACACTGGTTTCACGGTAAGGAATATAGCCAGGAGGAATGCTCGGATCGAATGAGCGCTTTCAAGAAAGCGGTGCAGGGCTGGTCGGGTATGAAACAGGTCTCGCCTCTCTGCTCCTTTCAGATCGCAAGCGCCACAGAAAATCGATTCACTCTGAAGTTTCGCATGATGTATTCGTATCTGGACGGACCCTGGGTTGTAGAGATGCAGAAGGGACGGGCTGTTGTAGTTCAGCTACCCGCACCTCCCGAGCCGCCTCCGTACGGATGCGGAATACCCGAATAAGCTTCTGCATGGATGGTTGCCCGGTGCAAAGAAGGGCCCGAAAGAGGGGCGGCCACTAATCTTCCGGTCCCGGCATCGCCGGTGTCCTGGTTCGCCCCCGGCCAGGGTTACATGAAATCGATTTTCTGCTATTGAGAGGTATTTGCTATCCAGCGAAATTCAGTTGGCGAGCGATAACTGCTATCCAGTGATATAGAGTTAGCGAGCGATATCTGCCTTCCAGCGGTATTGGGTTTGCAAGCAGTTTTCCCTGGATAACCGTACATGCAGGCATGCAGAATTTACTGGCGGCGGCTAATTTTCACTGGCAATCCGCCTTCTGGCCGCAGGGTTATTAACAGTTCCGGTCTGACCTCCTTCTTGACTCCTTCCAGGCGAAACGCTGCCACAAGCGCAGAAAGAATGATGACAGACTCTATCATCGCGAAATCCGCTCCTATACATAACCTTGGGCCTCCGCCAAAAGGAAAGTAGGCATAGGGTGCCCGGTTCTTCTTCTCCTCTTCAGAAAATCGAGACGGACGAAATTCCATGGGCTCATCCCAGAAATCCGGATGGCGATGGGTTACCAGCTGCGACAGGAAGATCAATGTATTGGCCTTCACGCTGTACCCCATAATCTCATCGTCTTTCTTGCATCTTCGGGCAATGGACCAGGCCGGCGGGTAGATCCGCATCGCTTCTTCCACCACACGTTGCGCGTAGCCCAGGGAAGGAACAGCGCTGAAGTCCGCTATTTCCGTGCCCAGGATTTGCTTGCAGTCTGCAGACAGATTCTCCTGCTCCCGGGGATTCTCCGAGAGCAAATGAAAGCACCAGCTCAAGGCATTGGCGGTGGTCTCATGCCCGGCCAGAAGCAGGGTCAGAACTTCGTCCCTGAGTTGCGAGGCATCCATGGGACGGTCCGATTCGTCCCGAGCCTGCATAAGCATGGAAAGCAGGTCATCGTATCGATCCTCCTGTCCCTTCCTCTCTGCAATGATTTCGTCTACAATGGAGACCAGTCTTCGGGAAGCCCTGCGTAGACGAAAGTCCAGGGGCATAAATTTCACAAAGCTCGGAAGACCCGAAAAGATGCGCCGGGTGAGCAAATGATTGGCGCCGGACAGAGCGTCGCCTATTTCCGCGGATTCCCGGGTAAGGTCTTTGCCAAAAAGCGAAAGTCCAACAATCCGAAGAGTAAGAGAAGCCATCTCCTGACTTACATCTACAACTTCACCGTCCATGGAATGCCAGCGCTGAATGAAGTCCCGGGTGCACTTTTTCATGATAGCGCTGTACTGCTCAATTCGCTTTCGATGAAATGCGGGCTGAGCTAACCGCCGTTGCTTGAGCCAGAAAGGTCCATCGTTGGTCAGGAGGCCTTTCCCCAGGAGTCGATCGCCCATCATTTTGTAATCGAAGACCTGCTTATCGTAGTTCATGTGATTTTCATGAAGGACGTGGGATATAGCCTGCGGATGAATACAAAGAATAACGTTCAAATGGGCCATTCGAAAAGCCACGATCTCTCCGTAGCTGTGCATCATCCTGTCCATGAAGGCTGCAGGATCCTTTTCCATTTCCAGAAGACTTCCCATGATACGAGATTTTCCTTTGTAGAAAGGGGCGGCTTTGGTAGAGTTCATATGATTTCCTTCTGTCTTTTCCGGTCCGGCGTATTGCCAGGGAAAACCGCAGCAGGTCTACGGCAATACAGGAATACTAATTAGCTAGTTCGCATGGCTGCAGTCTGCGGAACCGTTGGGAGCACGTTTCATTCAGCACAGTGGCGCGAACCTGGCATGGATTCGCTGCGCTCAAAAGATGTCGCTTCGAAATATACAGTGTCGAAGGGTTGGAGGTATGCTGCTTCTTTTCCATGAGAAGAATACCTGGTTGAATTGAAGAGAGCACCGGGCCAGGCCGCCGGAAGGGTGTATTCCGACGGCCTGCCGATTTAGACAGCGGCTGCTGCCACGGTTTTGTCCGAGGCGGCACGCTTGAGTTTCAGTCGATTGCCGGCCACAATAGACAGTGAGTCCAGATTGTATTTTTCTACTAGATCCCGTCTATGATCCAGGTCCGCCCCACTCAGCTTGATAAGGGATTTTTCCAGCAGAAGTCCGCAAACAAGTCGGGCTGCCGTTTCCACAACTTCAAAGGCAACCTCATCTTTTTTCTGTCCGGACGAAATGGCCTTGTAGTTCTGCACACTTTCTTCCAGAGCTTCCCTTACTTCCTGCAAGTCTTCGCTGGCTTTAATTTCCTGGAAAGACTGATCCAGATAGTTGCGAAGAACACCGGTGGGCGACATGCCGGCTACCACTCCGCCGATGGCGGCTACAACCTGCAGTTGCGTTGTGCCTTCGTAAATCGTAGTGATGCGACTATCGCGAAAGATCCGAGCCACATCGTATTCTTCTGTGTAGCCGGCGCCGCCATGGATCTGGATTGCATCGTCGGCGCAGTCGATACAGCCTTCGGATGAATAATACTTGCTCATGGGAGTGAGCAAATCGGCCATCTTTTCCCAGAAGCGGACATCTTCATCTTTGTTCGCTTCTTTCTCGGAGGCTCCCATTTCTTTGGTCAGGTGTTCCTTTTTCCAGTGATATAGATCGATGCTTCGCGCCGCTTCGATAACCAGGGCCCGGGATGCTGCAATTTCCCGTTCCATTTTTTCGAGCATCTTTCGTACTGCGGGAATCTCTTCGATGGGTTTGCCGAACTGAATTCTTTCGGAAGCGTATTTCCGCGCTTCGAAATAAGCGGCATTGGCAATGCCCAGGGACTGCGCCGCAATAGTAAGTCGAGCGGCATTCATCATGCCCATGCTATATTTTACGAGTCCGTAGCCAGTTTTTCCGATCAGTTCGCCTGGAGCGTCTTCGAAGACCACTTCGCAGGTGGGCGAGCAATGCAGACCCATCTTATGTTCTATGTTGGCTACATGTACATCCTTTCCCTGCACCAGAAAAAAGGATAAACCACGTGCGCCGCTTGTAGGCGAGCCAGTGCGCGCCAGGGTCAGGATAACGCTGGGCGCATCAATATAGCCGCAGGCATGGGTAATGAATCGTTTGGTTCCTGTGATTTTCCAGGTGCCGTCTTCGGCCTGCACTGCTTTGGTCTGTACGCTGGGCAGATCGGATCCGTAGTTGGGTTCCGTTAGCGCCATGGCGGCGCTGTATTTTCCGGCGGCGATTTCGGGCAGCCATTTTGCGCACATCTCTTCGCTGGCGAATCGTTCCATGATTTCTACGATGTTAATGTTTCCGTAGGCCAGACAGAATGCCGCATCCGCCCGGGCTGCAATGTCGCAGGCCAGAGCCTGAACCACCACGGGCAGACCCAGACCGCCGTACTTGCGGCTGATGGCCATGGGCATGAGGCCTGCATCTCTGAGAGCCTCGTAGCATTCCTCCTGAGCTTTCGGAAAAGTCACCTTGCCGTCGCTGTATTTCAGACCCTCATGGTCCATTTCCTGGCTTTTCTGCGATACCAGCGTTCCCATCAGTTCGCCCAGGGAGTCCAGGACGGAGGTATAGTATTCACTGGCCTCTTCTACGGAACCGGGGGCCATGGCCAGGTTTTCCGCCCCGGTTTCCTTGTATTTCTTTGCATCATTGAAACCCTGTTCGTAGGCTTCCACAATTTCCTTCCAGTCTATAAGCTTGTAGCTCAACTGTAGATCTGGATTATCTTCAAAATAGTTACTTCGTATCATGATTCTTCCTCACTGTATGCCGCTGATATCTGTAGACCAGCCTTGCTGACAGACCAAATCTGATTATGGAAGAAAATCAGTCAAGGGACCAATCCCCGAAAAATGAGCCTCCAGGGCAGGGTCACCGGATTCCCAGGACTTCCCCCCGGTTTGAGAACAAAGCGACCAGGTAACGAAGGGGAGGCCGCGTTCGAAGTAGTATTCATGGAAAGAACTGCAACG
>JAGRNE010000116.1 GCA_020440915.1 Leptospiraceae bacterium | reverse complement strand
GCCCGCATTGAGGGTCATGCTGCGGCCGGGGAAGAAGCGCGATTGGTGGGCGATGAGGACAGCCCTCGTAGAGAGCGAACCTACGCCAATGCCTGGGATCTGGCCGGCGCCCGGGCTATCAACTCGGTGACTTTTCTCCAGGCGCAGGGCGTTACGCCTTCGCTTATGCAGGTCATTTCCTATGGCTCCTACCGGCCTCTGGCGCTGGAAGGGGATCAGGGCACGCCGGAAGCGGCGGCTCACAATCGTCGCATCGATATCGTTATTCTACCCTATGAAAGCGCTGGCCGCGAGGAAGGGGAATCCAACTACAGGATGCCCGAAACTCGATTGCCGGACGAAGAATATACCGGACCGGAATAGTAGGAGCTCGCATAGATTCGGTGCTTCGCAAGACCAGACGAAGGATCCATGCTTACTCTTGCTCCCGGCGCCGGGCCGAAGGAAATCCGAAAACCGGGAAAGCTGCTGATAGGATCTGCACGTTTTTATGTCGCAGGCCGAAAAAATGGAACATGAATTCCGGCTTTTTACCGATTCCTTCTATTGAGAGGAGTTTTTCATGGCAGATGATGAGCTGTTAGAAGAAGGCGAAGACGAAGGTGGTGAGTACCAGCCACAGGCGGCCTCCGGCCTTAACAGGATCGTAAAGATACTAATCTATGTTGCCATAGCTGTAGCGGGTATGGTTCTGATGGCTTTTATCGCCTATTTCGTAGGTAAAGAAGCGGCCTCGGAGCAGTTCAAAGAGGTGTCTTCCATTGCGGTGGTCAAGCCTCCACCTCCTCTGGAGTCTTTTAATTTCAGCGAGGAATTTCGCGTGAATACCGCAGACCAGGGCGAAGCCCACTTCATTAAGATGAAGATGAGTCTTGGTTTCGAGCAGGGAAACAAAGCTCTGTCCGCGGAACTTGCTCAGCGTACCCCACAACTTCGAGATACCATTATTCTCATTCTTTCAGGCAAAACCAAAGCAGACCTGGCCACCCCCAAAGATACGCTGGAGTTGCGCGAAGAGTTGAAGGCTTCCATCAATCACCAGCTTTCAGAGGGCAAGGTGAAGGAAGTTTACTTTACCGAATTCATTGTGAACTGATGGATCTTCTGGTCCATTGAGTAATCCGGCGCCAGCCATTCCCGGAGCTTGACCGATTCAGAATCGCTTCCGGGATCCTTACGTTTCAGCAGAAACAACTTCGGGCATAAGTCCGGCTTGCGGAGGGATTCGGAGTCCTTTTCTATCCTTGGGGGCGCCTCCAATCGATGGGTTCGTCTTTAATCGATCGGGTCGTCTTTAATCGATCGGCCAATCAAATATCAAAAGCGTCGCAGAACTGGGCGGAAGCGCCTTTTCTGGATGTGAGCATCTTCTTTCCTATTTTGCCCTGATGTTTGCGAAACAGGGTCTCTTGAGATAGACGAAACATGATTTCCTTGAGCAGACGAGTGCTGGGCGCCACGAAGAGAGCGCCGGCCTGCCGTAGATCCACCGCTATGGGACTGGCTTCTATCCGGGGGCCCGTAATGATGGGAATTCCCAGAGCGGCAGCTTCTGCCGTATTGTGTACTCGATGGTGATAGGCGCCGCCAATGTAGCAGAACTGGGCCAGGGCATAGGCGTGGGCCAGAAGTCCCAGGCAATTCATAATTACGATTCGACTTTCGCTGCGCGAAGGGTCGTACACCGGAATTTGGGGATTGCCGTCATCGGGAATAAACACTTCGCCTTTTAATTCCTCTTTTTCCAGGTTCTGAGCCAGTTCGGCCACGCGCTGGGAATGTATATGATGAGGAAAGATCCATACCTTCCAACCATGGAAGCGATCCAGCCATTCCGAAATCACAGGAAAAAGCATTTCGTCGCAGGCATTGTAAGTAGAGGCCAGAATCAGAATTTGTTCTTTCTTGCGCTTCTTACCCGACTTCGTTTTTGCCGGAGGTTTGAGCAGGGCCTGGAATCTTTTCTTATGCTCTTCCGGAAGCCTGGCCTGCTCCAGTTTATGAAAGATCGTATCGAACCGCGTATCGCCAGTAATCTTCACTGGCCCTGAGTAGATGCTCTGGAAGCGCTTCTGGTTTGTCTCATCCACGGCCCCGATACCAGCAAGGCTGGCATAATGGGGGGCAAAGAACCATTTCCGTTTCAAGCGCGAGGAATCACCGGGAAGAGCCGCGGACGCTAGATAGCATCTGGTCTTGCGCGCAGCAAGATAGCCAATGAGATTTGGGAACACATCCCAGGTACTGGTAATGAAGGTTTCTATAGGAAGTCCGCGAATTAGCCGGTTCCAGGTAAAAGGAAGATCCAGCGGAAGATAGAATGCGAAGTCCACGGTTTCGGTGGGGAATTTCTTTACGCTTCTGCTGAACACGGACAGAATGATGGTCACGGCTCGGCGCTTCTTAATCTCTCGGGCTAGCGCCATGGATTGGTCCAGCTCGCCCGCGCTGGATGCATGAAGCCAGACAATAGGCTGATTCTTGCCTGGAAGTCTGAGCATCTTGCGCTCTGTGCTGCGAAAGCGCCGGAATTCCCGAAATCCTTCCTTTCGGCTTCTGTGAAAATCCCGCAGACCGGAATGAAATAGAGCTGCTATTCTATAGAGAGGATAGGCCGTAATCAGCAGAGCATTGTATAGGAGAAGTCCCATTCAAACCGGGACGATTATGCATCCGTGCTGTGGCGGATGTCCTGCGCCTTCACCGAGAAAATCACATTCTCGGCGATGTTTGTAGAAAGGTCCCCAATTCTTTCCAGGGCCCGCACAATCAAAGCCTGGGAAATATCGGTGGAGACTTCCAGGATTTTCTCTTCGATGGCATCCACCTCCAGTTCCAGTTTCAGGACCTTGTTGGCAGCGTCCAGATCGGAATTCACCAGGGCCTGGATCGCTTCTTTCAGCGCTTCCCTGGCTTTGGAGGCCAGCTCGTTGAGCTCTGCAGAGACCTGCGCACCCGGGAGTCGGAGACTCCAGCGAGCAATGGTTTTGGACTCATCTCCGATCCGCTCCAGATCGCGAGTGGTCTTGATGGAGCTAAAGATATACCGAAAATCCAGGGCAAAAGGCTCCTGCAACGCCAGAAGACGCATGCATTTTTCGTCCATCTGGATTTCCATGGAGTTGAGCTCCCTGTCCATGGAAACTGTCTGTTGAAAGAGGCTTTCTTCTCTTTTTTCCAGGGTTTCCAGGGCCATATCCAGGATAGCTTCCGCCCGCCGGGCCATCAGGCTTACATGCTCTTTCAATTCTTCTATCTGCTTCTGGATCATGGCTTTCTACTGGACATGGGGCTCGTGAAAATCCAGTAGGTCAAGCGAGAATTGGATGCATCATCCAGGTCGGAAATCTTTCCAGATTGCACCTCTGTAACATTTTTGTAACAAGGATGAAATCATGCCGTTCTATTTTCAGGAGCCAATATGCAAATGCAGAAATATCTAAGAGTGACAGGCATCGTAACTGCCATCCTATCCGTGGCCTTTTTTGCTTCCTGCAAAGAAAGAATCATGGTCCAGATCGACGGATCCAGCACCGTTTATCCCATCACAGAAGCGGTAGCCTCCGAATTTCAACAAACCACCAATGATGTGCACGTAACCGTGGGTATTAGTGGCACCGGGGGGGGATTCAAGAAGTTTTGCAGCGGCAAAACGGACATCTCCGACGCTTCCAGGGTGATCAAAAAGGATGAAGTGGAAAAATGCAAAGCCGCCAACATCAATTTCATCGAACTTCCTGTAGCCTATGATGGCCTGGCAGTTCTGGTTAATCCAGCCAACGATTTCATCGATCATCTGACCGTAGAAGAACTGAAACATATCTTTCAGGCAGAGAATCCTGCTAAAACCTGGAGAGAAGTCCGCGAAGACTGGCCCGACGAAGCGATCAAAGTGTACGCTCCTGGAAAAGACTCCGGCACCTTTGACTATTTTATTGAAGCAATCATTGGAGATGGCGGTCAAGTTCGAGCCGACGCTCTTTTTAGCGAAGACGACAACACCCTGGTAAGGGGGATTTCAGGCGACAAACATGGCGTGGGTTTCTTTGGGTTTGCATACTACGAAGAGAATAAGGATTCTCTTAAGCTGGTGCCTATCATCAATCCCAGGACCAAACAGCCCGTGCAGCCCAGCATCGACACCGTGAAGAACGGTACCTATTCTCCGCTTTCTCGACCGCTGATGATCTATGTTTCCGAGGCATCCGCGAAAAAGGATTATGTGAAGAACTTTGTAGATTTCTATCTTGCAAATGCAGGGAAGTTGTCTCGCCAGGTGGGTTACATCCCTCTATCTGAAGAAGCCTATACCAATATCAAAAAGCATTTTTCGGACATGGATACCGGTAGCGTTCTGATGGAACTGGATCTGATGGGAAAACCTGTGGAGAGTCTGTACGCAGATTGATCCTTCAGGACTCTGAAAAACAATGAATGATAACCTGGAAATTCTGGTAGAAGCCGTCCAGGGAGACCGAAAGAAGGTTTTCGCTCGTTACGGGCAAAAACCTTCCAAGGCTCTGGGGGAGCGCACCATTCGCTGGATCCTCAGGATACTGGGTGGGATGACTATTGCGGTTACGGCCACTATCGTCTACATCCTGGTTTCCGATGCCATCGGTTTCTTTAGCGAAGTGAGTTTCTGGGATTTCATTACCGGCACCCAGTGGGAGCCTTTTGGACACGATAAGAAATTTGGCGTTTTGCCCCTGTTGAGCGGCACGCTTATGATTGCCATCGGAGCAAGCGCAGTCGCCATTCCTTTCGGACTGGGAACAGCCATCTACCTGACCCAGTATGCTCCGGCTCTGGTTCGTGAAGTGGCCACACCTGTAGTGGAAATCCTGGGAGGCATTCCCACCGTCGTTTACGGCTACTTTGCGCTGGTTACTGTAACCCCCATTCTGAAAGCCGTTTTTGGACAGGACACTGTTGAGGTCTTTAATGCCCTTTCTGCCTCCATCGTAGTGGGCATCAGCATTTTGCCCATGGTCTCTTCGCTATCGGCGGATTCACTCCGAGTTGTACCTATCAGCATAAAAAATGCCGGCTACGCTCTGGGTATGAGCAAGTTTCATGTAATTACCAAGATTGCCATTCCGGCGGCCTTCAGCGGCGTTGTGGCCTCCTTTATTCTGGCTTTTGCCCGCGCTGTGGGCGAAACCATGGCCGTAACCCTGGCTGCCGGGGCCACACCTACAACTGCATGGGATTTTTTCCATGGTATTCAGACCATGACGGCCTTTATTGTTCAGATTTCCCTGGGAGATGCCTCCGCCGGAAGTATTGAATACTTTACGCGTTATGCACTGGGTCTGACTCTGTTTATTCTTACCTTTGGCTTTAACTTTATCGCAACTCGAATCGTCCGCCGATTCCGGGAGGTTTATCAGTGAACACATTTGACGCTGCAAGATCCCGGCGGTACCAGACATACGGATTCGCTTTTCATTTCCTGTGCTTTGTCGCAAATGCTGTAGCCCTCTTTTTTCTGGGTTATCTGCTCCTGGATCTCCTGGTTTCTGGAGCGTCCGGGCTTAGCCTGGATTTTCTCTCTTCGCCTGCAAACCCCAGGCCGGAGAAGGCGGGGATCAGCTCCGCCATTGTAGGTACTCTCTGGCTAATGTTTCTCACCGCGATTTTCGCTATTCCCATGGGTCTGGGCGCGGCCATCTATCTGGAAGAGTACGCTCGCAACACTCGCTTTGTGCGATTTATCAAACTGAATATTCAGAATCTGGCCGGCGTGCCTTCCATCATTTACGGTATCCTGGGCGTTACCCTTTTTGTGAACGCCATGAATCTTGGACAAAGCCTGCTTGCAGGATCTCTGACCATGGCTCTTCTGGTGCTGCCAGTAATTACCATTGCAGCTCAGGAAGCTTTGCGCGCTGTTCCGGATTCCTTTCGGCTCGCAGGTTATGGAATTGGGATGACTCGCTGGCAAGTAGTGCGATATCAAGTGCTACCTGTTGCATCTCCCGGTATCTTCACCGGCATTATTCTGGCTCTCTCCAGGGCTATCGGGGAGTCCGCCCCGTTGCTGCTCGTGGGCGCGGCAGGCTTTATCGCCTACCTTCCTCACAGTCCTCTGGATGGTTACACTGTACTGCCCATTCAGATCTATAACTGGACGGCGCGTCCGCAGGAAGAATTCCATGCCATCGCCGGGTCCGCAATTATTGTACTACTGGTGGTACTGCTTCTAATGAATGCTGCAGCCATCTACCTGAGGCTTTTCTTCCGAAAGAAGCTTAGCTATCTACATTCCTGATTACCGGCAATTACCATGGCAGATAACGAAATCAACTTTCAGGTTAGCGCAAACAACTCAGAAACCGAGGGACCTCTGGAACCGGTGTTCACCACCAGGAAGCTAAGCGTCTTCTACGATGCCTTTGAAGCGGTGAAACAGTTGGATCTGGATATCTACCGTCAAAGAGTAACGGCACTCATTGGACCTTCGGGATGTGGAAAGTCCACATTTCTCCGCACCTTGAACCGAATGAACGATTTCGTCGAAGGGGCCCGTGCAGAAGGCGAAGTGCTGCTGGATGGTCTGAATATTTTCGCTCCGGACGTGGATCCTGTGGAGATTCGCCTGAGAGTGGGAATGGTATTTCAGAGTCCCAACCCATTTCCCAAAACAATTCGAGAAAACATCGCTCTGGGTCCGCGAATCAATGGATACACGGGAAATCTAGATGAATTGGTGGAGCAATCCCTGCATAAAGCGTATCTCTGGGACGAAGTGAAAGATAAGATGGACGAGTCCGCCTACAGTCTTTCCGGCGGGCAGCAGCAAAGGCTATGTATTGCGCGAGCCATCGCCATGCAACCAGAAGTCCTTCTGATGGATGAACCTACCGCGTCGCTGGATCCGATTTCCACCAACAAGATAGAGGAATTGATTCTGGAACTCAAGAAGAGTTACACCATTGTCATTGTAACCCATAACATGCAGCAGGCAGCGCGGATCGGCGACTACACGGCGCTATTCTATCAGGGCCAGCTCATTGAGTACGATTCCACATTCAAAATCTTTACCAATCCATCGGAAAAACTCACCGAGGATTACATCACCGGTCGATTTGGCTGATCTCACCGTCGGAAGAAGCTCTCTCTGATTTTTCTTTCGCGCCATCGTCCGCCAATTCATGGCTCGGGCGGGGCGAATAGCTCCTCTACTTTCTGAATAGCGGCGGATCGCCGGGCCGGTTCCACCGGCTGCAGATTGTAGAAAGGTAGTTTGCTCTGGAACTCGTCGCTCCACAGAATCTTCAGGAAGGCAACAGTCCGCCGGCTGGCTTCTTCGGAGAATTCGTTGGAAGAGTTGTCCAGAAGCAAAACGTCAGGGGCAAAGAATACGGAGTAGGTTATGGTCTTTTCCTCTGCTCCGGTGCGGATCGCCACTGCAAAGCCTTCGGAGGAAAAACCAGGATCCGGATTCCCGGCCGATGAGGGCAGGGAACTATCAAAGATAGAAAAAGAGCATAATCCTTCCTGCAACGCTTTCACCGCTTCTGGATCTGTGCGAACCTCAAGCGGCGGGATGCTACGTACCGCGGCCTGGTTTTCCGTTGCCAGATAGTCCTGATCTGGCATTCGACCGAGGTACAGGGACGTTGCATAACTCAGGGCCGCTTCCATTTCTCCTGGAATGATGCCACAGAATCCATGATTCACGGGCTCCCTGGCACAGGACTGGACAAGAAACAAAAACAAGACCATTGAAGGCAGGCCAGAAACAAGGCGTAACCGAAAGGAAGAGTGCATAGGCGGGATAATGAGCGATGAGCCTCGACTGTGTAAAACCTTTTTGGATACTGGCCCCGCTGTATCCGGCCAGAGATTCTAAAGCTCAGGCTGTGCCGCTGAGCTGAGCCGAGCGAACGCGAACGGGTAGCCGAATGCGAAATGCGGCTCCTCCCTGTGGGCGATTCTCTGCCCAGGCCTTGCCGCCATGGATGCGGGTGATTTGACGAACAATGGAAAGCCCCAGCCCTGTGCCGCCTTCTGTGCGAGAACGATTCCTATCGGCTCTGAAAAAGCGCTCAAAAATCTTTTCCACCAGGTCTGGAGGGATACCCGGACCTTCATCGGCCACCGTAATCAGTACGTGGTTTTCGCTTTCTACATCGGCGATGACCTGGATGCAACTACCTTCTGGAGAGTGTCGGCTGGCATTGGCTATTAGATTAACAAACAGGTGTTCCAGAAGAAGTGGATCGGCATGGACGGTGCAGTCTTCCATATGGATCTGGATTTGCAGAGTCTGCTTTTTTTGTTCCAGATTTCCCTGGACCAGCAATTGAATCTGTTCTAGATAATCGGACAGTTTCATCGTAACGGGCTGAAAAGGGAAGGCCCGACTTTCGATGGAAGAGATGATAACCATATCCTCTATGATTCGCTCCATCCTTTCGCTGTTTCGCAGGATTGCCTGAAGAAATCGCACCTGGTTGTCGTCGCTTAGCCGGTGGATCATGGTTTCTGCATAGCCACGAATACTGGTGATGGGCGTCTTCAATTCATGGGAAGCGTTCTGTAAGAAATCTTCCCGCAGTCGCATGGTGTTGGTTTCTGCGGTGACATCATGGATAATCACCAGATACATTACAGGTTCGTCTTCGACTTCCACGGGCTGAAATGCCAGCTTGTAATGTCTGCGATTAGCCTGGAAATCGGAGGGCGCCGGAATGCCCTTGTTTGAACCAGATACGATTGCGTGGATCTGTTCCAGAAGATAGTGGTTCTTTATGACTTTAAAGTACTGCTTTCCGGTAGACTCTGGCTCCACCAGCGACTCAGACAGTGTATGGTTCTGAAAGACGATAATGCCCTTTCGATTTATGCAAATAACTCCTTCCTGGAGTCCGTTTAGAAGGGCTCGCAAAAGTTCCTTTTCCACGTTCAAATCCGATATATGAGTTCTGAGGCGATTTAGATGGTCCTCTGATTTCTGTCGTATTGCTTCAATTTCTGGAATTCTGGATTTCTGATGCCCGGGATGACCGGACTCCGGGAAACGTTGGAGTTGCTCCAGTAGCGAACGAAGAGGTTCAATAATCTGCCTGGTAGCTTGATAGGCGAGGTAGGCGCTAATACTCAGCAGAATGAGACCGCTCAGCAAATAGATTTCCAGAAATTCCCAGGCCTGCCAGGTATTGGGTTTTACCATCCCGTAGTAGAAAATGACTCCTACGAGAAGGTACACAAATACCGGAAGAAGTACGATACGTACAAAAATGCTCTTCATAAATCAATGCCCTGCGGTGGGCCCGAGGGAACTCTAAAAAATCTCAGGACTCTCAGGAATCGCCGCGAAATCGATAACCTACGCCGCGCACCGTTTCCAGCCTTTGTTTCTCATGAAGTAGTTTTTCCCGCAATCGTTTAATGTTCACATCCACCGCGCGATCGGACACATATACATCCCGTCCCCAGACGCGATCCAGCAGCCGATCCCGGGAAAATGCGATGTCCGGATTTTCCATGAAGAGCTTGAGCAACTTGTATTCTATGAGAGTCAAATCCACCGACGTACCCGAGATGCTAACCCGGTGTGCCGCAGTATTCATCTGAATATCGCCGATGGCCATGCTGCCGCCCTGAGCGTCGTCCAATCCCGGTCCCCGCCGCCGGAGCACGGCCTTCAATCGAGCAGTGAGCTCACGTGGACTAAAAGGCTTCCGAATGTAATCGTCGGCGCCCATTTCCAATCCTAGCACCGCATCCGTTTCGCCGGCCCTGGCCGTTACCATCAGAATAGGAACGTCATACCGGCTCTTGATCTTTTTGCATAGATCCATGCCGCTGATCCCCGGAATCATCAAATCCAGAATGATTGCATCTGGAAGGTTTCTTTCCACTTTGTTCAGTGCATCCATCCCGTTCTGGGAGACGCTTACTACATACCCTTCTTCTTCGAGGTTGAACCGGATGAGGTCACAGATATCCTCTTCGTCGTCCACGACAAGGATTCTAAGGCCTCTTACTTCGTTGTCTTTCATTTCTGGTGTCCGGTGGGTCCGGCCGGGCTGTTGAGCCGGTGCTTGCTCCATACAATGGAAGAAACCCCGGAAATGTTACAATTGTGATACAGAGTTGTGAAATATAAGAGCAGAGGAAGGATCAGCGGGTGAGGGGACTCGAACCCCCTCTAAGAGCTTGGAAGGCTATTGTGCTACCGTTACACCACACCCGCACTGTGTATCCAATGGCCTCCGAGGTCCTCCGGAGTCAAGATCTTTCCATTTGTGGAGGCCCTGGTGGGGCCTGGGCACTGTTCCCGGTCTGTGTGATCCGGAGTTCGTCTCAATGCGGCGCCCCGGGCATAAGGCGCCTGCGGCGTGGGCGGTTCGTCTTAATGCGGCGCTCCGGGCATAAGGCGCCTGCGGCGTGGGCGGTTCGTCTTAATGCGGCGCTCCGGGTACAAGGCGCCTGCGGCGGAAATCGCCTCTGGTCCGGACCGGGCAAGAGGTACCCCGGGCCGAAGTCCGACCGCCCCATCGATTTGGATCAGCGAAACCGGGGAAAAGGGACTGGTAGCCGAGCCCCTGC
>JAGRNE010000115.1 GCA_020440915.1 Leptospiraceae bacterium | reverse complement strand
CGTCTTCGAACCTTGTAAGCGCCAGGGCAAATTCCTGGAGCATTCTTGTATTCATGGCATTTCGTGCTGCCGGTCGGTTCAGTCCGATTTGCGCTACGAATCCTTTTCTTTCGTAGGTAATGAATTCGAATTCAGTGGAAGGCATTGTGCATCCGGGCCCGGGGCCGGATGAATGTAAAGAGAATCTTGGAAGACTCGAATCAGCGAAGAAATGCCATCCCCGGCATTCAAGGAGCAGAGACTATTTCCAGAAGCGGCTTTCTCTTCCGGAAGCATACACCGAAGGTCTACCGGTCATGACGGCGAGACGAATCTGGCAATCTGCTGCGCAATGTCATCGAAGCAATCTTCTTGAAGGAAGTGTTTTCCAGGAAGCCTGGTAACATCCTTGAGCCCCGCCACTTCCATGATTCTTTTGCCATGTTTCTTGAATTTCAGCGCCCGATCCTTCATTCCCCAGATGAGTTGAACAGGGTAGTGATGGGAGGAAACGGCTGCATGGCATAAATCCCGGACTTCGGAATTCAGTTCGAAGCCTTTCATGATCTTCAAGAAGGCGGCGCCACCATCCTTTCGCTTCAGCACATCCACATAAGCGTAGATTTCCTGGCGGGGAATGCTACGAAAAGATCCCACTCCGGTGTAGGCAAAGATTGCATACATCAACCAGCGATTCAGCGATGCCAGCCACAACCTGTCCAGCAAGGGCATAGCGAAGGGAGCCATCATCCAGGGGCGATGGAATGTATCTGCATCGATCATTGTATTTAGCACGTGAAGGCCTAAAATGGATTCCGGTCGACGAGCAGCCAGCATGAGACCGATGGGTCCGCCAATGTCGTGGACAACCAGATGATAGCGTTTCAGCCCCAGAGCTTCTATGGCTTTCTCTACAAAGGTGCTGAGATTGCTCCAGCTATAGTCATACCGGGTGGGCCTATCGGCCAGCCCCATACCAGGCAAATCAAAGGCAATGCCACGCAGCCGCCGAGAGGCAAGTGCCGGCACAAGCTTACGATATAGATAGGCGGATGCCGGAACGCCGTGCAGGCAGACCACAGTTTCGCCTTCTCCTCTGTCCAGAACGAAGCTTCGAATCCCGGCGACTTCGAAGTATCTTCCCGAATTCTCAAGGTCCTCAAGGATTCTGGCTATCGTCTTCAGGCTGTTTCTGTTCGTTGGAGCGGGACCGGTTAATGACGCCCAGGTGCAAAAAAGTTCTGCTTGCATTGCAGAAGAAAGGAGTTAGCGTTCCGATATGAAGTCCCTTCGCCTAGCAGCCATATTCTCGTTTCTGGCTCTTCTACTTTGGGCCTGTTTTGCTCTGCCTGCCGAGCCTGCCGAAAAAAGAGCTCTGGAAGATCTTGTATTTCCCGGCACCAACGATGCGCCTCTGCAAGAGACCGACGGAATGACGGCCGAGCAATGTCGCTTTAAGCCGGGCTATTACGAGCGGAAGCTGGGTCCTCCGGTAGGGACCATCCGCTTCGAGATTGGCGCTTTCACTCTAAATGCTCATCGCGTGGTGAACCGCTATTTTGTAACCAATCGTCTGGAATGGACCGGCCCCTGCACCTACAGGTTGATTACAATCAAGGTGCACGATCCTATTCTCGAAGGCGACGACTGGCCGGGAAATGTTACTGAGTACAGGATCGTTGCCCTTAAAGGGAATCGTTATTTTGCCAGGACCCTGCAAGATGGGTCTTTGCGTTGGTATGACTATGTCCAGCCTGAAGTTCCCTGGAAAAAGTAGGAGTCCAGTGAATTACCGCGCTTCCAGGCATTCCGCTATGCATTCTTGCTTGTGTCAGACGGGGAGCCCGGAATAATTATCCCGTGAGATACCTGGTTTTCATCGCTTCTCTGTTTCTAATGCTACTTTCCTATTCGGTGATGGCCGTTCCAGAAGGCCTCGGCGATCTAAAAAATCTACCGCAGGGCGAAGCCACAGAGCCTCTGCGACTGGCCGTAGATATGAAGCCAGAAGAATGTAGATTTAAGTCCGGGCTCTATCATCAGAAGCTTTCGGCGCCTATAGGAACCATTCAATATGAAATTACCACTGCAACGCTTATCGGGCATCGCAAAGTAAACGAACTGTATGTTAAGAATCGTCTGGAATGGGTGGGCGATTGCACCTACAGATTGATAACAATCAAAGTGCACGATCCTATTCTGGAAGATAATGATTGGCCTGGCAAAGAAGCGGATTATACTATCCTGGCCATCAAAGGAAACCACTACATTATTCGCGATAACAAGCGCGGCATTATGTTTGTTTACACGTACGTCCAGCCGGAAATCCCCTGGAAGCAGCAGAAGCCCTGAGTGACGGACCTTCGTTTAGTGGCGCCATCGGGTCTTCGCGCCCATCCTGGCAATCCTCGGCTCTTGCTCTTGATGACCCGGGCTGGCCAGGCCCGGATATCATTCCTGATTCATTGATTCCTGGGAACCGGTATTTCAGCTCCCTCTTATCCGGTGATAGGCGCGAACCAGTCTTTCCATTCCCTGACGAATCTCCTCCACAGATACTGCGCTGAAATTGATGCGAAAGTGCCTTTTTCCTTCTTCTGCCCTGCTGAAGAAAGCAGAGCCTGGTACAATGGCCACTCCTTCTTCAAGTCCAGCCCGGCCTAGAGCATCGGTATCGACGTCGGTCTTGATCCATAGAAACATTCCTCCGACCGGAACCGTCTCTGGTTGGAGAGGTAGGTTTGCATCCCAGAGATACCCCAGAGCCGCCTCCATTCTTTGACGGTAAATCTGACGGAGCCTGGAAAGATGAAGGTCTAGATCCACATCTTCCAGGAAGCGATGAAGTATCATTTGAGAAAGCAGATTTGTGTGTAAGTCCATAGCCTGCTTCAAAGGAACAATTTCCTGTATTTCCTCTTCGCTGGCGCGTAACCATCCAATTCTAAGCGACGGCGACACAGTCTTGGAAAAGCTTCCCAGAAGGAGGCTTCTGGTTTCGGAACCCTGGCTCAGATACGGAAGTCGCGATCCGTCAAAAATAAGATCGCCGTAGGGGTCTTCTTCCAGAAGCCATTGGTCGGAGTCCTGCAATATCTTTCTTATCTCCTGTCTTCGTCCCTCTGGAATGATGGCTCCGGTAGGATTACCCAGCGTAGGAAGAAGGTAGAGTATTCTGGTCTGGCCTTCCTTTTCAGCGGATGCCCGGGAACCGGAGGGCACGGAAAGCGAACGAAAGCCGCCCCGGAAGGCCGGGCCGGCATCCGACTCCTCGGGGATTCCTTTGCTGTATTTGGGAATCTTTCGCAGAGCTTCCACAGTAGGACCCATTTCATCGCAAGCCAAAGAATGAATCGTGGCCCCCTGCAGTTCAAAGGATTGCACGGCCCCGTTATACATTGGCTCCGTTGTGAACACCTGGCCGGATGTTAGCAGATATCGGCCAACCAAATCCATAGCCTGTTGCGAACCGCTGGTAATCAAGATTTGCTCCGGAGCCGTTTTCAGACCGTTGCGGGAAATCATCGATGCAATGTATTCGCGCAAAGGGTGGAATCCTTCCGTGGTTCCGTATTGAAGTGCGATCCCTCCGTAGCGCGACAATACATACTGGGCGGATCGAGCGATCCCGGCCACAGGTAGGCTGTCCGGATCGGGTAGGCCTCCGGCCAGTGAAATCATATCAGGCCGGTTATGAAATGCCAGAATGTCCCGGACCGCCGAGCGGCGAATCCTGGTTCGTGGGGTAAGGGTCTTGAGTTCCATGGGTTTATTGTAGTAGCAGAGTGGAAAAAATAACAGTTGCGGTTTTTGCCAAAAAGACTATAACAGTTGGATGCTTCAGGAAACCGGAAAAGAGAAGGTGGACGGACGTCCTATGCGCCTGGCCCGGCGCATGATTCAGGGAATGGAAAACGGCGAATATCCGCCGGGCAGTCGACTACCTTCCATTCGTCAGTCCATACGCCTTTCCGGTTTCAGCCAGGGGACTGTGGTAGAAGCCTATCGCATTCTTCTGGACAAGGGGCTAATTCAATCGGTACCGGGTGGAGGCTACTACACCCAGGCATTGGCCGAAGCCGTACCGCGGCCGCAGAAGAGTCGCATCCTGAGCAGGCTTTCGCTGGATCCTGCGCTGGATCGGGCTTTGAATGCCGGCGAGGTGAAGGTACTGGCTGCATTCGGGCTGGCCGTCCCATCGGAAGACCTTCTTCCCCTTGTATCCATTAAGAGCTGCATTTCGGAGGCGCTGCGAACGGAAGATGTGCATGGTTACAGTTTTCCGCCCGGTTTGCCGGCACTTCGCAAAGAAATTGGCCGCCGGTATCTGCAAAACGGCGTGGTGGCGGACTGGGAGGAAATCCTTCTTACTGGAAGCGCCACCGAAGCGGCGTACCTGGTGCTTCAGGAATTGGTGCAACCCGGGGATGTGGTTGCTCTGGAAAGTCCGTGCTACAGCGGCTTTCTATATCAAATTCGCAAGTTTGATCTGAAGTTCCTCGAGATTCCGGTAGAAACGGAAGATGGAATGGATGTGGATGCGCTGGAGAAGCATTTGCGATCCGGTCGCCGCATTCGTCTGATCATCACCGTGCCCAATTTTCACAATCCCACAGGAGCTCTGCTTTCGGAAGCGAAGCGAGCAAAGCTGCTCTGGCTGGCGCAAAAGTACAATTTCTATATTCTGGAAGACGATGTGTATGGAGGCATCCATCATGGACTCAAGCGAAGTCCTCCTCTGGCAGCGCATAACCGGGATCGTGTATTTCTGGTATCTTCCTTTGCAAAAAGCATTGCTCCATCCATGCGACTGGGATGGGTCATTGCACCCCCCGATTTCCAGGACAAATTGTTGCAGCGCTTTCGTTCCATGAGTCTTGGAAATTCGAGACTTACTGAAACCGCACTGTCAGTGTTTCTGAAAAAAGGAAAGTTTGATCGTCATCTGCGAAGGCTTAGAAAGGAAACCATGCATCGAATGGCTGAGTTTCGCAATCGGGTCCTGAAATGGCCGGTGGATATACGTCTTTCCAGCCCTGTGGGCGGCTTCTGGCTCTGGGTTGAGCTTCCGTCGTATTGCGATGGCCTGGAGATTCAGAGTCAGGCCCTGCAGAAGGGTCTGACCATCTCTCCGGGATCTTTGTTTTCGGCTTCTGGAGGATACCGCAACTATCTTCGCATCAACTGTGCTTTGCCGGCGGGGGAGAATACGCTCCGCCATCTGGATACCCTGGGGGCCATTGTGGCCTCGCAGACAAAATAATGCCAGCAAGCATTGTCCGCGGAGAATACTCCAGGACCTAGAATGGGTAAGCCAGATAGCCCTGTGCGATGAGATACTGCGCGCCCAGATAGGTCAGCATGATTATTGCCTGATCGTATTTGAAAGGCTTGATGAAGAGCTGCCGGGCCAGCAAGAAATCGGACACAATAAAGCAAAGAGAGCCCAGAAATGGCAGCATTACAAAGTAGACTCCAGATCCTGCGCCCTGGATTACGATGGCCAGAGAGGTGTAGCTCATGGCTACTATAATAGAGGCGTAGAGCGCTACCGGTATCTTCTTGTCTGCATTTTCGGCGGTTAGATGGGGCTTAAAGTAGATGAAGAAGGCTGCCGCAGCGAAAGCGAAGAGCGCTGCAAGAGCTACGTACCAGGTAGGCATGGAAGCCAGAAATGCGGTGGATTTCAGGAAGGCATAGATGAACAGTGCATGCCCTACAAGAAAGGAAGCAAGTCCGATCAAGAACATCACAGCAATTTTGGGGAACATCAGTACAACATCGCCCACCCAACCAAGCGCCAGAGCGCCCACTATCCACCAGTTCGGAGAACTTGTATGGGTAAGATTAAAGGCAATTAGAAGAGGCATCAGGAGTGGCTTGGTAGCCATGCGAATTCGTTTTCGCAGCGGATCATTCAGGAATTCTCCCAGAATATGAATTGCGCTGAGCCCAAAGAAAGCATAAAGGAAAACCTGTGACATGCTGTCACTGATAGCACCGGCCATAGAAAAAGCAATCATTTGCGATGCTGGCGCAGAAAGGCAGGCGCCGGGCTCTCGATTTGAGCCGCAGCACCGATTCTGCAGAGGCCCCCTCAGAAGGGCAATAGATCGCGCATAGGAATGGTAGCGTTTGGCAACCAGAGTAGAATGCCTATGGAAAACCCCAGCAGTAACCATCCCTTCTTCTTTTTACTAACCGGGCGACCCTGCCGGGCTTCCGTGCGAAAATAGAATACCAGACAGGCCATAGCAAAGAGCCATTCGATGCCGATGGCCGCATGAGGAAAGCGATGGTAGGAATTCAGTCCCAGGCTCATTGAATCAGGACCAAGGATTTGATGTTCAAAGCCTACGATGAAATCCAGCCAAACATGAGAGACGGTTAGAAAAGCCGACCAGAGAGCCAATTTTTGCTGCCGATACACCGCCAGAACTACGCCGTAAACCAGCGCGCCCAGAGCCAGGTTGGGTAGCAGATTGTGACTGAAAGTCATGTGCACTTCCAGATTTTGAAATGTAGCGTCCAGCAAGGAGGATGGATTGGTGGCCTCCACGCCCAGAAGAGCCAGAAGAAGCCACAGAAATTCCGCCAGATTGGAGCAGAGCAGAAGAAGCCAGAAAGGCGCCCTGGAATTGTAGGGCCGGGCCACATATGCAGCGGCGTAATGACCCAGAATCATAGCTTTTTCTCCCAGAGATTAAGCAGATAGAAGAATACAGCGTAAACAGCAATCAACGTCCAGATCAAGGATGAGGTCATGGCAAATAAGCGTAGGCTCTACCTGCTCCTTGAGCAAGCCATTTTTCCGGTTCCAGCCCGCATCGGCTGGCTTTCGCCTTACCTGTAGTCGACGCACATCAGACTTAGATCGTCCGCAATTTCGCCTGCACCCGGCAGAGATTGCTGCAAGTGTATCGTACGGTCCTCCACTTGCTTTTCCAGATTCAGATTCATGTCTTCGATGGTTTCGTACATTTCTTTCAGGCGCCGAACCACGCTGTTTGAGTGAATGGCCTTCAGTTAAGCTGAATCCCCGCCTGTTCCAGGATCGATGCAAAAATAGTCTGACGTTGCCTTTGGCACGGCCGTACACTTGGCGCCTGATTGCCCGGCGCAGTCTTTTCTAGCTCTTTCCGGCCGCCGATATTAGCGCATTCCAGACCGGGGCAAAGGGAGGGGCGTAAGCGAAATCCATCCAGGCGATTTCATCGGCTTTCGCTTTCATGTTCACAAGAGCTGAAGCTGCATCGATCAAACCATAAGAATCCAGAGGACCGAACATTGCGGCTCCCAGCAAGGTACCGTCTTTCTTATCCAGAAGAAGTGTCATTTTTACTTTATCCGATCCCGGGTAATAGCCGGCTCGGGACGGACGCATGGCGCTGGTTTCCTCAAAGTCGTAGCCGGCCTCCTGCGCTTCTTGAGCGGAAAGTCCGGTAAGCCCGTAGGCCCGATCAAAGAATTTGAATACCTGTGTTCCCACAATGCCCGGAAAAGCGATGTGCTGGCCGCTCATGTTCATGCCTGCGATCCGTCCCTGCTTGTTCGCTGTATGGCCCAGCGGATAGTAAACCGGTTTTCTCAGCAGCTTATGATAGGCCAGAGCGCAATCGCCTCCTGAATAGACATCTTCTACATTGGTCTGACCATATTGATCCACCACTATGGCGCCTTTCTGCATTTCGATGCCGCTACCTTCCAGGAATTGAGTGGCCGGCCGAACACCCACTGCCACCAGAAGAAAGTCAAATGTTTCGCTTCCGGCTTCGGTGCTCAATTCAATGGACGATCCTGTATCCTTTACGGCATGGACTTTGCTATGCGGCTTGAACTCTATGCCATGTTCTTTCATTTGCGAAACTATGGATTTGGATAGGCTTTCCGGAAGCCTGGGAACCGGACGCTCCAGAGCTTCAAAGATGGTCACCTCCAGTCCCATTTCCCGAAAACTTTCTGCCGCTTCCAGGCCAATGTAGCCCGCTCCAATAATGGCTGCCTTCTTCGCGCCGTTTTCCTGAATAAACTGCTGAATAGCCCGTCCATCAGGTACAGTCTTGAGCTCGAAGATGCGAGAGGAACTGTAGTCGACAAAAGGAAGGCGAATGGCCGGCGCCCCGGTTCCAATCATCAACCTTCCGTAGCCAATTTCGCCTTCTGCATCGGCGCTGCGAAACTTCACAGTTTTACGAGCGGTATCTACAGCAATGGCTTCGTGGCGCAAAAGCACGTCCGATTTCGTCTTCTCTCCGAAGGTAGGTCCGTCAAAATGGATGAGGTCGTCGAAAGATTTCACGGAACCGCTAATCGCGTAGGGCAGGCCGCAGGCTCCATAGGAGATGATCTCGGTTTTTTCCAGAATACCAATGGTTCCGCTTTTGTCATTTCTGCGAATCTGGCCTACGGCAGAATTGCCGGCCGCGTCTGCGCCAATGATGAGATAGTCGTACTGGGCTTTCATATCTTCAGCTTTCGAGAAAAGGGGCAGGGTGGTCACTAATTTTTCGCCCTTGAGAGCGCACATTGGGTATGATGGCAGCGATTTGCCCGGCGAAGAACCGGTAACATACGATACACAAAGGCACGGTTGCGGCGACAGAAACCCACCGAAAGGCTCTCGATTCTCCGGGTAGCGCACAGGGTGTATAATGGTACGGTCAAATATATCAGGAAGTAAGTGATTTTAAGAAAAAGATAATCTATATTGACAAAAGATTGGAAGGATCCGCGATAGATTGAACAATTCGATTAATTAACTGGAGGATTAAATGGAAAAAATTGAAAGCACACTGATGCAAATTGCAAGAGTCATCGGAGTGGTGATGATGTCCATTGTGCTTGTGGTCATTGTCATTATGGGAGTGGCCAAATTCTTTTCTGCGATCGGCGATCTATTTGCACGCGATACTCCGGACGTAGAGTTCTACAAAAGCGACTTTGTGCCCGCGCAAGAGGTTGGCAGCCTGGACGAAACCCAGACCCGGCCTCCGGAGCCCGGGCAGAAGGACCTGGATGCCTTCTTCGAGACTCTTCTGGAGGAGTATGGCAAGGTGGTGGGCAAGTATGCCATGGACAATGAAGGCGGGGATGTGGATCGCATGGTGGGAAACTTCGAACAGCTATCCAGGAATCACTTCGCCTACAGCGGCGACTTTAGTCTTTCGTCGGATGATGAAGCTAGCGAAAAAAGGCAGGCTTTTCTGGAAGGGTATCTGGAATATCTGGAGGAGGCGAAGGAAAGCGGGATCCCCATTCTAACGCAGAAAAACTGGGAAGGGAAGAACGTTCCGGTTGCATCCCTGCCCCAATCCCAGTCTTACAAGGTCTATTCCTCCGAATTTCGCAGGCAAATGAAAGAGATCAAAGGCAAGGAAGGCGCCGACGATTTGTCTGGAATGCTGAACTCCGCGCTCTATTATATGGCTATATTTGGTGGAGTGGTGACTTTTCTGATGATCGCATTAATGTTTTCCATTCTGCGAATTGAGAATCATCTAAAGCGGAGAAACTGAGACTTTCGGGCTGGACGGGAAGTCCGGATCCAGCCCGGTTGCGACGAAAGCCAAAAACTTGCGTTGACGTATTAGAAGGATACCGGCCGGTACGTTCTGTCTATGAAAATTGCCCTGTCAGCCGTTCCAGAAATTGTCCAGAGACCCGACTACGATCTGATCTACGTGGAGACGGTGGGTCCCTTTGAAAAGCTCGCTCCCGGGGCATGGGAAACCTTCTGGTCCCATGCTTCGGATCTGGATCGTTCCACAATTCGAGCTATGCTCGGCCTTTCTTTCATAGATCCGGAAAAGGAAGGCGATGATCGCTTTGTCTACCAGGCAGGGGTGGCCGTCAGCGCCGTTCCAACCGGGCTGACGAATCCGCTCAAAAGCCGAACGGTAGCGGCGGGAAAGTTTGCTCGCTTTCTATTGACCGGCTCCTATGCCCAGCTCGGCCAGGCCTATCCGCTGGCCTTTCAGGCTATCCAGGAAAACGGGCTAAGCATTCGATCCGAATTCTGCGCCGAATCCTATCTGAATGATCCTTCGGTGACTCCGGAAGCCGAGCTTCTTACAGAAATTCTCATCCCCGTTGAGTAGCGAATCCCTTTGCTCGTCTTCCTCGAGCGAAGCAAGCAGACTTTCCCTTAAATCTATGCCATCATTGCCTGTTTACGCGCCGGCGAGGCCCGGTCTGCAACAGCCCTGCCAGAAACGAAATGGGTATAGCAATTGTCCGCGAAAGGAGGCCATAGGGTACTGCGATTCGTCGAATATCCCAACATCGTTTTCCCGTAATCTGTGGTGGGGCAGCCGGAAGGTCCCGGCCACCAGGTCCCAGAGAATCAGCAGGCCTCCGGAGTAGTTGCTGTTGCCGAACTCCGGGTCCCGGCTATGATGCCATCGGTGAAGTTCGCCGGAATTGAAAATCCAGTTGGACCAGCCCAGGCGAAAGTCCACGTTCAAGTGGTTTACCACAGACATGAAGTTGTTTAGAATACCCACCGCGAAAATCACTTGAGAATCAAATCCGAGCAGAAGCAATGGAACCAATCCTGCGGCCGAATTGTATAGAGTATTGATTGGATGAAGCCTCAATGCATTCAACCAGTACACCTTACGAGGCGCATGGTGAACGCT
>JAGRNE010000114.1 GCA_020440915.1 Leptospiraceae bacterium | reverse complement strand
CAGGCGCCACCCACGCAGAGCACTCCCAGTAGCCGTGTCATTCTCAGGAGCCATGCATTCTTACGTATGCCCTGGAACAATTCGCCCAGAAACAGCAGAAAGAATCCCTCCCATGAAAGGAATCCAATCATTAGGTAATGGTTCTGAATCGGAGAAACCAGGTTGAGCTGCACGGCATAGCCAGTGAATCCGATCTGATAAGCAAAATACGAAACCGCAGACAGAAGATAGAAAAGATAGAATCGGCTTCGGGTATAGATTGCCAGCGCTGTCTGATACAGAATCAGCAGTGCTATGGCGGAGAAGATAGCTGCATAGAAGGCGCTACGAAAATGAATGGTTCGGTAGTAGCTGGACTCGGTGAGGATCTGCCCGGGACCCGCCCAGTGATACGGAAGTCTGGCGTTAAGCAGGAGGGAGCACCGGGGCTGGTCGGCCTGGAAGAAGTAGGCAGGCGTTGCATAGGAACTATAATCTATCGTTTGCCAGTTATCGACAGGCGGAGGCTGATCGGAATAACAGGAAATGAACCCATTGTAATGCTCCCGGTAGTACCAGAATGTATCCAGAACATAGGTTTTTCCCGGCTGCAGACCGGAAATATCGTAGAGCATCCAGTATCCATCCCTGGCGCTTAGTTCGGAGAAAGGCAGAATTACCGTTTTTCCAAAGGAGTCCAGCGGCGGCGGAAACCGCTTCCAGCTATCGTCGTACGGATCCACGTCCATGAGGTTCTGAGATACCTGAATTTCCGGTACCCGGTCCTCGGCGCCTGAAGCATTCAAGGTCGGCCCGACTGCTTCGCCCGCCGGCGCCGCAGAGCGCTCCTGCAAAGACCAGGCAGAAGAAGGCCTGCTTGCTTCTCCGGTTAGGGTATCATCGGAAGTGCCGGGCAAAAGCAGGCCCAGCAGAACTCCGAGCAGCGGAACCGTTATACAGAAAGAGTACAAAAAGCCCGGACGTTTTAGAATATCGAACATCGACATGGATAGATCTCTAAGAAAATACAGGTCTGTATTCTGCACGAGCAGGGATAATTACAAGGGGAAAGAATTATTTCACGGTAACTTTTTTCTTCTTCTTCTTCATCTTCTTGGTCTAACTTAACCTTTTTAAATCTAAGCGGTGGGACGCCGGTAGGATTTGCTGGTATGCCTGCGTTCTGCACAGGGATTCGTCGGGATCTGAACCATGGGGCGGAAATCGGGACCTGGTAGCATTCGGATGCCTGTTTTCGCAGCATTGTGGCATGGAACCGGCATAGAATGCAGGAAAGCCGTTAAGGTACCGCCTGCGAAGGCTATCGGCGATAGCGAATGGTACAGATGGGAAGGAGCGGCTAGTCAGAAACAGGAGCATGCAAGCAATTCATAATCTCTTGCAGAGGCTGTCCGGTTTGCCAGCAAGATACTGCTCTGGCTACTCTTTCGGCCAGGTCAGGCTCCCAGTGGCGAGGAAGAGTTTCGGAAAGATAGCGACCCACAATGGCAGGATGATTGCCATCTGCAGCCAGAGTCAGTCCTTCCTGCAAATGTCGGTCGGAAATTCTGGTGCGAATGATCTCATGTGCGGCCTGTATCCCTCGTTCCGAGCAATGCAGGCAAAGATCCTGGAAAAAGGCAGCAATGGACCCTATGTCAGACAGAGCGTGAATCATACTTTTTCTCTCGCAGCTAATTCTATTGGACGACAGTCAGAGTTTCCCCTTTTTGCTGAGTTTCTTCGGATTCCGAAAATATTTCGCATTTATAGATTTTTGAGTACGGCGTATGGACTACCTCCGGCGAATGCTGGAAGGGCCTCTACCGTTGGAGGATTAGGGCTTCGCCCAGGGGCGGAAGGCAAAAATCGGTAACGCCGGTGGGGCCGGAAAGGATTGCTTCCAGAGCCGGTAGTTCAATACAGGGCTGTGCTGCGGTCTTCATTCTATGGTGTTCCTGTGTCAGCGCTGGTCGTGTCGCTGCTCGCCTTTTCCTGTTCTGGACTACAGGATATCGTTCCCCGGGAAAGGGAATCTTTGCGGCTCTGTATTGAACAACCCCGGCAGCCGGGCTTCTGGTATCAGTACGGCGTCTACTCGTCTCGTCCGTTGCCTGCTTTCGAAAATGGTTTTTTGAATCGTTTCTGGCATCTAATTCATGGCTCGGGTTCCGATTTTGGCGACGCTTCGCTTGCTCAGGATCCCGATTACTCCGGGCTGGGCCCTCTTCACCGTACGATTTCGCTTACAGTTCCGGCATCAGACAGCAGCTATCTGTATCTTCTGATTGGGAAAGAGGAAAAGGCATCTCACTATCCGGGAGGTGGCGAGGCAGAGCTTGCTCTATTGGTGTCTTTTGAAGGCGGATCGGATTTTTCCTTCCGGACTGTGGCGGACTCCAGGCGACTGATCTACGAAGGCTCTTTTTCCAGGGATCGCTACGACAATGTTTTGATTCGGCTTCGCCCCCGGAATCAAGAGGAGAAAGGAATGCCGAAAGACTATTATGGATGGCCTGCGTTGTTTTCGCAGCCCACATTTCCGGAAGGCTCCTATGGTCTGAGCTGGGCGCCCGGAGGATGTCCCTCCGACGCTACCCGGGTGGTTCAATATGACTGAGCATTCAGCGGTTCATCCAGTTCCTTTTCGTCTGACGTTGCCCTGCGCTACACTTCTGCTTCTGCTCGGATGCAGCGTTAAGAGTCCTTCCTTCACAGGCACAGGCCAGCATCCTCAGATTCTGGAGTCAGACTTTGCAAGCCTGCAAATGGAGATTCTGACCAGCGATTCTCCGGGCGGCGAGATTGCTGCATGGAGGGCTCGAGTTGTTGGATACGATGGGGCGGAACTGGTAGCAGCCTCCATTGTTGGGCCCTATTTCGATGCAGAGGAGTCTCCTTCACAGATTCGCCCTATCTTTCTTTCAGACGGTTATCTTCAAACCCGGGCCAGATATCTGATCGACCTTCCGGCTGAGGGCGCATCCCTGTATGTGCGGCTCTTTCGGGTTGTGACCGAGGAGAGCTGGTTTTCGGAGAGCAAACAGTTAGCCGATGAGTTTATGGCCGTTCATCTAAGGTTGAACTCACAGCACTTCATGAAAGACGGTAACCCCAAAAAGCCTTATTGCGAAGCTAGCTTCTGGAGGATTCGAAATCCGGTCAGAAGCATTGTGCATTGCTATTTGCCTTCCCCCCGGGAGCTGCAAAAACTAACCCTGGAAATCGCAGTGGAGTCCGGCGAACCTCGGATTCGCATTCCTGAAATGGATCTGTTGGTTGAGGAGTAGGGCCTCCGCAATCCTGCATCAAAGGAAATGATACTCGCGCTGTACGCGGCCATCTGAAAACGAGAATAAATCATCTGGAGACAACTGGTATGAAGAAAAAAATCATAGTCTTGTTCGTTCTTGTCCTGGCAGGACTTCTGATTCTGGCAGGCGTCGGTTATGGCTATATGGGCGGTTTTCGAGCCGTGGAAGTGGAGGAGGGAAGCTTTGGCCCTCATATCATGATATTCGCCACGCATCGCGGCCCTTACGAGAATCTGCAGTCAAGCTGGGATGATTTCCAGAAGAGTTACGAAGAGGCAGGACTGAAAAAATGCCACAGCCTTTCGGTATACCTGGACGCACCGGACACTCCGCCCGAAGAATTAAGGACGATTATTGGCTGCGCCATCGATGATCTTTCGGATGCTGAGCGCGCAAACCTGGCCCGGAGATTTCCGGTTTTTCATATTCCTGCTATGGATGCCATGGTGAGCGAATTTCCCTTTCGTAATGGACTTTCCTTTATGTTGGGCGCAATGAAGGTGTACCCCGAGTTCCAGCGAGTCATGCAGGAACGTAACTTTCAACCGGCCGTAGCATTCGAAGTGTATGGAGATGCGGACAATATTCAGAAAATTGAGTTTGTTATGCCGATAAGCGAGCCCCGGGAAACGTTTGCTCCTCTGGAAGCTGCATTTTCCGGGAATGGGCCTTGATGCTTTTCGCAATATGACCGACCTTTCCGAAGGCATAGTTGCCGTTGACCATTTCAGTTGTCGCAAAGCGAAGGAATATTGCGGCCTCTTTGCAGAAAGGCTGGCGCAAAATCAGACCAGAATCGAACCAGACTCATGCGAACACCAGTCCAGGACCGCAGCATGAGCAAAGCACGAGCAGACAGGGCGCCCCGGGGGCACCAATACAGAATGAGTAACTTATGAACCAGGCAATAGAAACATACGGGCTGAAGAAACGCTACGGAGATCATTGGGCCCTGAAAGGAATCGACCTCTCCGTAAAACCGGGATCGGTGTATGGTCTTCTGGGACCGAACGGGGCCGGGAAGACTACGACTGTAGGGATTCTCACAACCCTGTTGAAACCCGACGAAGGCGAAGCCAGAGTCATGGGCTTTGATGTGCGAAGGCAGGCGGCGGAGGTGCGAAGCCGCATCTCCCTGACCGGACAATATGCTTCAGTAGACGAGGATCTTACGGGACTGGAAAACCTGATTCTCATTGGTCGACTCTACGGGTTCTCCTGGAAAGCCGCCCGGGCCAGGGCCCGAGAACTTCTGGAGGCCTTTGACCTCAGCTCCTCTGCGCTGAAGCTGGTGCGAACCTACTCCGGAGGAATGCGAAGACGCCTGGATGTGGCTGCAGGACTGGTGGTGCATTCGGATGTCATCTTTCTGGACGAGCCTACCACCGGGCTGGACCCCCGAAGCAGAAACCAGGTCTGGGAAATTGTTCGGGCCATAGCGGAGCAAGGGGCTACGGTTTTACTCACCACCCAGTACATGGAAGAAGCTGATCGTCTGGCCCATCGTCTGGCAGTCATCGATCATGGCAAAGTCATCGCCGAAGGAACCGGCCGAGACCTGAAAGCGCGGGTTGGGGCCAACTCATTGCACATTCGCCTGTACTCGGCGGCGGACGCAAAGAAGGCCGGTCAGGAACTCAGGAAGCAGAAACTGGCAGTGCATACAGGATCCGATGCATTTAGCCTGGTAGCTACCATCGATCGAGACGACAGGATTTCGAAGGTTTTTCATGCATTGTCCTCAAAAGGATTGCGAATGGCGGAGTTCGCAGTATCGCAGCCAAGCATGGATGAAGTGTTTTTCGCATTAACGGGACATCCTGCCGAAAACGAGACCGGAGAACCGAACAGCGGAGAATCGAAGACCGGAGCGGCAGGCGAAGTGTAGCCGGGAGAAAAAAATGAGCGTATCAAAGAAAGTGAGTAAGAAGGCTGCAAATCGGAAGAAAGGGGGCCCCGGAAAGAGGGTGACGGCTTCCGCGCGAAGCGATGCCGCTGCAAAAAAGGATCTGCGAAGCCATGGCAATATTTCGGCTTCCGGTATGGACTCGGAAGTCGCCCGCCCGTCCCTGGTTGGCGTCTTCAGTCAGAGCCCCCGGCCCGGGCATGTCTCTGCAGCATCGGCCACGCTTACGCTTGCATGGCGAGCCATGCTGAAGATCAAGCATGTGCCTTTTCAGATGTTCGACGTTACCATCATGCCCGTGATGTTTACGTTGCTTTTCACTTTTATTTTTGGAGGGGCTCTGGCGGGCACACCGGAGGAGTACATTCAATTTCTTCTGCCCGGTATTCTGGTGCAGACCGTTGTATTCATTACGGTGTACACCGGAGTGGGCCTGAATACGGACATTTCTAAAGGATTATTTGACCGATTTCGCTCCCTTCCGATGTGGCAGCCGTCGCCGGTGGTGGGAGCCCTGGCGGGCGATCTGGTTCGTTATTCTGTGGCTTCGTTGGTAATTCTTACCATCGGATTGATCCTGGGGTTTCGACCGGAAGGAGGCGTTGGGGGCGTTGTGCTTGCTTTGCTACTTGTGCTTCTTTTTGCTTCTTCCCTTTCCTGGATCTGGATTATCTTCGGAATGAAGGTTCAGACTCCCGAATCCGTGATGACTACGAGCTTCGTATTTCTCATGCCACTAACGTTCGCCAGCAACATTTTTGTGGAGCTGGGCACAATGCCAGACTGGTTGCAGGCAGTGGTGGGGCATAATCCGGTAACCTATCTTGCCACTGCGTCCAGAGCATTGATGCATGGCGAGCCGGCAGGCGCCGCGATACTCGGAGTAGTAGCTTATAGCGTCGGAATCACAGCCATTTTTGCTCCCATTGCACTGAAGATGTATCATGGTGAGCGGTAAGCGTCAGGCACATTCCTGGAATAAGGATCAAAGAAGATTAGAGACGATTGTAATGCAGAAAATTAGCTAGATTCGCTGCGAGGAAATAGGAGAAGGAAACAATGAGAAATCTGAGTAAACCCTTGAAGATTGTGGTAATCGTTTTGAGGTCATTGATGGGGCTCATTTTCATCGCCTCGTCGGTGGTAGTTCTTTTTGGCCTGGTAGAGCCGCCTGAAGATATGCCGGAGCGCGTAAAGACCTTTCAAGCCGGAATGGAAGCCACAGGATATATGCTTTATTTGATCAAGATCGTAGAGTTGCTTTGTGGCATTTTGCTGGTCTCTGGATTGTATGTGGCTCTTTCTGCAGTAATCATCTTTCCAATTACCTTGAACATCTTTTTATACCACGTATTCGTTCTGCCGGATGGCTTACCAGTGGCGATCTTTCTGCTCGCTGTAAATCTGATCCTGGCATACGTTCACAGAGAGAGTTACCGGCCCCTGTTTCAGCGTAGCTAGCAAAGGTTGCCTGGCGATATCCAGGCCCGCACGATCCGAAAACCGGATAGCGGCCTGGTGATGCCAGAGAGATTACGATCATTGCCTCTGGCGATGTCCGGCCGAACTCGACCCAGAAGCTACGGCGTTGCGCTGCCCGGGAAACCGCGGGCAAGCTACTGCTGCTGCCGCTTTAGTCCAGGAAATTCAGATCCGAATCGTCAATCAAGGTATAGGGCGGATCGCCTCCGCGATCTAGAAGTTCCAGATTATGATGGAATCCGCGAATAGATACATATCCGACGATTTCGAATTTGCTGGAGCCCTTTTTCTTTAGTAGAATACTCCGGTTAAAGCACAGCAGCACAGGATTCTCTTTGAGATCCGCTGCCAGCTGAATCAAAACCTCTTCCATTTGATTCCAGTCAAGGTAGATGTCGATGGAATTGGCCATTCGAATGGCCACCGGAGTGCCGCTATCCAGACGCAGTGGGCCACGGCCATCTATGGGCCATCGGGACGGGTCGGCGAATACCTTCTTCAGGGACTCCCGGCCATCCGCGGAAAGTACCGAGATGTTCTGATGAGCCAGTAATTCTTTCTTCTTATATCCAGGAACCTGATACTGAAATAGCCGCACCTGCTCGGGCAGATCCAGAGCCACTACTTGCATCCTGCGAAAGTCCCGGGCAATGGAGCGGCTTGTTACCGCAGGATACTGGACATTGGCCAGACCGGGCCCTACGTCGATAAAGGTGATACCGCTACCTTCCGAATCGCTCTCGCCCGAAAGCCAGTGCTTTCGCAAATTGTCCAGACCGGCATCCCTTTTACGCGGATACAGAATGTCCCGAAGCAAGATGTTGGTATCGTCCTGGCGCCCGGGATATGTGCGGGAGCGAACATTCTGTCTGTGGTATTCCATTTTGAAGGCTCCGGTGTAGGAAGCCACCTGCTGCCTTTCGGAATCCGTCTGGAAAAGGGGATCCGGCGAAGGAACATCATGGAAAGAAAGAAAAGTCTCATAAAGCGGTCGGTTGGGTCCCTGTCCGCTCCAGGAAACCTGTTTTCGAGCCTGAATGGACTCCAGGGTGCGCCCCTGTTTCTGTAATGCGAAAGCGGTATTGTGGAGTGCGAACTTGTAAGGAGGATAGTTGGTCTCGCCAATGGAACGGGCGCGAATGGCCAGAGCGTCCGAAATGCGAAGTGCATCGTCATAATGTCTTTGATGGAGCAGAGCGGCATTAATGTTTAGCAGAGTGGCCAGGTGAAGCTGACTGTTGCCGAGATTTGCCTGGATCAGAGTTCTGCGCGCCTGCCTGGAGCTTTCAATGCTGGTTTGATAGATTCCGCGAATATAGAACATCACTCCCTTGTTGTACTGGATGAGCGCTACAATTCCAGGACTGCAGTTGGCGGCCTGACAAATCCTTTCAGCCGCAGCATAATGCGGCAGGGACAGTCCTGGATTATTCTGAATTGCATAGGCATTGGCAAGGTTCAGATGGCTTTCTACCATTGCCAGAGAGCCCTGCATTCCCAGCTCTTTCTGTAGTTCGTAGGCGCTCTGGAAACGGGTGAGCGCTTCGCTGCCTTTGTTGAAATACACAAAAGCGCTACCGATTCCGTTCTGATTATCTGCATAATAGGCAGATCTGTACCTTCCTTCCAGATACAGCCAGCGATTGGATTCCTGAAACCAGCGATTGGCCAGGTCACGGTTTCTTCCCATGGCTCGCTTTCCGAACTCCTGGTAGGTAAGCGCTACCACCATGGGGCTTAGTTGATTGCGACGCATGAGCACCAGGGCCTGCTGCGTGGTGTAGTTAAATCCGTTTAGAGTATAGGGATTGCCTCGATTTTGAAGGCGAAAGATACGGTCCTGAGCCTCCCGGAAATAGGGCTCAATGGCCAGCGCTTTTCTGTAGTACCGGATGGCGCTGTCCGCGCTATTGCTTTCCCGGTACACCCCGTTGGAATAGTACTCGAAAGCGTCGAAGGATGGCTTGAATCGCCGGTCGGCCAGGTCCTGCTCCCGCCTGCTAATCCAGGGACCGTTTTCCGTACGCGCACCCAGCTCCAGGGCAAGTTCATCCATTCGCAAGGTGATGTCATAAGGAACCGTACCCAGCGCGCTACCCGGCGCCTCAATAGTGTCCGATTCTTCGGAATCGTTCTCCAGCAAGTCCGTGAGCCGCACTGAGATCAGATACCGCCCATTGCTGTAGCCAACATCTGCCGACAAAGCGAACCGAGCGCCAAGGGCGAAGGCGCGTTTCTCTGCGTCTTCCAGGTCCTCAGAAAGGGAGCTGCCCAGTGGATCGACCAGTTGAATTCTTTCATACCCCAGCAGGACAGACCGGGTCAATTCCCTCAATCCCAGGGCGAATTGCCGGAGCTCTGGATCTGCCGACGAAGGACGAAAAGGCAGAACAGCCAGGAGGGCCGAGCGGTGGTTTGCGGACTGTTTTGGATCGGATTCTGAACTGGTATCCGATACCATCTGCTTCTGGCAGGACAGAAACAGAACCAGCAGTAGAAAGTAGGACAGGAATCGGGAAAATCGCATGCTTGGACTTCTTTATTTATTTTGCATCTCTTAACTCTGGCTTCACCAGCCCACCGCATCCAGGAAAGCCTGTATTGCAGCGTAGACTTGAGTGCACTTCTGGGATTACTCCGGGCGCAGGATTCTGGCCTGTCAATTACATGCCAGGTGTTGACGATGTTTCGATCTTTTGCTTTACTTGACGCTTACAGCACCGGTCCCGAATCTGACCGGAGCGGGAGGCAAGGATGAAAACCGGAATCCATCCAGATTACAAAGAAGCGACCATCAAGTGTGCCTGTGGGGCCACATACAAAACCCGTTCCACCCGGGGCGATATGTCCGTGGAGATTTGCTCCAACTGCCACCCGTTCTACACCGGGCAGCAGAGGGTTGTGGACGCAGCCGGTCGCGTCGATCGATTCAAGAAAAAATACAAACTGAAGTAAGCTCTATTAACCGTCTAGAAAACATGAGCCAACTCACTCTGGAATCCTCTCGCAAGGAGGGGATTCCTCTACTTAAAATCAAGGGTCGTTTTGCGCTTGAAGATGCAGTGCATTTTGGCGAAGAACTGGAGAATCTAATAGAGTCTCTGGACACTCCATATTTTATTATGGATTTTACCAAACTAGAACACATCTCCAGCGCTGCCATCGGCATCCTTGTGAACCTGAAGCTACGACTCAATAGCTCCCGGGGCAGCTTCTGGATCTTTGGCGCAAATCAGAGAATCCTGGAAGTTTTTGAACTCACGGGGGTGGATCAGCTCCTGGAAATAGAATCTTCGCTCAAGGAATGCATAGAAGAAGCCAAAAATCAATAATGGATGGCCGGCTTCTTTCAGAGAGTTTTTGCAAGGGTTCGTAGAAAGCGCAAATCGGCGCCCCCTCCCACCAGTCAGCAGATCAATGCAAACATCGAGGATCTGGTTCGGTCCATCCAGTCCAAGCTAAACAAATTCCTGATTACCAGAAAGGCTGAATCCGGACTCATTGAGAAGACACCCAGGTGGTCGCTCCATAAGAATCACACCGGTCTGTTTCGTCTGGATGCAGAAGGCATGAGCATTCTGTTATTCACCGAGCCTTTCCTTGTTCGCCGGCAGGAAAAAGTGCAGGGTTTGCTTCCCATCTCCGAGGTGGAGCTCTGCCGGGCCGCCCGTCAAAAAGATCCAGGGGCCTTTTTGAAGGCAGCGCATCCTCCGGCGGGTCCCAGTTTTTCCCTTTATGAGTCTTTGCTGGGCCGATCGCCAGAAGAAGAACCTCTACCGGCACTTTCCGACCTGGACCATTGGCCGGCCTTTGAGTTGCATCAGCTAATATCTCGCAGCCGGATGAATGTAATCGCCCATGTACTGGTGCAGGCAACGCCGGAAATCCGCAAGCTGCTCCTTTCCAATACGTCCCGGCGTTATCGGGAGATGATGATTACGGAACTGGAAAGCCTGCACAGCCCGGGTTCGGATCCGGACTTGAACCCGGG
>JAGRNE010000113.1 GCA_020440915.1 Leptospiraceae bacterium | reverse complement strand
CGCCCAGCGAGGTATTCTGAACTGTATAAGCTATACGCAGACCCAGGCCTTTCTTTTGCGCCTGTGAGGGTCGCATACCCAGCGATGCAACGCTTTGCTCGTAAGGCCCTCGCAGAGAAGGAAAGCCGGCATCGGCGGCAGCATCCAGAATGCTACTTCCTTGCTTAAGCTCTTCTCGGAAGAGGTTCATCTTTCGTTTCCTGGAATACTCCGCCGGCGAAAGACCCACTTCCCTCTTGAAGATCTTCTGTAGATGTGCAGAGGACAATCCGTGTTCCTCAGCCAATTCATTCAAATTCGAATGGCCCATGTTCAGACTGTCCAGCACCGAGTTCACCAGATGCTTCTGGCTGCCAAAGGTCTCTTCTGGTCTACATCTGAAGCAGGGACGGAAGCCTGCCTGCAGGGCCTCTTTCGGACCTTTAAAGAGCACTATGTTTTTTCGGGATGGTCGCCTGGAAGGACAATCGCAACGGCAAAAAATGCCAGTGCTGGAGACGCCATACACAAATTCGTTTCGAAGTGTGTCGTCCCGGTCAAATATGGCGGCCATGGCCCTGTCTTCGCTGAGCGCGGACTCCCTCCTGATGGCTGTCTTTTTCGGCTTTCCCCTGGTCACGGTTTCTGCAATTCCCGATGTGTTCAATATCATCATGAAGATAGCATAGCCGCTTTCTTCATACTGTTCTTCCCGATTCCTGCGCTTAAAACGTTGGTGGATTTCGCGGTCAATCTGCTGCACCATCCGGCCACGCTCCCGGAATTTGCCCCGGGCCAGGAGAGCATTCTGCAGTACTTTATTCCTTGCTTTAATTAAGAAAAAAAGTAAAACCTGTTCATGAGAGTAAGTTCAAGCATGGGCCTGATGGCCGCGATCCTTTTTTCTCTGCTGATTTCCTGCGGAGGAGGGGGCAACGGAAGCGGAGGAGACCCCAAAGTGGGCGATTCCTGCGAAGGTATAAGCGCTGTTGAAGCGCGGATCGCATGTAGCGAAAACAATATCATTTTCTGTTCCAGCTACACAGATTACAAATACAAACTTCAGAATGAATGTGCAGAAGGCACAAAGTGTTCGGTAGCCGAAGACGGTAAGTCTGCCAGCTGCATGTAATCCACAGCAACCTGGAAGACTTCCGCTCCGCTTCTGGCCGCATGTAAACGGCTCCCACCACCGGAGTTTGGAGGAATGTCTTCCAGGTTTTTCCTTTGAGTCAACGAACCACCCATATCACCCAATCCTTAACATCCAACGCATCCGATCAGCGAATCAGCGAATGGAAGTGATTGTGCAGCCCTTTCAAACCTGGGACACCTTCCATCCTCGGGAATTCCAGAGACTTACGTAGCTTCCATGAGATTTCATGGGCCCGCTCAAGTCCCGATTTGCTCCGGAAGGTCAGGCCGGAAGATCGCAGCGCCAGGTTCGCCCGGGTCCGACTAATTTTTACAAAATATCTTGACCGTAAATCTGTATCAATCCTAGGTTAAAAGACAAGTAGGTAGTAAAAAGATTAGAATAAAATCAGGACCTGGATCATGACCGAATTAAACCCAATTTACCTTGCGCAAAAAGCGTTCATTGTTCTGGCTTTGCTTCTGGCGGCATGCCTGAGCCCTCAGAAGGACCCGGGCCCGCCAGTGCAGCAGCGTACAGTAGTACATGAGGAGCTGAAAGCCCCCGCCGGAGAGCGAATGGCCAGGGTAGAAGAGCTGCGACAATCCTTGAACGATATACGTTACGCCCCGGAAGATCTGGGTTTTGAATACAAAGAAACGGAAGTCAATCCAGAGTACCTTAAGAAATGGTGGTGGGAGAATGGAAAAATAATTGAAGATGCAGTAAGAAAGCTACCGCCAGGTTATGCAATTGAGATTACCGGCCATACCGACAGCACGGGACCCAGACAGCCTACGGGCAATAAGCCAGGAAATCTGGCTATCAGCGAGAATCGGGCTACTTCCGTATATCGAAGCCTTCAGAGCCTTGGCATTCCGGAAGACAGTATGGTTGTCCGGGGCATAGCAAACGATGAACCCATTGCGGGCCTAAAACCCACAGATCAAAGACACCGACGGGTAACCTTTTCCGTTGTGGAAAACCCAAACATTGAAGATCCTGCGCTGAAGCGAGCCCTGGAGGCGGATTTCATCGATCGACTGAAGGCCGGCGCAGCAAAGCAGGATGAGCTTGCCGATCCTGGCGATCCGCAAATGCGTCGAACGGTAGCCGAGGTACTGAATCGAAACCGCCAGTGGAAGGATATGGTGGTAGTGGTAGACGTCACCGGTTCCATGATGCCCTTTCTGGGGCAGGTAGTGGAATGGATGCGGCTGAACGAACAGCAGCGAAAAGTGCGAAGATATGTATTCTTCAATGATGGAGACAATCGCCCGGAAGAAGAGAAAGCAATCGGAAATACTGGAGGCATCTATATTGTTCCTGACTGGGCCAGCCTGGATGAAGCGCTGGATGTAGCACGGCAGGCTATTGCGAATGGCTATGGCGGAACGCGGCCGGAAAGCGATATCGAGGCTCTCATCAAGGGCATCAGTGGTTGTCCTGAATGCGGCGATGTGATTCTGGTTGCGGACAATGGAGCCCCGGTGAGGGACATTTCGCTTGCCTCCCGGGTGGATCGACCGGTGCGAATTATTCTCTGCGATGCACGGGACAGAATTAATCCCGAGTATCTGGAGCTGGCGCGGTTAAGCAAAGGGTCGGTCCATACTATTGAGAGGGACATTGCGAATTTGCACAGGATGAAAGAAGGAGAATCCTTTGAATACGAAGACAATATCTACGTGATTCGCAACGGAAGCTTCATCGAGACAAGTCTGGCAAAGGAAAAAAAGGAAATCCTGTCGCACATCATAGCCATAGATGAGGAGCTTGAGCGCCTGGACAGCAGGTCAGAAGCGCTGCTGGAGCAAAGAGCTGCGTACGAAAAGAAACTCAAGGAAATCGAATCTCTGATGCAGGAAAATGCAAAGTCCGGGGGAACCGAAAAAGAGCCCTGACGTTGGGGTTGGATCCTCTTATCTGAAAGATCCTTGCTCAGTAGTCTCCGCCATGGTCCGGAAGGTTCGCAGAAGTAGCCATCTGTCTGCGAACCGTGGCTCCTCCGGCGCGGGGTAGCGGAGCGCCCTGCAGGGATCGCAGCACAGCACGCATCCATTGTTCTTGCGCCGGGGCCAGTCCGCCTTCAGCCAGTTTTCGATCCAGAAACCTCCTGAGCTTTGCCTCACGGCTTCTCCAATTGAAGTCCACTGGAAATAGAAGAAGCCTGGATTGCTGGTGCTGCACTGTGCGAAATCCCTGACTTTCGATGAAGGATTCTACATGCTGACCGTCCGGGATCAGACTCTTTACATCTGAAATTAGTGGAGGGTTGAGTTCTTCGTAGATCATGCGCTCCACGGCTTCAATGATCCGGCGGGAAAACTCCAGGGTTTCGGACTGCGCAGACTTTTCCTTTTTTTGAATAATCCTCTGTCGATCGGCTTGATCCCGCCTCTTTTGATTTCTGCCGGCCAGTCCTGTCTGTTCCTGAGTTATTCTCTGCTTGGCGCTCTGGAATGCCGAATCCATGAAACCCTTTATGCCCAGAAGCATGAGCAGTCTGAAATACCATGGGATTCTGCTCCAGTAGGCCTTTCGCAGGAGCATACCATAGGATTCCATGAATTCATTGTCGTAGAAAAGGGGCTGCAGCGTGGCTTCATAGCGATCCACCAGTCCGCGAAACGCCAGGATCTTCCAGTTTTCCGAGGGATCCAGACCCATGAGCATCTTGACGAAAGCCGGGAACTGATCCAGATCATTCTGGGTCAGTACGTTGCAGGTACCGTCGGTTCTTTCATAGGTGGAATGCATGAAATCCACGCTGGAAATGAGGCGTCGCCAGACTTCCGGACTGATTTCCTCCACCTCTTCCTCTTCAAAAAAACGCAGCCTGTCATGCAAAGTGGCCTGCGGACCCGAAATGCTATTTCGCAATTCCTTGTACTCCCGGTCGCTGTTTCGTTGCCAGAGTTCTGTGTACTGTTTCTCTACGTCGTTGTACAGACCCAGTACCGTTTCGATGGCCAGGGATCCGGGAATCCGATTTTTGCGATCAATGCCGCTCATCAGATGCTTCTTGAGCGCAGTAGCTTTCTTGACGCCGTATTCGGCGCTCTTGCGCACGGAGCCATCCAGGTAGTAGGTCTCTTCGCTGGCCTGCACAGTTCGGATTTCATTCATTAAGTCGCCGTTCGAACGATGAGCCGGAACAAGGCGGGTATTCAGAAATTCCTGCGCGATTTCGAATCGACGAATTAATTCTTCCTGTCGCAGAGGCATCCAGCCGTATTCTACGACCGGCAGAATTAGCTTTCTGCGAATCAATTCTTCTCGAATGCTCTGGCGGGCCCCTTTGATCATATCAGCTGGAGGAACGAAATCAAAACCGGAAGCATCCAGAGAATGCAAAGGGTCAAAAATGCACTCTGGAAGACCTGCTGGATCCGGTTGCTGCTTGGACTGAAAATCCGCTTCTAGATCTTTCCACATCTTCTGGCGGTCCAGCCCGGGCGTTGTTTTTATGTATTCTTCTATAGAAAGAACCGATTGCATGAGCAGTTCTTTGTAGAGCTGCTCCGTAGTAAGTCGATCGTCCTCCGGTCTGGCAATGTAGCAGGGGACCAGACGAATGGAATGGGAAGTTGGATCAAATCTAAGGTAGAAGACCTGGATAATGAGCTTTTCTTTGATCAACTCTTCCAGCACAGTCTTCAGTTCATTTCGGCGGTAGTCCAGTGTGCCCAGTTCGGATATGGGCGACCCTATGTGGAAGACGGCGCCGGTCTTAATTTTGTCGGGATGCGAACAGGTACGAATCGTCTGGAAAACCGAATAGGGTATCTTTTCGGAGAGGTTGGCCCCCCTTGCCAGAGCTTCGGACTCTGTTCTAAGTTCAAAGTATCCCTTCTCTTCCATAATAATGTAATACTGTTTCAGGCCAATTCACAGGCCTTCCGTAGTAAGACCGCCCTTTGAATACCCGGATGCCTCCGAACCAGCCCAAAAAAGAGGTTCGAAGGGCCTGGTTTGCGATTTCCCCGGTCCTCCAGCGTTGCCAGCCCCGGAAACCGTCAGACCCTATGGCACAGGATTCGATAATTCCGCGGTACAGGCCACAGCTCAGCTAAAAAAACACCGAAAGCGGAAAAAAATCTGCACACTCTACAGAACTTTTCGTCCAATTAACTGGTAAATCTCTGCCCGCGGGCATTATGCGCTTTCCATCCGGCCGAAGCAAGGGATTTACGGACCCGGGACTACCCAAAGCTGGGTAGGTTTGCTCCCCTGAACGCAGTTTCACCAAATGATTTGACTCCAACGGCCCTGGCTTGCTGCACTCCGATGATGCATGCAATGGATAGAAGCGACAATTCTGCGAGTTCGCCCACACCCCGGGCGGTGAGGCTGGCCGATTATCGACCGCCGGAATTCACCACAGAAGCGGTGGACCTTTCTTTTGAGATTTTTGCGGACCATACCACGGTACAATCCCGGGTCCTCTACAACCGCACTCCTCAAGGTAAGGAAGCTTCTTTTCTCGTTCTGGATGCGCAAAGTCCGAATCCGGCGGGCCGCCCCTACATTCAAAGTATCCTTCGTGATGGGAGGGCGCTTTCGCCCTGCAACAGTCGGGAGGAATTGCAGAAGGAATGCTATTTCTGGGACGAGCAAGGGGATCGGCTTTATTTCTTGATGTCCCCTGGTATCGATAGCGTTTCCCTGGAGATCCATACCTACCTGGAGCCTCAGCACAATACAGCCCTTTCCGGCTTCTATCGCAGCGACCGCTGCTTTGTAACGCAGTGCGAATCTGAAGGCTTTAGACGCATTACTCCATTTCTGGATCGTCCGGATGTTATGGCCCGTTATCGAGTCAGTCTGGAAGGTCCCCTGGATATCTGTCCCACTCTCATCGCGAACGGTAATGAAGTGGAAAAACAACAGCTGGATAATGGACGCCACCGAGCGGTCTTCGAAGATCCCTGGCCCAAACCATGTTATCTGTTTGCCACCGCAAACGGCGAATTTGATTGGATCGAAGATTACTTCACTACAATGGGCGGACGGAAAGTCCGTCTAAGGGTCTACACCGATACAGCGAATGCACCGAAAGGCTGGCATGCCATGGACTCTTTGAAGAGAGCCATGAAATGGGATGAGCAGACTTTTGGCTGCGAGTACGATCTGGACGATTACGGGGTTGTAGCGGTCTCCAGGTTTTCGATGGGGGCTATGGAGAACAAAGGGCTGAATGTGTTTCGGGATAGCCTGGTTCTGGCCAGCCCGGAAACCGCCACAGACGACGATTATCAGAACATCATCGATGTAATCGGTCATGAATACTTCCACAATTACTCCGGAAACAGGGTCACCAACCGTAACTGGTTTAACCTCAGCTTAAAGGAAGGACTCACAGTTAACAGAGAGCAGCTCTTCACCGCATTCACTACATCGTCGGCGTTGGAGCGAATCAGCGCCGTGCAGGTGCTTCGTCGAGCTCAGTTCCCGGAAGATGATGGTCCCAACGCGCATCCGGTGATGCCTCCGGAAATACGAGCGGTGGACAACATCTACTCGGCCACGGTGTACATCAAAGGATCGGAAGTGATCCGAATGATGAAGACCATGATGGGCGAAGAGAAATTCATTGAGGGTGTTAAGCATTATTTCAGGATCTATGACGGTCAGGCAGTGACCATTCAGGAATTTGTGCATTCCATGGAAAGCGTATCCGGTCTGGATCTTTCCGGACAGTTCCAGCTATGGTACACTCAGTCCGGGCGTCCGCAGATAAAGGCCCGCGGAATGTATGATCCTCAGCGTTCCACCTACACCCTGGAAATGGAGCAGCAGGTGCCTGCAACCCGGGATCAGTCCGAAAAGAAGTCCATGCTTATTCCGGTGCAAACAGCGCTGGTAGACGCGGAAGGCAAAAACATTCCATTTACTCTAAAAGGAATGGAAGCCGCCGAAGAGCGAGTTCTGGAGCTGTGCGAAGAGAATCAGACATTCGTTCTTGAAGGCGTTGAGCGCGCTCCTGCATTTCACTCGTTGCTTCGCGGATTCTCTTCTCCTGTGGATCTGGATCCAGGATTGAGCGAAGAACAGCTTCATGAGCAGCTGAGAAAGGATTCGGATGGTTTTAACCGTTGGGATGCCGGTCAGAAGCTGGCTCTAAGGGAAATGGAGCAGGCCTACCGCCAATTGCAGTCCGGTGCTTCTGCCGCTATCTCCGAGCCATTTCTGGAAAGTCTGCGCACAATCCTGAATGATCCGCAATTGGAGCCCAACCTCAAGGCGGCCGCTCTCTCATTACCCGGGATAAATGAACTGGAATTTCGCGTGAAACCTGTGAATCCCCATATTCTGGTCCAGGTTACAGATCTTCTAAGAGGAAGCATGGCTCGTGCTCTGCGTAGCGCCTGGCGCGAAGCGTTCGAGTGGGCCAGGAAAGGCACGGAAGGCCCTTATGAGTTTTCGTATCGTCAGACAGGTCTTCGCAGAATCAAGCGTCTGGCAATTGCATATTTGACGGAAGCCGGCGAGCCGGACGATCTTGAGCTGGCGCAGAAGCTTTACGAAGAAGCCAACAACATGAGCGATCGGATTTCCGCCATGGCTGCTCTTACCCATCATGATTGCCGCCAACAGCAAGCAGTCTTCGAGGACTTCTATTCCAGGTTCGAGGCCGACTCGCTTACCATACAGAAGTACTTCTCTCAATCGGCCATTGCCCGTGGCCCCGGACTGCTAATTCGGCTGAGCGAAATACTGGAAAGACCGGCTTTCAACTGGGAAATCCCCGGTCATGTTCAGAGCCTTTTTCGCGGATTTGTGTCCAACTACAGACATTTTCATTCCGAGGATGGTTCCGGTTATCGCTTTCTGGCAGAAGCAGTGCAGAAGGAGTGTAGAATCAATGGAACCACAGCAGCCGGTCTGGTCAGCCCGCTGGGGCGATGGAAGGATTACTCCGAATCCCATGCAGAGATGATGCTGGCTCAGCTGAAGTTAATCAAGGCCGATCTGGAAGAGGGCAGAGCAAAGGGAACCGTGCAAAAAGCAGACGCTGCGCCGGTTCTGGATCAGATTGATAGGGCCCTGCCAGCATAAGGCTGAGCAAAGCGACTGCGGATTTGCCGGGGCTGGTGGAGACAGTTTATCTACTGCGAAGGGATCGCCTGCAGCGCAGTGGATATTAAGTGCGCTTCGCCGTTCCAACGGTAGCAGGCCAGAGCTCCGTTCTTTGCCACGCTATAATCCAGGCAGCATACATTATGACTCTGGAGCTCCATGGGAGGTTGCATCCAGTAATGCCCAAAAAAGACAGGAGGGGCTTCCGAAGGATACGAGGGCAATTGCTCCAGGAAATCAAGAGACAGCTCCGGAGAATCCCAATCCGGGGGCACAAATAGATAATCCCTGGCCTTCCGATGAAGTTCTGGTTGCCCGGTTTTCCACCAGCGAACACGGGCCGAACTCCTGGGATGACCATCCTTATCATGAAAGGTCATCCCCGCTGGCAGGTCCACCTCCGCGCCTTTGAGCAGGGTTTCTGTTATGGCGTAGGACGGTCCGCCCCGGGCACTGTCCTCCAGAAGGTCTTGATCGATGATGCCGGAAGGGCAGAGCCTCTTGAATTGTCTGATCTGCTCGGTATCCCAGGTAGCATGAACCGCCCGGAGTCCTTCCCCTTCAAAGAAAAGCGGCAGGGTGCGAAACCATTCCAGGTCCGATACCAGGGCTTCCGAGGGTTCCAGCCCCCGGCAGCCATAGCTTCGCAGCGTAGCTGAATGCTGTTGGATGTTCTTTTCTGAGTGAGCGCGCAGCGGCCTGCCATCGGAACCTCTGCTGTGGAATTGCAGTGCATTCCATTCGTGGTTTCCCATGATCGCTGTGGCCTCGCCCCGCTCCACCATGCCCCGGACAATGGAGACAACTTTCCTGCTTTCGCTTCCGCGATCGATGAAGTCTCCCAGAAAGAATGCCTTTCGCTCCGGATGGCTGTAGACTCCATCCACTCGCCGGTACTGCAGTTTCTGAAGCAATCGCTCCAGCGTAGTAGCATATCCGTGAATATCGCCAATTACATCGTACATCAAAGGAATCTCACTATCGCTTTACCGAGGTCTTCCGGCTCTTTTTGCATAGGCATCCACTTGAACCGCAGAGGGATCCTTGCTGCATTCCATGAGATCCGGGCCGACACCCGGAACCTCCACTGACCCAAACGGTACGGTCCTCGTCAAAGTAATTCTCGGGCGAAGTCCGGGCCTTTGCAGATCTGGAGGAAAGAATACAGCTGCAATTGAATCTCAAAAAGGTCTAAAATGTAGTCAAAAAGAGCCTGTTCCATACCTGCGACAATTACAGACTTGCACGGTGGCCGCAGTCCATGGTATAATCGCCCCACATGAAAAAGATCGTAATTCTGGGCGGCGGAACGGCCGGCACGATGATGGCCCATCATCTGTGTCGACGGCTGAACAATCAGGAATGGAAGATTCTTCTGGTCGATCCTGAAAAGAAACACTACTACCAGCCCGGTTATCTGTTCATCCCCTTTGGCTGGTACAGAGAGAAAGACATTGTCAGGGAAAGAGGCAGTTTGCTGCCCCGGTCCGCGGAGTGGATTGAGCAGGGAGCTCAGACCATAGATGCCGAGAATGACCGGGTAGAATTGCAGGATGGCAGCAAACTGCAGTACGATATCTTAATTGTTGCTACAGGATCCCACATCGCCCCTGAAGAGACCGAAGGTATGCTCGGCCCTGGCTGGCGGAAGAATGTATTCGATTTTTACTCTATCGAAGGCTCCCTTGCGTTGCATCCTGCGATGGAAGCTTTTTCCGGAGGAAACCTGGTCGTACACGTAAATGAAATGCCCATCAAGTGTCCGGTGGCCCCTCTGGAATACGTATTTCTTTCGGATTATTATCTGGCCCGTAAAGGTCTGCGAAAGAAAACTAGAATCACCTATGTAACTCCTCTGGGCGGCGCGTTCACTCGTCCGGTGGCTGCGAAAGCTCTGGGACATCTCATGGAAGAAAAGAACATAGATGTTGTGGCCGACTTCAATGCAGAAAAGGTAGATAGCGAGAAGAACCTTCTGGTGGGCTATGACGGTCGTGAGATCCCCTATGATCTGCTGGTCACCATCCCCACGAATATGGGCGATCCATTGATGGAGCGATCGGAACTTGGGGATGAATTGAACTTTGTACCCGTCAACAAACATACATTGCAGGCAAAGAAGAAGGACAACATTTTTGTAATTGGCGATGCCACCGATGTGCCTACCTCAAAAGCCGGATCAGTGGGCCATTTTGAGGGCGAACTTCTGGTGGAAAACATCCAGCGCTACATCCAGGGAAAAGAGCTGGAGGAATCCTTTGATGGCCATGCGAATTGTTTCATAGAATCCGGCTACAAGAAAGGACTACTCATCGACTTCAATTACGAGCAGGAGCCGGTGCCCGGGAGTTTTCCTCTGGCGGGATTGGGGCCCCTTCGTCTACTCAAGGAGAACAGAATGAATCATCTGGGCAAGCTGGCTTTCAAGTGGATCTACTGGAACATGATCGTAAAGGCCAGACGGATCCCATTTGTGCCTGCGCGCATGAGCATGGC
>JAGRNE010000112.1 GCA_020440915.1 Leptospiraceae bacterium | reverse complement strand
CAGCGACTCTTCTCGGGCGGTGCGCCTGGTGGCCGTGGGCGCTCTGGCATTAATGGAAGCAAGAGAATATCTGGAAATGGTAGCGGACCGGCAAAGCGGTTTTCTGGAGCGCACCGCACGGATGTATTTGACCGAGTTATCCTGATCAAATATCATCGTAATCCTCTGAATACCTACATTAGGCAGGTCGATAGAAAAGAAATGGATGAGAAGTTTTTGTCCCAGCGCATCGTGAAGGCTTTCCGACACATTCCTACTATGGAATTGCCTGACGCTCCGGTATATGCTCTAAAGGGGCTGAGCGAACACGATGGAGAGTTGCTCTACGAATCCTTCTGGGTAAGGACCATCCGCGACCTGGCGGACTTACGCTTTGTACATTGGGCACAGGAAATTTTGGCTCTCAAGGATGTGCCTCAGGAAAAAATCGATATGTACGGCTTCCAGGAGAAGCTAAACAAAGCGTATGAGCAAACACCAATTCGAACCCTCATCAAATCTCCAGTACACGTCCTGCAAGGTTTGAGCGAAGACGATGCGATTCGCCTGGAAGAAGCCTTTAAGGTCCGCACGGTGAAGGACCTGGCAAACCTGAAATTTGCGCGCTTTGCCCAGGAGATCTGCCGGGAAGCCTACGGCGATTTGAGTTCTCCCATTTCTTCAACTGCGGCAAGACCCCGGGAAAATCAGACGAAAACGGAGCGTCGATATGGCCGGCTAATTGCCATGATACTTACCGTAATAGCGCTGCTTTTGCTGGCCTACTTCGCACCCATCTGCTTTCCTGCAGGGGGCCCTGGAACTTCGGCCAACGATACAGAAATCACCCGAGATGACAATCAACCGAATACAGGCGACGAAAGGCATACCGATTCCACTTTCCCCGACGGACGGGAAACCGAAGTAAGTCCGGATGCAAGACCGGACAATACTAATACCGGGGATGCTCCGGCCGAGGAAAGCAGCTCGGGCGCAGGAGACAATGCCAGGGATGTAAACTCTTCGCTGCAACGAGGTACCTACTTTGTGCAGGATGGGGATACTCTCTTTGAGATCAGCAAGCGTCTCTATGGAAAGCCGGACCGGTGGAAGGACATCTACGAGCGAAACCGGGACAGACTCAAGAGCCCGGATGATATTTTTCCGGGGGACGAACTAACCTTACCGCGATAAGACCCGCGATAAGAAATGTTTTCGAACTTGGGGCCTCAGAATGAATGCTCTTCGCACGAGGTTATCTTAAAGCATGGTCAGGAATCTTGTGGAAAATGCATAGGCATCGCCGGGCCATCGCGCGGTGAGGATGTTACCATCCTGCACAGCAAATCCCCTCTTCAGATTTGTATTCGAATCGCGCAAAAGTGGCCGAGGGCCTTCCTGAAATTGATCCGTAGATTTCAGGTAACCTGTCACTTCTTCCTGGCAAGTTGTTTCCGGATAGGTGCGATAGTAGGTGCCCAGCCATAATCTTGTGAGATTGTAAGCGGCCATTTCCTGGCTTCTCAGCAGGGTGGTACATCGCTTCTCGTAGAGCACGGAGCGGCCCGCAGCATCCCTGGATCGCCCCAGCAATACAACGCCGTGGCAGATCGCTGCCACCGGCTTGCCTGCCCTGGCGAATTGGGCGATCACATCTTGCAAGATTTCAGATTCCAGATAGGGCCGCATTCCTGGCGCATGGCCTCCATGCAGAACAATGGCCTCATATCGATCCGGATTGATATCGGCGAAGGGGACGGGTCGCAGATAAGAAGGGTGTTCGCTCATCTCTTTCTGAGCTCGGATGGCATCCTCGCGAGCGCGCAATAGTCCCTTCCAGGGCCCCAGCCCCTCACCGGTGATCATTCGCGGATCCGCAGTGGCTGGCCTGGCATCTGATGTTGCGAACTCAAACTCATGGCCCGCCCGGCTGGCCATCTTCCATACAATGGAGGCCTCCGTAGGATCGTAGTCTTTGGACGACAGCGGCATCAATATCATGGCATTTCTTTCCTTCACGCATCCTGAGGGAGTATTGGCGGCTGTCCATGGTAATAATCGACTAATGTAGAAGAATTAAGAAGCGAAGTCACGGCTCCTACCCCGGTCTTAATCGCTTGAGAGTATCTATTTAATGTTTTTTACTATCCAGGGCGCTCTATTCCAGTATCTTAAAGAGGGGATAGGTCTATGATTTCACAATGGGAAGGATTCGAAGAAGACATTCACGATCATGCGCATCGGCTGCAGCAGGGTCTTCTGGGTGAAGAACCATTGGATCTGCTTCTCAGCATTGAGCCTACCGCACAGACCGAGCCATGCGGAGCCAAAGTTGAATTCACGGATGGCACGGAGAGTTTGATCTTAAAGGACCTTGCGAACTTATCCGCTCCTGTTGCGGCCAGACGTATCCGACTACATCTCGGGCTGGTCCGCTGAAGCCAGAATTCCAGGCCTCTTGTCATGGAATTCTGGCGCCGATTGCGATGATTGCCACGCCGAACCAGAATTCGAAATCCAACGTTGCGCAGAGCCTGTGATCTGGCCCGGTCCTTCAGACCGCAGCGACGTCGATCAGAGTAAGGACGCCCCGCTCCCTAAATTCCATCAATTATGGCGTTAAGAGTGGAACTGGGCCGCATGGCTGCCTCGGCTTTCGCATTGTCGGGATGGAAATACCCGCCAATATCCACCTTTGCACCCTGCGCCTTATTTAGCTCTTCAACAATGGTGGCTTCTTTCGCTTCCAGCTCTTTCGCCACCGGGGCGAATCTTTCCTTGAGCTCGGCGTTCTTGTCCTGAGTAGCCAGAGCGCGGGCCCAGTACAGAGCGAGATAGAAGTGACTTCCACGATTATCGATTTCGTTCACCTTTCTGGAGGGAGTCCGACCATTTTCCAGATATTCGCCAATTGCCTGATCCAGGGTATCGGCAAGAATCTGAGCCTGAGGATTGCTGTCGTTGGTGGCTACGTGCTCAAAGGAAGCGGTCATGGCGCAGAATTCTCCCAGGGAATCCCAGCGAAGATGACCTTCGCTCAGGAACTGCTCCACATGTTTGGGCGCCGATCCGCCGGCCCCGGTTTCAAAAAGACCTCCGCCATTGAGGAGCGGAACCACCGACAGCATTCTGGCGCTGGTTCCCAGTTCAAGAATCGGAAAAAGATCCGTAAGATAGTCGCGAAGCACATTTCCGGTTACAGAGATTACATCTATGCCTTTTCGCACTCTTTCGCAAGTGAACTTCATGGCATCCGCCGGACTCTTGATCAGAATCTCCAGACCGCTGGTATCATGCTCCTTGAGGTACGTGTTTACCTTTTCAATCAACTGTGCATCGTGGGCACGTTCCGAATCCAGCCAGAACACCGCAGCAGATCCAGTGGCGCGAGCGCGACTTACAGCCAGCTTCACCCAGTCTTTGATGGGCTCATCCTTGACCTGGCACATTCGAAAGATGTCCCCGGCATCCACCTTCTGCTCCAGCAAAACAGAACCATTGCTTTCCTCTACAACCCGAATGAGGCCTTTGCCTTTCGCTTCGAAGGTCTTGTCATGGGAACCGTATTCTTCTGCTTTTTGCGCCATGAGGCCTACATTGGCCACGCTTCCCATTTTGGCAGGATCGAATTGTCCATTCTTCTGGCAGTCTTCTATAATTGCCTGGTACATTGAGGCGTAGGAACGGTCCGGTATAGCGGCCACACATTCCTGTAGTTCATCGCTCTTATTCCACATTTTTCCGCCATCGCGCACCACATTGGGCATGGAGGCATCGATGATTACATTGTTGGGAACATGCAAATTGGTAATGCCTTTGCGGGAGTCCACCATAGCAAGGTCGGCGCTCTTCTCGTATATGGCGGCTATATCGGCTTCGATTTCTTTTTTCTTTGCCTCATCCAGTTTCTCGATCCTGTTGTAAACGTCTGCCAGTCCATTGTTTACGTTTACTCCGATTTCCTTAAAGGTCGGGGCATGTTTTTCGAAGACTTCGCGATAGTATACCTTCACAGCATGACCAAAAATAATCGGATCGGACACTTTCATCATCGTAGCTTTGAGATGGAGTGAAAAAAGAATGCCGTCCTTTTTGGCCCCTTCGATGGACTTCGCGAAGAAATCCTGAAGCGCGGAGGCGCTCATGGATGATGAATCGATAACTTCTCCTTCCAGAAGTTTAATTCCTTCTTTAAGAGCTTCCACTTTTCCGGATTCATCTACGAATTCGATTCGTGCAGAAGTTGCCCGGTCCATGGTGCGCGAGGTTTCGCTGCCAAAGAAGTCATCAGCTGTCATATGATCCACCCGGCACTTCGAAACATCCGGCCATGGTTTCATCATTTTATGGGGATATCTCTGAGCATGCTTCTTGACGGCCACCGGCGCCCGGCGATCGGAATTGCCTTCGCGCAATACCGGATTCACGGCGCTGCCCAGGACCTTTGCGAATCGTTCCTTGAGCGCTTTGTCTTCTTCTGTCTTGATTTCTTCGGGATAGTTCGGAATATCGTAGCCCTGAGATTGAAGTTCTCGAATGGCCGCCTGAAGCTGAGGTATGGAGGCGCTGATGTTGGGAAGTTTGATAATATTAGCCTCTGATTTCTTCACCAGTTCGCCCAGATAAACAAGATCATCGCTCTGTTTCTGGTTTTCCTTGAGCTTTTCAGGGAAACTGGCCAGGATACGTCCTGCCAGGGATATGTCTCTGGTCTCGAACGAAATACCGGTTCCCTTAACGAAGCCCTGCATGATGGGTAGCAGGGAATAGGTCGCCAGGGCCGGCGCTTCATCGATTTTGGTCCATACAATCCTGGTTTCGTTTGACATTTTGACTCCTCTGGAAACGGCTCGCCTGCGCCATAGTTGGGCAGGCAGGCAACACCAGAGAAGCGATAGCATTGCCGGGGTCAAGGATTATGATGCAGGGTTCGCACAGGACGGCCTTGATTGCACAAGACCCGTCTCTAATGTTGCGGCCCAGATCCTATTCATGAAGAAGGCCACCTTTCGGTAGGACTTCCAGAATGCTCGGAAGCCTCACCCCTGGTGCTTCCGAGCTATTTCCCGAAATAGTGTCAAATCCCGAAGAAAGAGAGAAAATGTGGCTGGACCCGGTTCCATCCATGGCTCATAAACCGATTCCCGCCATTCAATTGCGACTAGCTGACGGCCGCCGGTTTGTCGGTGAGTCTGCCGAGGATAGACGTCCAACCATCCCGGTGTCCATTGCGCGACTATTGGTTGCTGAGTCCGCTATGGAAAAGAGCCAACTCTGTTCCATCGTTTACTTCCTTGAACTCGATTCGCAGGATCGTATCGCTGGCTAGAGAGGTTTGCCAGCGATCTGCCGGCCAGATACGAACGTGGCCAGAACCGGTATGCTTCGAATTGAGGATGCTGGAACAGCCGTTGGATCTGCCCCTAGAATTACGAAATCTGCTTCTTTGCCGACTTCAATACTGCCCAGCCGATCTTCCAGGCCCATTTGCCAGGCTGCATCGATGGTTACAGCACGAAGCGCCTGCTGGACGGAGATGGCTTCTTCCTCGGCCAGATTGCTGCCTTGCCGGCTTTTTCGTTCTACTGCAGTCTGCACCAGAGAAAGAGGCTCCTCCGGATACATTGGCTGATCTGCATGTAAAGAAATGCGAAGTCCCCCTTCAAGAGCGCTCCTCAGGGGCAGCATTTCCTCGGCTCGCTCGCCAATGATGTCATTTCGGAGTGCTTCGCCGTAGTAGTACAGATGATTGATATGAAAGCTTACAGTGATTCCCTGATCCGCCAACGAAGGGATCAAGCTTTGCGGCAAAAGAAGCGCATGCTCCAGCCGGTGCCGGTGATCATTCCGGGGAAAGCTGCTCAGAACTTCCGAAAGAACTTGCGCCACCTCCAGGTTGGCTTGATCCCCCTGGCTGTGAATGGCTAGCTGCCATCCCTGACGATGGAATCGCTCAACTTGCTGACGAAAGGCCTCTCGTTCCAGCACCGGACTACCCCGGTTTTCTGCGGGTAAACCGAGGGACTGTTGCATCAATTCGCTCTTCTCGTATGGTTGGCTCAAATACATGGAGCCAGTGTACGGAGAGCCATCGTACCAGAGCTTTATTCCAACAATCTGAAAGGAAGGATCATCTCGATCCGGACTGGAAGGCAGATCGAAAGGACTGTCCGCTTTCAGGTAGACGAAATTGCGCACCGATGGCTTTCTTTCCGGAAGCACTGCGATGGCTCCCAGAAACCGGAGGAAAACTCCTGGATCAGTGGCAGAGAGCCATCGCATAAGCATCAGAGGTTTTTCATCTTCTCCAAATAGACCGGCGGTGCCAATGCTGCTGATGCCGCTTTTAGCATAGTCATCCAGTACCCGCTGAAAGTTTTCCTTTATATCGAAAGTAGGCAACGCTGCCTTCATAAAAGGTCGCATGGCCGCCACTTCAGCAATGAAGCCGGTGAGCTTTCCGTCTTTGACCTCGTAATAAGATCCTGGTTCCGGCGGAGGCGTCTCGGCAGTAATCTCCAGCGCTTCGAAGGCCAGGGAATTGGCCCAGGCCGAATGCATACTTTGGGCAAGGATTACCACCGGATTTTTGGGCGCCAGAGCATCCAGGTCGGCCAGGGTAGGCTTCTGGAGTCCGGGAACCAGAATGGGATCAAATCCTTTGCAGTAGATCCATTCCCCTGGTTCGGCCCGCGAAATCGCCTGCTTTAATGCATTGCGAACCCCCTCTGGACTGGAATGGGTAAACCCGCTCAAATCCACAAAACTGTGAAGATAGGCCGACAAATCCGGATGTGTATGCGCCGCCACAAAACCCGGCATCATTGTGGCTCCATGGAGATCGATCCTTCTGGTTTCTTCTCCGGCCAGGGCAAGTACTTCATCTCTGGTTCCCAGTGATTCAATGATTCCGTTGCGCACCAGGACGGCCTCCGGCTGAGGCTGCCCCTCCTCAACGGACATGGTCAGGATTGTACCGTTAAAGAAAACAATGTCCTCTCTCGAATCCGGAGAGCAGGTAGCGAACAGAATTAGAATCAGAAGGAGGTATGGGCGGTACATGGCTTCGCATCTGACGCCCGCACTACGTCCCAGTCAAGGCCAAACCGGCAAAAATGAACCAGGTCCAGCTGCTCTTTGCAGACCGGGAAGGAAGTCGCAATTGTCAGATTCTTCGCAATGCAAAGAAGAATGGATCGTCCATATGTTTGAAGTCCATGTATCCCATGACCGTATTCTCGTCCACTTTGCGAAACACATCGTGAATGGGCAGAGAATCGTAGCACATGGTTGCCGTGGATTTGCCTCGAAGCTCTGTCATGCGAAGCCGGGCTTTGGTTTTCTTTGTGCTGATCAGAAAACGAAACGCACGAAAAAGAAGGCGCATGAAGGGAAGCTTGAGCCATTGCTGAGTTAGCGCCAATCCCATGGGCATGAGCGCAGGATTTACGATAAAGAGCTTTCCGGATCCTGTTTCGAAAAGCAGCGGATGAACATTGTCTGCGTCGATAAACTCTTTTCCGTACCAGGCATAGTTCTCCAGAAGTCCATCCATAGGATGGTCTGTATTAATTCCAGAGCCCTTCCACTTCCCGAACATAAAATCCAGCTCTACGACGGGGAGCGCATCGAAAACATGAAGGGCCTTGTCCCGGCTGGCTCTTTCCGCATCAATCATGGTTCTGGCCATTTCAATGGCATCACGAAGGCTCAGGGCAGATGGTCTGGCGCCAGTGGATTTCCCATTTGCATTTTGTCGGCTAGAGCTGCGCCCAATTGCCACAGCATTGCGAGCCGAACCGGAGGACTTCTTCTTGCTGGATTTCTTTGCTCTAGATGTGGTAGCCATGCCATGAGAGGCAAGGCCCCGGCGCTCATGTCAAGGTCGATTTCCGATTTCCGTCCTTCGTTTCTCTTGCACTGATCGCGCATTCGCGCTTTCGCCAACTGCCGAGGTCGGATTACGAAAGAGCTTTTACGTTTTTTCTCGAATGAGCTTGACAGGATCCGTATATAACGTATCCGCTATATACGTTGATGGTTATATACGAAGAATCTCTGGATGCCATATTCAGCGCTCTTGCGGATCCCACACGCAGGTCTATCGTGGCACGACTGGCCAGTGGCGAGGCAACGGTAATGGAAATCGCGGCCCCCCTATCCATGAGTCAACCAGCTGTGTCCAGACATTTGAAAGTTCTGGAGAAGGCCGGCCTGATCTCCAGAAGCAAGCGGGCCCAACAAAGACCATGCCGGCTGGAGGGCGAAAATCTGAGGCAGATCAATCTCTGGCTGGAACGATATCGGACTATCTGGGAAATGCAATTCAACCAGCTGGATACCTTGCTGGAGGAACTGCAAAGAGGAGCCGGGATCGCCCCCGAACCGAGGAGATCTGGGCCAACTGTGGCCCGAAAGAAAGCAGAAACCAGGAATGCGAACTCCCCGCCAGAGAGAGATTCACAGCGAGGCAAAGGAAGTGCCGGGAGCAAGAAAAGTGCATTGGGAAGCGGAGCGGCGGTAGCGGCACGGGCGAAACCTGCAAAGAAGACCAGAAAAAAGCGCAAGACTTAATAGTAGAGCAGCCATAGGCGATGCTCAAAGCGAAAATAGGGAGAGAGATGATGCAAAAAGGAACACTGGATATGCAGATGGAGGGGGACCGATTCCTCCGCTTCAAACGATTCTTTGAGGCACCGCCTCAGTTAGTATTTGATTGTCTGACCCGAGCCGAACTCGTGCAGAAGTGGCTCAGCGGACCGCCTCCAATGGAGATGGTTGAATGTGCCATCGAACCAGAAGTGGGCGGCGCATTTCGATATGTCTGGTCCGGACCAAACGGAGAACACAGGTTTGGGATGCAGGGAATCTTCAAGGAGCTCTCGGCCCCCCATCGAATCGTTCACACAGAGATCTTCGACGAGGATTGGACGGGTGGCGAAACTCTTTGCACAACTTCGCTGCTCCCTCAGGAAAATGGTACTCTCATGGATCTCCTGGTGGAATACTCCACAGCAGAGGCCCGAGCCGGGGCGATGCAGACGGGCATGAAAGATGGAATGTCCCAGAGTTACGATAAAATGGACAAGATATTGGAAATCAGGGCTGGATAAACCGCAGTTTCGTCAGCGGAAACCTATCCGTAGGCATACAAGATAGCAAGCAAATCCATGAAAGACACTTTGCAGACCATATTGACGCTTTCCGTGATCGCGCTGGCAATCTGGGCCTTTATTGCTGCCGTGCAATGGCTGGGCGGTCTATGGGATAGCGTCATCGACAACGCGTACGAAAATGAACTGATTGTGGAATCCACGGCTCCGGGGATAGAGCCAAAAGACATAGAAATCCAGTGGTACGTGAAGGACCGCTTCCTATGGCTAACCAGGAATGGCAAATACCTGAACAACCTGCCCGAAATAGGGGGATTGAATCACTTTCGGGTTTTTGTTCGCGGACAACCGCTGTATAGCTTTGCCGTCCAGCGCACCACAGGCACCCAGAAGGTTCGCTATGAATTTCTGCTACGCGAAAACGGCCAGAACCTGGAACTTCAACTCAAATGGGAGCCTTTCTTCTATCATGATGATGCCGTTCGCTCCGCTCCATATTATGAGCGAGTAAACATCAAGCGAGACGCTCTGCCTGCGCCAGCCTTCTGAAAGCAGACCGGGGCAATCAACATAAATCCTCGCTTCACGGCGGCCGCTTACTCAAGGTACATCAGCCAATGGCTCCCTCTTCGAAAAGCAAAGCCGAACCTCAAGCATAAGAGTGCTTTAGAGCGAGGCTTTCGCAGGTCCATTAGAGTTTGATTTTTAACTGGCCACGTTCGATCTGCCCCGGGGCGTATCGATTAAATACGATGAAATTGTAGGGTAGCCAATCCTCTTCGACCCTCCAGAGTTCCAAAAATTCCTCTTCGGACATTTCCAGAGCGCCTTTTCGCGGATCGTTCATAAACAGTGTTCGTTTTTGATCGTCGTAGCCAGTAACAATGCGATAATGCTGAGAGGTCTTACGCGAATCGTACCATTGATGCACAATAACAGGTACACCGGAATCCAGATGCCCTTTCATCTTTTGAAGGAATCGCCGGGCCACCTTCTTCGCCTCCATATCATCGGATGGCAAAGTCTTGATACGCGGATTATCCGTGGGCGCAAATGGTTCCAGGAAGGTTCGCATATAATAGGTTCCGGTTCCGGGATAGGAGCTCCAGTCCATATTCTTTGCCGTCTGACCATTTCATATCTGTTTCACGGTATCGCTATCTCTGTAGCGGCGTTCATCTCTGAATTTCCAAGCCAGGGCGCGCGCAATATCGTACTGATCGTATCTGGTCTCACCCCAGAAACGAAAAATCATTTCGATGGAAGCCGGGCCGCAAAGCGGGCCTCTGCTTTGCAGTACCAGAGGAACCGAAAGACGCACAACCCTGGTTGAAACCGGATCGGTGCCAGTAACCAGATCGGAATAGTCGTCAGTATTAGGGGACGGTTCAGCGAGTATTGAAGCAGATGGGCTCAGGCATTGCAACGCCAGCATTGCCATTGCCAGGCAGGACTTTTGCAGATGGGAAGGCAGCATCATTGCATTATTCCCCTGCCATGGGTACCGCAAGTAGATTTTGCGACCATGAGCGGGCGCAGCTTCAGGCAGCTGTAGTGAATTCGTGAAATAGCGTCGCTTCAGGGCGCCATACAGGAGGCAGGATAGGCAGTCTTTCCAGGAATCGATGCGGAGGGATCCGTCGCCCTTGCAGAATTTCGCGCTTTACTCTCCCCCCGGGAG
>JAGRNE010000111.1 GCA_020440915.1 Leptospiraceae bacterium | reverse complement strand
AGCAATACCCGCTGGAACACATTTATACTCCATCGGGACGGCCTGGCATCGAACTTCTGGGCAAAGCAAAAGCAGCTAAAAAGAGCGCCTCAAGAGGCAATTCCGGGCCTGCTGCCAAAAAGAAAAAGAAGTCATCTACTGCGAAATCAGGAAGCGGAAGAAAAGCCAAAAAGAGCGCTTCCTCAGCTAGATCAAAAAAAAGCCCGACCTCCACCAGGAAGTCAACAGCGAGCAAGAAAAAGCCGAGCGGCAAGAGCAAGAAGTCCCGTCGTTAGTGGCGGGCTGGAGTGCGTTATGCCTCTACGGCCTCAGTAGTAGGATCCAGACTCATCTTCCCGGGCGGATCCGCTGGCTGCCGTAAGGTGAGTCAGCAGTTCCAGAGCAAACTGAAACCGACTGCTGGACAGTACCTCTTCCTGATTCTGGCCCAGAGAAATAGGTCCCACCAGGTTGTAATGTAGCCTGAGCGGCGAAGTCATAAGAAAAACCGTTTCTGGAGTCCCGGTAACGGGCCCCTTCTCCTTTATCTCGAAAGGAGGCTTCAGGACGATGATTGGAACTTCAATTCCATATTGGCGGATGTCCTGTTCTAGGCGTTCTCGCAATAGCGGATAGACCTCCTCAAAACCTGGTTTCGAAGACGCTTTCAGAGGGTCCACGCCATTGGATTCCAGATCCGGAGTAACAGCCAAATACATCTGAATCCCCAGAGCCTCCGCTTGTTGTTGCAGGATGTGCAGCGCGGGCAATTCCTCAATGCAAGGCACACAGGTTGGGCTATAGAAATTCAGGACAATGCCCCGGGATTGGATGGATTTTAGCTCCAGATCCTGCCCGCCCAGGTTTCTGGCTTTCAAGGATAGGATTTCTGGACTGGTATGCACTCCAGGTCTGCAATTTGCTAACCCTGTGAACAGCAGGATGCCGGTTATCGTAAAGACTTTAAGTGTTTTTGCCTGGATCATGGAAGACCTTGCCAATAAGATACTGTAGAATTGGTCGGATGGCCACCGACAGAGAGAGTATTACATCTTCAGCCGTTTGAAGACGAACTCCGGAACATTGCGGATAATCAACATGATCCATTTCCACATCCACAGAGTGTAGACCACGTTCTTCTTTTTCTCAATCGCCTTCCAGATATCCTGGGCCACTTTTTGCGGGCTGCCCGTAATCGGGCCGGGTAGCGGCATCCCCTCGGTCATGGAAGTGCGGACGAAACCGGGTTTTACAGTGACCACATGCACGCCGCGGTGAAAAAGATAATTCCTGAGTCCTGAAAGATAGGCCGTGAGACCCGCTTTCGCGGAACCGTAATGGTAGTTGCTAGAACGGCCACGATCACCCGCCACAGAACTTACAACTGCGATTGTGCCGCGCCCCTCCTCTTCCAGTTGCTCGGCAACGGAATTAATAGCCTGGACTACACCGGTGAAGTTAGTGCCCAGAATTTTATGTACCACTTCTGAATCTTTGCGCGCTTCGTCTTCGCTCAGCATTAGGCCGGCAAAACATACAGTGAGCTCCGGAACTCCGTCCAGCGCACGAATGCGTTTGCGAATTGTCCTTTCATCCAGCAGGTCCAGCGTCATGGGCTCGGCGATTATCTTATGGCGGATTTGTAGGTCCGAAGACTGATCCCTCAAATCCTTGAGATTTCTGCCTGCCAGAATCAGATTCCATCCCCTGGAAGCTAGCAGATAGGACATGGCCCGGGCCATATCGGAGGATGCTCCTATAATGAGAGCCTGGTTCTCTACAAGACGGGATGCTCTTTCGATTTGTTCTTGCGGACTCTTCTTTGCCATTGTCATACCGGTTTGCCAGATGCCTTTCTGTTGCCAATTTGATTCCGAAATAGGAATCCGCTAATCCAGATGACTGCATTTCTGCCGGGTAGCCGGCTCTGCCGCCACCCATTTCTGCACCCGGGCAAGGTTACATGCCAGGTTTTTGTCCACGCCTCTATCCACCATCCTTCCACAGTTAATTGGGTGGCTCAATAGATGCCGTCGTTGTCTTTGCAATAGCCCTGTAGGATTCTGGTACCTGCACCTCTTAAATGCGACATAATCCAATCCGCCTGCAAGGGCCGATTCGCATTTGTTTTGGAAGTGGAGAGACAGAAAGTCGAATCAATATGGGAATGCTGGCAGAAACGAAAGTCCTGGATTTTGATGCTGCGTCCATCTGGGAGCAGGCAGGAAGAGAACTATCCCGCGAATTGCCGGATCTATTCTTTCAGCATTTCATCTCTCCCCTGCTTTGCGATATAGATCCGGACAAAGCTGTCTTTTCGCTTATCGCCGGCGATCGCAAGCAATGCGCGCATATCGAAATTAAATACGGAAAACGCATTCGCGCTGTGGTAGAGTCCTTCTTACCGGAAGGCTATTCCGTTTGTCTTACCAGCGAAGCGCCTCCGAAGGCAAATGTGGGCGGCGAAAACATGATCCGGCGTCACGGTAGTGCACCTGTGAAGGCAAGAACCGTGGGGCTGTCAGAGCATCGAGAAGCGATGGATGGAGCGGCTTCCGCACAGATTCGTAATGGCTCGGTGCATCCATTCATTCATGATGAAAGGACGGAAAAAAGGATCCATCAACTTCAGCAGATGGAATGGAGCGGAATCCATTATATCTATGGCCCATCCGGCTGCGGTAAAACCCATCTGGCAAGAACTCTGAGTCAGGCTCAGTCTGTGCGTATGCTTGGTATGGAGGAATTCCTGGTGAGCTTCGCTACAGCCTCGGGCAACGGAAAGCTCCTCGAATGGAAGAAAGATCTGCACAGCGCAGAACTGGTTATCATAGATGATCTGCAGTTCCTGAGAAGTAAGGCGGTGCGTACCGCAGAGCAATTGCGTTCCTTGATGGATGCAGCGTTGATGGGCAGGTTAAGGCTTGTACTTATTGCGGATCAGGCCCCATCACTCATGGACGGAGGTGCCGATTTGCGCTCCAGGCTACTGGAAGCTCGACCGCTGGAGCTGGCTTACCTGGAGCAAAGCCATAGAAAACAGCTTCTGGAAATTCTGGCCGCACAGAATGGGCTGGAGCTTTCCGAAAGCTATCTGCAATTGCTTTCCCTGCGTATTTCCGGGGATCATCGCAAGCTGCAAAACGCCGTCCATCGGCTATCCATACATCCTGGTCTGCCTGACGATCCGGGCTGGGTGGAGGCGGAGCTTGCGGACCTTATGCAAGAGGATACTGGAGTGGCGGTGCAGACCGTTGTTCAGCAAGTCTGTCAGTTCTACAATGTGCATCCTGATTTGCTGCGCTCGGATGCTCGGGACCGGGGTGTGGTTCGGGCCCGCCATCTTTGCGCATTCTTTCTGAGTAAGCTCAGCGGACTCAAGCTCACCGAAATTGCAGAAGTCCTGGGCCGAAAGGATCACTCTGCGGTCTTATACGGAATCCGAAAAACCGAAGAACGATTCCACCAGGATCTCTTTCTCCGCGGTCAGGTGCAGAACCTGGAAAAGCAGATTCGCTCCCTGTAATCGGAATCGGGGCCTGGTCGCTCTGCTGCGGCAGGATCCACTGAATAGGAATGCGGAAAAGCCGCAAGATGATGCATTCCTTCGTCCAATGGAATACATTGATGTAAAGATGGGAAACCGCCATTGGGCGCGGATCTTTCCTTTTCAGAGGCCCGGCCGTTCCTTTTACTGTTTCTGAAAGCCTTTTGATTCGGGTAATCAGGCATCAAGTTGCCGAAAATAAAACCGAAGATCCAATAGAGGTCCCTATGAAATTACAATCTCAGTTTTCCACCCTTCTGCTGGCAGCTCTTGGCCTTTCTTTCGCCTTTGGAGCCCTGAATGCTGCGCCCGACCGCCCAGGTTCAGTGGATGCCAGAGCAACCTTTTATACCAGCTCGAAGGTCTGGTTCTTAACGGCCGGAGGAACCAGAAGCGTATGGTATTCGAACGGCAAGCTCATGGCCCGAGGCCCCTATGAAGGCGGCCGCCAGGGTAGCTGGACCTTCTATCATTCCAATGGACAGAAGAAGGCCGAGGGCCAGTTCGAGAACGGCAAGATGACTGGCAAATGGGTGTTCTACCATACCGATGGCGTGAAGAAATCCGAAGGCACATACGAGAACAATTATAAAGATGGCCAGTGGGTTCTCTATGATAGCAAGGGCCGAAAAACCTCCGAGGGTCCATTCCGAGGAGGGTACAAACACGGCACCTGGACGGAATACTATCCGGGTGGAGGAGTCTTTTCTAAAGGAGAGTATGTCCGGGATATCGCCCATGGCCAATGGACCTTTTACTTCAAAGAAGGTCAGCTCTATCAGTCCGGGCGCTACAATGCCGAGAAACGCACCGGTCCCTGGAAGATTTGTATTCATCCGGGGGGACCCTGCGGAACAGAAGACTTCACATCTCCTGCAGCTCCTCGACTTTCCGGGCTGGGTACCCAGACTACAACGCCGGCTTCCAACAGCCAGGATCCAGCGGACCTCCTGGACTCCATGGAAGGAAATAGCAGCGTACCCCCATCGATGGAAGGCAAATGGAACTCGGATTTCTGAGTCCCCTTCTCCACTTGATTCGTAAACTTGCTAGCCCGGCTCATATTGCGCCGGGCTTTTTTATTCGTTCTGGCGCAGCGAATGATGGATTGTGAAGCGTCGATCTAGCCCGGACCGCCATTCGGTCAAAATCAATAGAGATAGGGATGGTCGAAGGCTTTGCAGGCATATTTGCGGACTGGCCGACCGTCGCTTTCGAAAGTGAGTATGCGCACAAATTGTTGATCCGCAAGAATGCACTTCCGGCACAGGAATGGCCGGGGAGTAAGCTCGCAGTAACGAGCATCCCAGATTTCGTAGGCCTGGATGACAGGGGCCAGGTCCCGGGGGGACTGCATGTCCTGCTGGATTGATTGAAAATCCAGGGAATTGGTCTGGGGCATAGGCAAAAGATCGGTCATGGGATTTGCCTGCAGTGAGGTATCGCGCAGCCCAGGGAGCAGATAAAGCGCCGCCAGCGCTGCAGCAAAGAGCGGCAGAAAAAGCCGGCGCAGCCAGCAGGCAGGAAGAGCTTTTTGTTTACTCCCTGGCCGCCATGCCTTTCCGTAGACTGGATGTACAGCTTCCCTCACGTTCATATTCTCGACTCGGATCAGTTTTCCCATGAGGATCTGGATTACATTATGCGCTACACAATGCGCATCGAAGAGATAGGAAAAGGTGTCTTCGGCCTTCTGGAAGGCAGCATTCTGGCCTCGCTGTTTTTCGAATCCTCCACGCGCACAAGGCTAAGCTTTGAAACAGCTATGAATCGTCTGGGCGGTCGAGTGGTTTCTACAGTTGGATTTCAATTCTCCTCCATAAGCAAAGGCGAGACGCTTTACGATACAATGAAGATGATAGAAGCCTATGCAGACATCGCGGTCATACGACATCCCGTGGAAGGAAGCTCCCGGATTGCGGCGGCCGCCGTAAATATTCCAGTGATCAATGCCGGCGACGGGGCGGGCCAGCATCCCACTCAGGCCTTGCTGGATTTGTACACCATCTACAAAGAAAAGGGAACTCTGGAAGGACTGAAGATAGCTTTTGTGGGGGATCTAAAATTTGGTCGGACCATCCACAGTCTGGTGAAGCTTCTTGCGCACTACGATGTGGAAATGATATTCGTTTCGCCGGTGGACCTGGCCCTTCCGGAATCCTATCGAAAAGACCTGCGAAACCACGGTGTTGTATTCGAAGAGGTAGAGGATATTAAAGCTATCTGGGATTGCGACGTAGCCTACATTACTCGCATCCAGGAAGAAAGATTTGTGGACCGAAACGAGTACCAGCGGCTCAAGGATTCCTACAGCATTAACCGCGCTTTTGTGCTGGCTTCCAGGCGACCCACATTGATCATGCATCCCCTGCCCCGGGTTTCCGAGCTGAGCACGGATGTGGATGATCTTCCCAATGCAGCCTATTTTCGCCAGGCTGCCTACGGAGTCATTCTTCGTATGGCGCTCTTATGCATTTGCCAGGGCAAGGAAATGCCCTGAAACCTGGCATTGCGGCCCGGAATTAGTCTTCCAGAACTTCCAGTAACTCCTCCTGACTTACTTTTTCCCCTTTTTTGATCCGTTCCCGGATTTCCTGCCTTCTCTTTTCTTTCTCCGTTAGTTCCTGCGCTTTTTCGGCGCTGAGCGGAGTCCCGGTGCCGGTTCGCAGGGAATAGAGTTCGGCCAGATTCCATTTGTCCTTTGTTTCTGGTTCCACTGTAAATACTGCACCGCAGCGAGACGGCGAAGCGCCGCTCTTAAGGAGGCTATAGCCTCCCCCGGAAGCCATGACACTGACCTCTGTCGCGCACTGCCCCTTTAGTTTGAACTTCTGGCCTTCTACAATTATACCGTTTCGCAGGAAATAATCCAGAGCGGGAGAAAAGGCAACGTCCTGGCCTTCAAACTTTTGAAATAAGGATTTCCAATCTTCCAACGAAGCTCCTGTCTCCTGGCTGTTGTAGATTATGTTGCCAGGCAGTCTCTTCCAGCAGCCTTCCTCGTCCTGAAGACAGCCTTCCTTGAAATGCAGATGCAAGAATGTAGCGTCGCCGGTGAGTTCGCGATCTACCACTGGGCCGCTCAGGGTCTGCACTTTCCACTCTTCGCCTTCCTTCACTTCTACATGGTATCGAACAAAGACGGTTCGAGTAAGCAGCGCTTCGTCAGGGTCCGTAACCATGGTTCCCCAGCGCTCGGTGATTTCGATTCGCTTGCCCGAAAAAGCCAGATCCCGGAACACTCGGATTTGATGAACAAAGAAACATTTTCTTTCTTCGGGTCTGGCGGAATGGCGCACAGGTCCGCAGGCAATGGAAAGAATACGGGTTATATCGTCATCTGTTTGAATGTAGAGTCCCTGGGGCTCGAATTCCGGGGCTCCCGCCGGCCCCTGGAGCTGCACCTTACAGCTACTGGAAGCCCATAGGCCGCCCATCAGGAAGCCTGCCAGGATAAATCGATGAAGGAACCGTTGCATCTGTCCATTGTACGGCCCCGGACTGGCGGGAAAAGCAGAATCGAGTTTTGATTGCTCGGTAAAGCCCCGCCTTTTCCATAGAACCCTCAATGGCCCCTTATCAGAACCACAGAGATAAGATCATTACAGACGATGGGCTCAGGTTGTTCACTCAGAGCTGGGTGCCGGCCCGGGCCAGCAGACACCTGGTGATTCATCATGGCTTTGGGGAGCATTCTGATCGGTACGGAAATGTCCTGGCAGCTCTGGAAGACCAGGGTATTGCAGTCTACTCATTCGATGCCAGGGGACATGGTCGCAGTCAGGGAAAAAAGGGCGATAGCCCGGGCATCCACAGGTACGTTCGGGACCTGGAAGAATTCCTACTGCATCTAAAGGAAAAATGGGGAGTCAAGAAGCCTTATTTGCTGGGCCATTCCATGGGAGGATTGGTAGCGGCAGCCTTCGCGACCACACAGCTCAATCAGTGGGAAATCCAGGGCCTGCTCTTAAGCGCTCCCGGGTTGCGCGTAAACCTTACTCCGGCCATGCGGATCAAGAAAGCCGGCGCCCACCTTCTGGCCGCCATTCAGGATGAAATGATTATGGAGGCCGGACTGGATTTGCACTTCCTCAGTCATGATGAAGCGGTGAAATCTGCCTACAAGAAAGATCCCCTGGTTCATGGCAAGGTGAGCGTTCGGATGGCTTTAAGCCTACTGGAGGCTGGCGAAGAGGTACTGCAGAAAGCCTACAAAGTCAGAATCCCGGTCTGGATCGGCCATGGTTCCGATGATGGAATAGCAAGCGTTACAGGGAGCATGGAATTCTATGAGCGTATCGCCTCTGTCGATCGGTCTCTGCAGGTCTACGAAGGCCTGTATCATGAAATCTTTAACGAGATCAGGCGGGAACCCCTGGATGATCTAAGAAACTGGCTACTGAAACACTGATTACGCTTGCCAAAAAAACCGGGGCAGGATAAAAAAATAATTTGACAACCAATGACGCACCGCACAAAACTGACTTGTGCGTTGCACCAAAACGCAGGCAAAAAACTAGATAAGGTAGGAAAGTCATGGAAAAGATTCTGCACGACATTCTCAACGCTGGTATCGCTCTGTTTCGCGCAGGGGAAGATTCAGTGAACAACGCCATCAAAGAAGTTCAAAGAACCTTCGATGAGCTGAAATCCAAAGGCGCTGCTGATAACAGCGAATCTGCTGTTCAGCTGCGCAAGATTCTGGACGACATCGTAGCTCAGGCTAACGATCTGAACCAGAAAACTGGCGACGCGTATGGCCAGGCCCTGACTCAGCTTCAGGATCTGTACAACAAAGCTACTGTTGAAATCGAAAAAATCGTTCCTGAAGAGCGAGTTAACGAAATCAAAGACAAGATCGAAGAACTGTCCAACGTCATTAACAGCAAAATCAATGAGCTGCGTGGCGGTGGAGCTTCTTCCGCTCCTTCCGGTGGTTCCACTCCAGGAGCATAAGCTACCAGATCGCTGCCCCCGTGCAGTGCACAAGCCTGGCTCCTCGGAGCCGGGCTTTTTATTTCTTCAGACATCCACACCTTCTGCGCAAAACCTCTACGGGTTGTCGCATTTTCTTTTGCTTTTCTGGACCGACCGCTGAAGCGCTATGGCCATACTCGAAAGGAGAAAGCGATGGATCAGCATAGCCAGGCGCATACAGGAACCTACGAAGGAAAGCAGGAGCATATTCGCGGACTGGAAATGCCAGCCATCGAGGTTTTCGAAAACATCTACGCGGACCGTTCGTATCGCATCGATATGGAAATTCCGGAATTCACCGCCATCTGCCCCAAAACAGGATTGCCGGATTTTGGAATCATTTATCTGAGTTATAGACCTGGTCAGTATTGCCTGGAGCTAAAGAGTTTGAAAGAGTACGTCACCGCCTTTCGGGATGTAGGGATCTTTCATGAGAACGTTGCCAACCGCATACTGGACGATCTGGTTACTGCCTCCCGTCCACGCTGGATGCGAATCCATGCGGACTACAATGTCCGCGGCGGGATCAAGACCAGGGTTACTGCAACATCCTCCGGGAAATAGAGTCCCGAAAACCACTCCTGTAGTCAGGAAAGCGAAAATCTCCGATCAGATTAGCGGCATAGATACTTCGAACTTCCCGCTGCCCAGGCACTGGAGCCGGTTCCGGTAAACTGGTTGGGGCCAGGAGCCCCAGACGACGCAAACCTTGCTGCATTTCCATCTCTGAATACATTTCCAGAAGGAAGAGTCGGGTCTCGGAGACCGAGGAAGGATGCGGATCCACTGCATTAATCAGGTTGGAACGCTGGTAACCAGGAAAGCTAACCCCATCCTGGATCTGTTGACCGAGAGTCAGGACCAGTCGGCAGAGATCATGAACATGGACCCGGGAAATGACATCGTCGCCTCTTTCGAAGAAGCGCGCTTTTCCTTGCGCAATCATAATAGGAAGGCTTCGTCCTGGACCATAGAGCCCGCCGGCACGAACAATGGCCGCCTCCGGACGGAACCGCAGAATGGCCTCTTCCAGTTCCAGACGCTTGCGGCAGCTTTCCGTTTCCCCGGTGGGGCTCAGCTCATCGACGCTGAGCAACCCTTCCACGGAGGCCGGATACACCGATGTGCTGGATATATGGATGTAGGGTAAGGATCCAGGCAAACTTGCACTGTCCTTTGCCGTGCGAGAATACAGATCGTCCAGACGGTGGATCTCTTCGACGTAGAACGGATTCAACAGAGAGTTTTCCTCGCGAATCGCCGGAACAGTATCGACTATAAAATCCGGCACCCATCCATCTTCCAGGGCAGGTTCCTGGCGACCCAGAAATCGCACCTCCACCGGAAACTCCCGCTGCATGTACTGCCCTGTGAAGCTTCGGCCCAGGCATAGTACCTTCTTCATGAGGACAGAAGAATAACCGGGTTGTTTCTGAACCACGTAATTTTTCCCTGACTGTATGCAGTGGTCCTTGATTTCACCGGATTCTTTGCCTGGCGCTCAGCATGCCCTTCTACAGAGCTACGGGCTGGCCGTAAGGCTAGCAGATCGCTGGATCGCCGTTCCCGGTCCGACTGGCCAACAGGAAGACGCTGGATCTTCGTGCCCGGAAATACCGACGCTTGAATTGATGTTACCTGACTTGGAAGAAAAGCAGACCTGGAGCTTTCTTCTGCGATTTTTGAAGAAGAACCTGCCGGCACTGGCACGATTCAATCTGGAATATAACTTTGCCCCTGATGCACTTCTGGAAGCGCTGGGATGGAAAGCCCATTATCGCAGCCGCGAAGAATGGAAGCAATGGGCCGATCTGGATGAACTCTCGGAAGAGCTGTATCTTTCCCATGAATTTCCGCTCAATGTACTGAGGCTCTGGAATCGATTGCAGACCGAAGAGAGAACGGCCTGGTATGAACTCTGGGAAGCAAGGAGCTTTAAGAAGAATCTGATCCGCGAAATCATTCTCTATTTTCACGATCTGGATTCGAATCGTCGGCAGGACTGTCTTTCCGAAGCGATTCAATTTTCAGAGAACTGGAAAGCGCGTTCCGGCAGTTTTCCGGCAGAGTCCGTGCGAGATCTGGTGTACGGGTATAGATATCCAGAGATACATTCGATGCAGGAAGAGGTATTTAGACTCCAGAAGTCTCTGCCCTCGGATCGTCGATTCAAAGTGCTCATTCCGGAGCACCTGGAAGCAGGCTCCCTGGATATTCAACTCAAGGTTGGTTCTGTAGACGATCTGGATGAGCTGCTAGCGATTCTTCAGGATTCCGGCGCCCGACAGAGAATTCAGGAGATACTGAGCCTGGTGCAGTGAACCTGCAAGGG
>JAGRNE010000110.1 GCA_020440915.1 Leptospiraceae bacterium | reverse complement strand
AGAGTCCGCCGAATCCGCGCGACAATGCGCCTACTTTGTCCTGCGCGGCATCCTGGGGTTGGTTCACCCTTTCATGCCGGCCATTTCCGAGGAGATCTTTTCTTATTTGCTCAAGCTGGATCCGGAAGGAAGCAAAGCCACGGCAGCCGCCGGGATCGGTGCTGCAAAAGCCGGTAGCAAAACCACTGCAGAGAAAAAGGCTCCGAAAAAGAGTTCCAGGAAAAGCGGTAACACCGGAACAAAAACCGCCAAAAAAAGCTCGGGATCACTATCCGAAGCCAGAACCCATGTTGTGAACTCCATCGATGTATCCAGGGCTCCGCGCTTCTTGATGTGGGAACCGTGGCCGGCTCCGATTAAGCTGAGCACAGCGCTAATGAAGCAGGCAGAATTGCTTTCGCAGGTCCAGGAAATCATTGGGGCGGCCCGAGCCATACGCGCCGACACGGGCATTGCCCCGGATCGCAAGATTCGCATTATAGTCTCCACCGGTGCAAAGGATCTGGCGGCCCTCATCAAGGCGAAGCAGGCTTCCATCTGCCGGCTGGCATCGGCAGAGTCCGTGGAAACATCTTCGAAATACCAGGCTGGAAAGTCGGATGCATTCGAAGCCTTCGCAGAAGGCTCGGTATACGTTCCGTTGGAGGGATTGCTGGACATCCCGAAGGAGCTCGGTCGCATCGAAAAAGAAGCGGACAAACTACGCAAAGCGGCCGGAGGCATTGAAAAGAAGCTATCGTCTAGCGGATTTCTGGACAACGCTCCAGTCGACGTTGTGGAAAAAGAAAAAGCCAAACTGGAAGAATCGCAGGAGAAGCTGAAGCTCCTGGAAGCGGCTCAGAAGAGGCTGGAAGCGCTAAAATAGAGGAAGAAAAATGAATCCACGACAGCAAAGCGGTTACGAAAGAGAAAAAACGAAATCCGGCACAGCCAGGTCCTGGAAAGAAGGCTGCCAGTCATTCCAGAAGCGCATTTGGCCTCGAGGATTGATCAGGCCTGCCCTGCTGATCTTGCTTATGAGCCTGGCATCAGGATGTCGCCTGCTTCCCTTTGCCTTCGAAGGCCCGGATGATATGGGACCGGGCCCAAGCCTCGACGAAGCCGGCCCCGTAACCCAGGGGGAAAGCGAATGTCTGCCTCCTTCACTGGCAGGTTCCGAACAGGGCCCACTGGAACTGCTTCTGGTACATCGCGACAGAGTCATTCCGGTCCGGCCGGGTCAGGAAATCGTAATCCACAGTCCTCGATTTGCCCTGCTATTCAATATGGCGGATTATGACCGGTATTGCCATCGATTCGTTGCAGCGCGGGTGATGGCCTCCACCAATGCCGATAAACTGGAAAACGCGATCCAGCCGCCTTTTCAGATCGGAGATACTACAATCATGGGTCCGGGATGGGGCATGGCTCCCGACCTTTCGTTACGGTACGATACGCTGATGCTCACCGATGAGGGTATGCATTATCTCGTATTCGATGCGGACGGAGGTCCCGGAGATCAAAGGCTTTCTATCCAGAAATTCCTGACTCCGGGTATTTATCAGTTTCGATGGGATATATTCGGTGTCGCTTCTGTGGGCGAAAACTCCGTAGAAATGCTTCCAGCGCAGAAGCCGCTGGCCTTTACCATGCTCTTCTTTCGGGACGCAGATCTGGACGACATTGTAGAAACCGGGGAGTTCATGGTCTTCTACATCCGAATCGAGCCTAACTGAGTGGCCACCAGTAAACAACCGACAGGCCCAGAGCGGTTAGAGCAGTCACCGCAAAGAACATCCCACTGAAGACAAAGAGAATTCCGCGAAACAGGATTGCAGGCCAGCCCAGACGATGACTCAGCCAGCCTGCCAGAGGAAGGATCTGGATGCCATGCAGTCCAAAAAAATGCACCGCTCGAATGTCACCGGCCGTAGCGCTCCAGCCAAGAAAAGGAATCCTGTTTAACCCCGGATCGCCCACGCTATGAGTTAGAAGCGAAGACATGATACCGCCCGCCACGCTTCCAAGCAAGAACAGCACCGATCCCATCCGAATACCAGACAGGGTGGACCGCGAAAGTCCAAATTCTTCAGGGCTCCTGCGAAAATAGGGCAGCAGGAAAGCGATGGTAGCGATGGTAGAGGTAAGAATCATTAATCCCATCACGCCGTATATAATTCCTCCGAGCGGGGATTCTACATTGAAGTGCGAGCGTTCGCCGCGAGCGGCCTGAAATGCAATGAGGATAATCTCCCCCCATAACATCAGGCAAATAACCCTGGAGTAGAGCATTATGCGCCCTGGTCCGCTGGTTCTGGATACACCGCTCCCATCCAGAAGATCTGAACGCTGGGGCTTGAACACATCAAGGGTCCCCCCGTAAACTCGCAGCAATGGAGCAGTGAGAAAAGATAGAGTGAAGGCGAACACAGAAATGGAGATGGCAAACTTCATGGGTTTGAACCAGGTATTCAGAGCGTCTACCGTCCGAGCATCCAGCAAGGCGGCCGCGCCAAATGCCAGAAATAGAATAAGATGCGCCCATCCTGTGAATGTAGTCCAGGGATTTAGCCGGTAGATCTGCCGTGCGTGCCGCTGAAGCAGAGAAAGAAACGAAGATCCGTTCCAGAGCAAAGCGCTTTCGCTTTCTGATCCCGGGGCCATCATACCAATGCCTCCAGACCTTTTCTCTTCTTAATTACCTTTAGCAGTCGCCAGAGCGCATAACCCACAGGTCCAAACATGAAGGTGAAAAGCCAGATAGGAAGCATCCAGAAAATGGAAATCCCTTCGCGACGTGCCGCCTGTCCAACTACGCTTCCGATAAAAAGGTCGAATGCCAGATAATGAATCCAGCCACCCAGCAGAGCGTAGTCGGATTCGAAAAGAGAGCGCACCGATTCAATGGAAGCGAATCCCCCCTCTGCCGCGGGCAAAAGACCAGACATCAAAAGACCCATTACTACAGCATAGCAAACCGACAAAAACAATGGAATCCAGTATCCTTCTACCATCCGTTGCAGCAGGGAAATTCGCTGGCCTATTATGAAATACAGAGCCAGAAGCAGCCAGCCCAGCATTGCCAGCGCATTGGCCGCCGAAAAGATTTGATCAGCACTCATGTTTCCTCCTCTATCTACAGGCCCGGACCTCGGAAGAACGATTGGAGATACTCGACTCTTCCCGGGATGCCAGCCAGCCATGTAGACACTGCCCACATTGAGCCCATAGTTGTTGACATTGTCAACATAAAAATCTTGCCTTGAGAACCTGACCGTGGTAATGAGGAAAGGCGAACCATGGCTTCAGCGAAGAAAAAAAGATCAGAGAACGGCCCGCCGAAATCCAATGCTACCCATACAAAGCCGTACCATCATGGAGATTTGCGTAATGCACTCATCGAATCCGCTGTGGCCATTCTGGAAAAGGAAGGCGTTCAGGGCCTGACCCTTCGAAAAGCGGCCGCCCGGGCTGGTGTTAGCCATAGTGCGCCCTACCGCCATTTTGCGGCCAAGGAAGCTCTGATAGCCGAAATCTCCAGGATTGGATTTGAGGAATTGGGCCGGCGAGGCAGAGAGTACATTAAAGGTCTGCGCAATCCGGCCCAACGACTGAAGGCCTACGGCCAGGCCTACATCGAATTCGCAGCAGAGAAGCCCACCCACTTTCGCATAATGTTTGGCGAAAAGGAGTTAGATCCTGAGAACTACCCGGACCTTGCCTCCACAGCAGACGACACTTTTCAGCTTCTAGTAGAACTTGTGGCCGAATGCCAGAATGCATCCTTATTCGAAAAAGGCGATCCATACAAATTAGCAGCGGCAAACTGGGCTTTCGTACATGGGTTGGCACATCTTCTTGTAGACCAGAAGCTACTGTGGATGCTAAAATCAAAACGGCCCGCAGAACGGGCAAGGGAACTCTGGACCAGTATGCAGGATATGCTGATGCAAGGCCTTGAGCAGTAATAGTCAACGAGCTGCCGCCGGCAATCCCGGGGCCCGGACCGAATCAAAACGAATTCAGTGAATGTCGTTTTTTCTCCGGGCCACCATCCGCAAGAAATCCTGGCGCCGAAACATCGGAGCCAGGATCGTTTCCTCGGTTCCAGGTCTGCCTGGTCAATTGGATACCTGAATCTCTCGGTGGTTTCGAGGCTGAATGGGCCGTGCATTCATGGGATACAGCTTTTTGAAGGCATCTACCTGCTCTGCGCTAATGGTTGCAGGGTTCTTTAGCACAATCCATCGTACACCTTCCGAGCACGGCGGAATTGTTAGCGAACCTTTGAAGGTGTAATAGGCGCTTGCGTCCTGAATGATGCTGGTCGGATTCAATGTGCCTTCGCCCGGATTCGTCTGGTCGGCGGACCCCGGCATCAAAGACCAGATGCCCGAAAGCGATTCGTTTACTGCGCCTTTTCGGAAAAGCAGTCCCACTACTGCAAGCTCACCGGACGCTGATTTATGTACAAAGTGCGCCACAAGAGGAAAGCGTTCTCCGTTTACGGCCGCCTCACTTGGATGGTGAAAATGGAACTGAAGCAAGTTATATGCATCCTCACCGATAACTAGCTTCCCAGCATCCTTCAGATTCACCTGAATCGAATGACCGTTATTCACAACCTCAAAGCCAGCGTCTTTGTACTCCAGCTGCAACTCTGGCAAGTCCGCTGCAGTTGCATCTTTGATGTCGATGGGGCTCTGGTACTTACCCATCTTACAGGCTTCAAATTCCTCCGAGAGTTCTCCCCAGTTTTCCGGACCTGTCCCTCCTTCGTAAGACCAATGGCCGTGCTCAGCGCCGCCTTTACCATCTGCACATTGCAAGAACCCCGGAGTCCCAATCAGCAAAAGGGACATACCGATTGCAATACTCTTAATTCCAGTTTTCATTCATCCCCCCAGATACTTTCATATCCTTTCAGAAAACACTGGGAAGATCGCAGGCTTTTTTCTAGCGTTTTTTTTTTTTTTCCGACCTCATTTGCAGTCTGATCTACGACCGTTAAACCGCGCCCAACCTTGCGGCCACGTAGGATAGTCGCTGCACGTTGTGGAAGTCCTTTTACCTTGAAGCTGCAACAGCGGCGAACCCGCACCTGGACAATAGGATGCCGCCTGGTGCGCGAAATCCGAGGCAACCGGATTTAGTCTACGGATCGCAATAAGACCCTGGAATTCAACTCCAGAAATCCTTCCTCTTTCCGCTGCAGAAGCAGTAGCGGACTTTCGTCCCCAAAGCGAATCAGAATTAGATCCCCTTGCTGTTCCCATGCTCCAGTCTTAGCGTCGCTTTCGGCAGCCGGGGTCCAGAGGACGCTCGTGGATTCAAGTTTCAAAGCGCCCAGACCCAACCCGGGCAGTTCTTTTGTAGCCAGGTAGGCGCCAGGTATTCCAGGAGGAAGACCGTTCGCTCGTGGATCGTCGCCATGGCCATCGCCACGGCCTTCCGGGGCCTCGGTCAGACCATCCATGCTGCGGACTACGCGGATCCCGTCGGGCCAGGGTCGGGCAGAATAGTCGCTTACATCGTAGCATTGCGTCGCCAGCAGGGCTTCTGTGCTCCATTCCTTCAGGTGCAGGCAGGCCTGAAAATCGCGGCTCAAGTTCATCCGCTCTCGCGGCATGCCTCGTTGAGCATACGTAACTTCCCGTATCGGAAATACAAAGCTCACCTTTTCCTTCAGACTGTAGGGTTGATCGATGGCGCGAAACTCCTTCTCCTGGTAGCTGACGTATGTACCCTGCCTCAGTTCTATTTGCAGCAAGAATGAATTCGCCTTGAATCCCTTCCAGCCGGCCTTTCCCAGAATGAACTCAACCTGAACCGAGGATTCGTACATTGGCGCAATGCCAAAATCTCCGATGTAGAAAACGCTTTGCTCTCCCAGAAAAGGGGCGGGCGAGGTCGCCCGGCACGCAGAAAATACAGAAAGCAGCAGCCCGGCGAAGGCCATCCAAATGATTCCAGATCGATCCATCAATGCATCCCTCCTGCGGAGTACCTTAGGACTATAAGACCTGTCACTGCCCATAATAGCCAGTGAATCTCACGAATCCGTCCCGCCACTGAAGCCAGGATTACATAGGAAAGCACACCCACTGCAATTCCACTGGCAATGTTATAGGTGAATGGCATGAAGAGCACGGTGAGCAGAGCCGGGACCCACTCCTCCGGCTTTTCGAAGGACAACCTGGACAGGGAAGTAAGCATGAGCATTCCGACAAAGATTAAAACCGGGGCCGTGGCGCTGGCGGGCACCAGTAGAATCAAGCCGCTGAATAGAAGCGAGGCAACAAATAATGTACCCGTAGTAATGGCGCTCAACCCCGATCGCCCGCCGGACGCAATGCCCGAAGCGCTTTCGATGTAGGCGGTGACCGTGCTGGTACCCAGCAGAGCCCCCAGACTGATTCCTGTAGCGTCCACAATCATTGCTTTTCCAATGACCTTTTTTTCTTCCTCTCCCTGGATTCCTGCTTTTCGTAGCGTTGCGACCAGGGTGCCAAAGGAGTCGAATAGCTCGACGAAGGTAAAAGTGAAGATGATGGAAAGCAATCCAAGTTCCAGCGCGCCCGGAATATCCAGAGCCAGCAAATGAGCCGTAGATATACGCGGCTTCCAGAAGCTTTCCGGATCGGGCATTGCGGTCTCGCCCACCAGGATGGAAAGGAAAGTGAGAATGGCAATGGTGAGCAGTATGGAGAAGTTCCAGCGAAGGACCGAACCCACTCCTACAAGCAGAAGTCCAAGCAAACCCAGATACACCGAGGCCTGCTGCAGGTTTCCTGGTTGCACAGCCCAGTTCTCCAGGACGTCGCCAGATTCGGCAGACTGCTGCGCAAGCACTGAAAGCAGCCCGGACCCCTTGAATCCTATGAAGATTAGAAACAGACCGATGCCGGCGCCAATGCCGAGCTTAAGGGATTCCGGAAAGGCGTCCACCAGCAGGGGACGTATCTTCGTAAGTGTGAGGAGCAAGAAAATCAGCCCGGAAAAGAATACTGCCGCGAGGGCCATCTGATAGCTAATCGCTCCATCGCTGCCAAGTACCACTGAAACGAAGTACGCGTTCAACCCCATGCCCGGAGCAAGAGCGACGGGCACATTCACGAAGAGCCCCATCAATATGGAAGTGATACCCGCTGAAACCGCTGTAGCAAAGAATACAGCTTCCTTTTCCATCCCGGCAGCAGAAAGGATCAGCGGATTGACGGCCAGGATGTAAGACATGGTTAGAAATGTCGTGAGACCGGATCCCAGTTCCCTACGGATGGTGGTGCCTTTCGCCTCCAGGTCGAACCAGCCTCTTAGCAATGCCTGCATGGCCGGCAGCATATCCGAAGCGGCGTCACAGAGACCAGAGTTTTTCAGCATCTGGATCGACCCAGGATTCTGCTTTTCTCTCCTTCCGGATGAAAGGAACTTGCGAAATGAGCGAGATCCGCAAAGACCTCTATCCTGAAATAGAGCCCCACAATCATTTTCGCCTTTCCGTTTCCGCATTGCATACCATCTACGTGGAAGAAGTGGGGAATCCGCGGGGAAAACCTGTGCTCTTTGTGCATGGAGGTCCGGGCGGGGGCATCAATGAAAAACACCGAAGATATTTTGATCCAGAAGCCTATCGAATCATTCTGTTCGATCAGAGAGGAGCCGGCAAGAGCAACCCCTACGCAGCACTCGAAGAAAACACAACCTGGGATCTGGTTTCCGACATGGAGTTGATCCGTGAACAACTGGGAATCCAGAAATGGATGCTTTTCGGCGGTTCCTGGGGAAGCACTCTTTCGCTGGCCTATGCCACCATACATCCCGAACGAATCACAGAAATGGTCTTGCGCGGAATCTTTCTCTGTCGCCCAGAAGAGATTTTCTGGTTTTATCAACAGGGAGCAGACCGCATTTTTCCGGAAAGCTTCGCCGAGTATTCATCTATCATCCCCGAAGAGGAAAGACACGATCTTGTCGAAGCCTATCATCGTCGTCTTAACCATGCAGACCAGAGGTTGCGCATGCAGGCTGCCCGGGCGTGGAGCCTATGGGAAGGGAGCGCCTTACGACTGATACCGGACCAGGAGACAATGGAAGAGTTCGGCGAAATAGCACTGGCGTTGGCTCGCATAGAGAATCATTATTTTCATAACAAATGCTTCTTCGAATCCCCAGACTATATTCTGGAAAACGTCAACAAATTCCGACACATTCCTTCTATCTTGATCCACGGAAGATACGACATAGTATGTCCGGTGAAGAATGCGTACGATCTGCATCTCGAATGGCCAGAATCGGAACTACGAATTGTGCCGGATGCAGGACATGCAGGCAGCGAAACTGGAATCATAGAAGCGTTGATGCAGGCCACGGAAGAACGGAAGGCCTGGCGCGCACAATAAGCAAATCAGGGCACAGACCTACCTGGAACCGCAATACTTGCTCAGGACTGCTGGCTACAGCCAATACGATAGTCCAAGCATTCCCGTGTTTGCCTGGGCGTTGATGCGTTCGAATACCACCAGTAATGCACCAAATCAAATGGAATGTCTCAACTCTTCGGTTCGAAGATCCAGAGCTACCGCAAGAAGTTCATCGGGAAAGACAGGCTTGGTCAGAAGGGCATCGATGCCCAGGTTTCGAGCCTCGGATGTAGTGAGATCCGGATTGCCGCTGACCATAATAATCAGCGCATCGGTGCGACGTCGAAAACGAGGCGCATAGTCGGCTCCCTTTCTGCTCCCCAGGATTTGATCCAGAACAATGATATCTGGCTTATTACCCTGTTTCAGGTTCTCCAGTGCCTCCTCCGGATCTGCAAAATGCTTCACCTTCTGGCCTGTGCGAACCAGGCCGGAATCCAGGGCCCGCGCCACAAGAGGATCATCGTCCACCACCCAGAACTCCAGACTCAAATCCGTAGCGAGGCTAGCGCTACCGGCCCTTTCCGGGCCGGCAGGCTCCGCCATCACCGGCAGATCTACAATCATTCTGGTTCCATTGCCATCGCTGGATTCCACCGCAATGGTTCCACTGGCTTCCTTTACAATGGTCTGAACAATGGAAAGACCCAGTCCCATCCCGCTGCCATCAGGAGCTCCGGAATAAAAAGGCTCAAAAACCTTCGCCTGTATACTCTCGGGAATGCCGGGTCCATCATCCTCCACCACCAGGCGCAGCATGCCCGGTTTCTCGGAGTGTGCATCCAGCCGCACATCGATACCGCCACCCGTATCTGCCAGGGCATTGGCCGAATTTCGAACCAGATTCACTACCAGTTGTTCCAGGCCGCTATCATCCAGAGAAACAAAGGCCCTGCCGGATATGGGCCGATACCTGAGGGCGACATTTTCCGGCAGAGCTGCGCGATAGGAATTGATAATGGCTTCCAGTGCGCTAAAGATTTCTGTGCTACCGGGGCTTAGCGGCTCCTTTCGGGTAAATGCCAGAAGTCGGCGCACCAGCTGCCTGGAGCGGGACAGGCTATCCAGTGCAATACTCAGGCGATCTTCAATTCTGGCATCGCTTTCTTCGCCTTTTCTGTCTGCCAGCAGGTCCAGTGATTCCTGGACATAGATGAGCGGCGGTTGAAGCAGGTTGTTTAGGTCATGGGCGATGGCGCTGGTGAAACGGCCCATTGCCTCCAGATTCTGCTTCTGATCCTTTTGCTGCTGTTCCAGCTTCTCCTGGGTAATGTCCTGCACTGCAACGCTAAAGAAATGCGATCGGCCATGGGAATCCAGATAGCTAAACGTGGCAGCTTCCCATCCGGAGGACTCGCCTTTTTGCCTTTCGTATTCGATACGAACCGAGCGGCCTTCCTTCATGGCGCGGCGAGCCGCCGCACGGCGCATTTCGCAAACCTCCTGGGAATAACCCAAATCCTCGTCGGAGGTACCCGCCAAACTCTCTTCCAGTTCAGTGTCTGCCGTTGCTGTCTTGCTCACTTCAACAATACTCAGAGCGTCGACTCGCAGTTCCATCACTGCAATGATCAGGGGAGACACGCGAAACAATCGCCTGAAAAGGCTTACCTGTCGCTTCTGCGCCGCCTCGGCGTTCTGGCGTATCAATTCATTGGCTATGGATGAAAGGATTAGTCGAAAAATGTCCAGTTCAAATGGATGAAAAGAGCCTCGATGAGAGCGCCGAACCATTGCGATCATTCCCTGTTTGCGATCCATAGTATTTCTGGATGGCGACAGAAAGCCCAGCACAAGATGATCGCCTTCATACAGCCGTAGGGTCTTTCGCATGGGTTCCGGAATCTCTTCAGTGCTGATTTCCAGGACTTCTGCCATGCGAAGTACGGCCAGCCAGTCCCGATAGGGCTCCCTGCCAAGATGCAAACGCGCTCGGTCGCGCGGATCCTCTATAAATCCTTTTTCCTCATCCCAGACCTGGCGGAGCTCCAAAAGTCCGGAGCGAGTGCCGCCGGAGAAGCCCAGATAGGCCACCAGCGCCGCTTCCGACGCACGGGCCATTAGCTCCATGCAGGAGCGGATAGATTTCACGGAGTCCTTTTCGAATTCGAACACTTCGCGGATGTGGGCTGCCCAGCGTAGCCATTCTCTGTATTTTCCCAGTGGATCTTCGCCCAGACTCATTCGGCTGATGGGTTTAAGAGAAACAACAACGGCCGATGGATTCTCGCCTCCGATGGCTATAACCGGTTCGGCTGTTGCCGAAACCCAGGTGATGGATCCGTCCTTCTGGCGAAATCCAAGCATTTCGTCGCGCACTGGTCTTCCGGATTCAAGGCAACGCATTCCCGGCAGCGAAGACCAGGAGATGGGATTCCCTCTGGGATCGATGACATCGAAATGGATTTCACTGACCGATCCCCGCAATTCTTCGGTCG
>JAGRNE010000010.1 GCA_020440915.1 Leptospiraceae bacterium | reverse complement strand
TTTTCCGTTTTTCTGCTTCGGGGGCCCACGAGCAGGGCCCTGGAGCCAGGGAAATGGCCCTTTATGGCCGCTACAGGTGCGTTCTGATGCAGGCTCCGGCCAGGAACCAGGCCAGCGGCCCGATGAATGCACAAAAGATGTGACGCTTCGTGAGCGATGTGGCCGAACAGTAGTCCATGCACAAATATTGTGGAGTCCCCGATTCCTGCCTGGTTTGGCCAGGGCTTTGTTTCTCCTGCGGACGTCGGGTCGCCTCTGGAGTCATTGCGGAGAAAGCGTCCGTAATGGGGTCCCTCGGATCTGGTGGTCCGTGGAAGGGGACGGAGGGGTCAGGACTCATGGTATTGTTCCGGGAAGGGCCTTTTTTCGCTTTTTGGCTGAAAAGAAATCCAGGTTAGCAAATCTATTTGACCGGATCTGTTGCAAAAGTAGATTCCGCTCCATGCGAAAACAGAGATTTCTTGCTCTGGCCGTTGCTCTCGCAGTTTTTTCGACGGCCTACTGCAAGTCCGGTGATGAAGAACCGTCTGACGATCAGGAATTACTGAACCTTCTGGACGTAAACGTTGCCAACGGCATATTCTGGAGCGGCAATACCAGTCAAAATAGTTGTAGTGCAGGAGATCCGGTAACCACAGCGGCTGTCTGCAATACTCAATCCTTTCTGGAGACTACATTCCAGACAGGAACAACCAATAACCTGAACCTCGCTCTCACATCTGGCAATCCGCCTGCAGGAACCATTACACTGATCGTTCCACATCCGGATAATGCCATTTCCAACAGTTTCATCATTCCGGTGTCTGGCGATCTGGGCGGAGGTTATGAAACCGGCAATGGAGTGAGTCGAGTGCTCACGCTTTCGACCGCCACAGCGACCACTGCCAGTAGCGCGAATGTTCAGATTCAGCTTGTCAGTTTTCGTGCACAGCAAACGGAGAAAACCGTAGAAGGGACCATGGTGATCCGATTTCTGCGAAACAACTCGGCCGATGCCAGCTACGATGTAGAATACAGCCTTCAGCTGGATAAGCAGTACTGATGGAAAGGGGCAGACTTAAGATGAGCAATAAAATACGATATAGAATCCTTGGGATTGTAATTTCCTTTTTCGTATCCGTGCCTGCCCTGATGGCAGAATCGGATCCTACTGGCTGGGCCCTGCAGCCTCTTCCTCTGGTGAGCGCCAGTTCTGACGACGGCTTCGGATATGGCCTGCGCGTCTATGGCACTTACAAAGATGCGAAAGCGGAGCCCTATAAGTATCAGATCTACGGACAGTACTATGCCACCACTCGCGGGTATGAATTCCATGAGCTATCCCTGGATGCGGTGGACTTTCTGGATTCCTCCTTCCGGATCATTACTCGCATCGGAGTAGAGCGAACTCTGAACGCGCAATGGTATGGAACCGGTAACTTTCAGGATATTCAGCGGCAAAAGCGAATCAAGGCCGGCGAAATGCCCATTAATGAAAATGTGCGAACCGATCCATCGACTGGCGAACCCATTAGAGATCTTTACACCTTTGAAGATTACGGCGACTCGGCCATCTATTCACTGAATACGCGAGCGTTGCTAAGTCCAAATTCTGGAGACTTCCTGAATCCAGGACGCAAGCTTCTAAAGCAAACGCAGGGTAAGTACTTCTACTATGACCGGATTCGTCCGTTCATTATGATGTCTACCGAACAGTGGATTGGCGATTCCAATTTCAAATGGTTTGTGGGGCTTCGCGGGCAAAGGTACAAAATCCAGTCCTATGCGGGCGACTTCGAAGCAGGCGATAAACTGCCCAATGGTAGAACGCTAATCGACATCGAGCAGCCGCTGGGTTACGACGCAACGCAGGACAATCGTTTCGTAAACGGTGTTCGCGGCGCTCTGATCTATGATTCGCGACCCCGAAAAAGGGAGATCAACCCTAATGCAGGGGTCTTCGCAGATATCCATGTTGAAGGCGTGGGCAAGGGAACAGGCAGTCATTACTCCTTCACTCGCTACACAGCAGCATGGAGACAGTACATCGAGTTACTACCCGGAGTATTCAATCCCAGAGATCAGGAGCTGGTATTTGCATATCGCTTTCTGGGTCAGAAAACCACCGGCGACGTACCCTTCTATGAGATGGGTCGAATCTACACTTCCCGGGAAAGCGCAGAAGGTCTGGGCGGCAATGGAGGCCTTAGAGGTTATCCGGCCAACCAGTTCGTGGATCGCGTAATGGGCATGGCCAACTTCGAAATGCGACTGACTACCTTCCACTGGAATGTGCTGGGCGGCATCGATTTCATCTTTCTGGGCTATTATGACCTGGGACGCGTAGCGCCGACCAACCGTGAAATGACTCTGAAAGGTCTGCACCGGGCCTACGGCGGTGGCGTGCGACTGCTCTGGCAGGAAAACGTTGTGATCAACATCTCCTACGGTAGATCGCAATTTGAATCCAACTTCAACTTTGGATTCAACCACATGTTCTAGTGCTGGGGCTCGCCTAACCTGGCAAGATTTGCGGCTTCCTGAGGAGGTCGGGGAGGGGGCTACGGCCCCCTTTCTTTTTTCCCGGCAGATGAGCCTGCAATAGTCTGTCCCAGGGCACCGATTCGGGTTCGGATATCTGGACCGCCGATTCCTTAATCCATCCCACAACGTCTTCCGAAGGGCCCTACTATTGTCTTGAAATTGTGTCGCCGCATGAACCAGATTGACCTGGAAATCTTCTAATTGCTTGTAGATCCCAATCGATCCATGGGATCTGCGGGACCCAGGGAATACAGCCTATGAAACATCATCCTACTCAAATGCGGCTACCGGGCGCTTTCGCTCACAGAGTCGGTCGTTCCGTTCTAATCTGTCTGGTTTTTTGTTCTGCGTTGCTCATTCAATGTAGCGCCGGCCAGACCGAAAGCAGTTCTGAGACTTCGGAGCAATCCGGCCCGGCCGTTTCCCCTGGTTCAGAGAACCAATCCAGCGCTACCCAGCGTTCCGGTCCGGAGGATGCAGATCGCGGTGTGGAAGTGGTGGAGCGTTCCGGAATGTACGTGTACTCCTATCCGGAAACTCTGCACCTTGAGGATCCATACGAAAACTACCTGGTGAAGCGAAGAATCAGCGATGGAGAACTCAGAGATGAAATCCAGGCACTGCTGGAAAAAGAGGAAGGCTATACTCCCGAGTACACAGCCCGTTGTTTGCCGGTGTACGATTACGGAATTGTCATCGTCAAGGAGGAAAACCGCGAGACGTATCTGTTCTCCTTTCGCTGCAATACCATGCACTACAAAGAGAAGAAGCTCTGGAAAGATTTTTCGCCCATTCGAGCTCGTCTCTATACGCTGCTGACCTATCAAATAAACGACAGCACATCTGTTCTCATCGATGAAAAGTAGAACTGCCATGTGGCGCCAATTTGCGCAGGAAATCGGGCCTGCGCTGCCCCTGGTTGGCTCTCAAGGTAGTCGGGCCAATACTGTGCGAAGGAACCGTCAAAATGTATTCTAAAGCTGATTTGTTTCGCGGTCTCGAACCCGGCTTCGTCTCCAGGCGAAATGCCCGCTTCGCCAGGTTAGGGGTACTTACCGCACTACTAATAATTCTCTCATCCTCCAGTTGCCAGACAACTCCGGCGAAAAAGCCAACCGGGCCAAATCCGATTACAGAGACCACGGCCACGGAATCCGCGCCCGCCGAAACCAATGTGAAAGACGAAAAACCCGAGAATCCGGGCTCGAGCACCGAGTCTGTTGTCAATCCTGTCCTGGATGCACGAAGGGGAGCAGTCGCCATACTGCCATTTCGAATCAATGGTACCGAGAACAGAGAACTGGGCGCAGGCATTTCCTCCCGGCTGATGGCCCGACTGCAGAGCAGAAACCAGTTTCAGATTGTCGAGAGGCTGGATCTGGACCAGATTCAGAAGGAACTGGTTACTGGACAAAGCGGCCTCATCGATGGCGACACCGCAGCGAAAATTGGAAGGCTGGTGGGCGCCAGGTATCTGGTTCTGGGCGAATGGAGCGATGGAGTGGGAAATCAAAAGAAGGGTTCCTATCGCATCGTAGTGGCGGAAACCGGTCGTCTCATCGGGTCCGGGATTTCCATGGGACCGGAGGAGCAGGTACTCCAAAATTTCGAGCAAAGCCTGGCGCGTCAGCTGGCCATCTATCAGAGTCTGGACAATCCGGAAAGCCCCTATTCCATACTTCTGCAACTGGATCGCGAAGATCATCTCTATCGCCTGGGCGACCGAGTGGAAGTAAGCTTCGAAATCAAGCGTTATCGCAACGAAGCGCCGGCCCGGGTCTACCTGCAACTATACGCCATCGATTCGGAAGGCGTTATGACAATGATCTATCCAAATCGGTTCAGCGGAGTTAAAGCTCTGGAAGTGGGAAAGAAGTACACCTTTCCGGCGGATAGCGACCCATTTGAATGGAAGCTTGTCCCTCCTATCGGAACGGAAACCATACAAGCTTTTGTGACAACAGAGGCCGTGGATCCCTTCAAAGCCACAGAGAAGATGCAGGATGGATTTGTACAGGTTAGCACACGAGGTCATTCGCTGGAGACTTTTTCCGGTATCGTCACAGTACTGAAGGAAGAGGAAACCGAAGGTTGGAGCGCGGATCGAATTACGTTTGAGATCCAGGATTAGACCGGAGTCCCTGCAGGCTCTGCAGACAGCCGCCCTTTCTTCTAGAAATGCTCACACAACCCATTTGATCGAACAGCCCATACTTGGAAGCTCGGCGGCGGGGCCGTCCCCTTTTCCCATGTCCCGCAACAGAGCCTTTTCCAGGCTTTCTTCGGAAACCCTTTCTGGTTCCTTCCAGTTGTCATTGATTCGCCCATGGTAGGATAGCCGCCCATCCAGAAAAAGAAAAGGGTCGGGTGTGCAGACCGCGCCAAAGGCCCGGGCCACCGACTGGTCTTCGTCGAACAAATAGGGAAAGCGTATGTCATTTTTCTCTGCGAAGGGCTTCATCCGGTCAAAGCCATCCTCCGGATAGTCTGGATGGTTGTTCGGATTGATGGCCACGATCTGCAGTCCTGAGTCCGAATAGCGGCGATGCAAATCTACCAGTAGCGGCCAGGCCGCCACCGCATAAGGACAATGATTGCAGGTGAAGACGACCAGAACGTGTCGTTTGGAAAGAAGATCTGTGGATCCAAGCGGCCGACCATTCATATCCTTGAGTTCAAAAGCCGGCATCTCCGTACCTTTTTCCATTTGGTTTGATTCCAGTAATGCCATGTACTGCAAAAAAGGTTGAAAGCAAATAGGCGAACAGGATTTTTCCTGCATGCTCAAATTCTATGGCTACAAGAAATGCTCTACCTCTCGCAAGGCAGAGAAGTATCTGAGCGATAAGGGAATCGAATACGACTTTGTGGACATCACTGAAAAGCCCCCTTCTCAGACGCTATTGAAACAGGCGGCGCAAAATGCGGCGCTACCTGCCCGAAAGATGTTCAACACCAGCGGGCAGCAGTACAGGGAACAGGGCATCAAGGAAAAGCTGCCATCGCTTTCGGATGCGGAGATCTTCAAAATGCTGTCCGGAAATGGCCGGTTAATCAAGCGACCGGTGGTTACGGACGGAAAGAAGGCCACTGTAGGATTCTCGGAAGAAACATACAATAAAACCTGGAAGTGAATTGACAGGGGTCATCAACAGAGCGATCTGACCCTGTTGCCCAGGTAGCTCAGTCGGTAGAGCAGTGGACTGAAAATCCACGTGTCGGTGGTTCGATCCCGCCCCTGGGCACACGCTATCATCCTGCAATCCTGCAGATCTTCCCTGGCTTCGCATTGTGGTAGGCATCCGGGCGCAGCGCCCGGTAACAAACCTTCGCTAGAGCAAATCAGTTCGATCCCTGGTTCCAGAAATCCTCAAACTCCTCTTCGCTGGAGGCGGCGCAACGTTCCGGCGCGAAGAGCTTTTTTACTGGCGGCTTCGGATACGTGGAGACCTCTCCGATATCCGGGATGGCGGTAAGCATGCGCAGGATCTGGTCTTCCCCTTCGATTTCGTATAAAGTGTAGCTCATCCCTTTGCCGGGAACTATCTGCTCTGTTTTCAGGTATTTCTTTTCCATAATCTTCTTTAGTCTTATTCTATTGTGAATCAGCAAACGGACCCCGGTGCCGGTGGCGAAAAAGCCCTTCCATTTCCTTGACCCACCTGTGCGCAAGGAAAGGCAAAGATTGCCGCCCTGCCCTGGGAGCGAACGGCTTGCCGGAACACCCTATCTGGATCGATTGCCGGCCTCCAGGGGGTTTTTTCCCGGATCTCCAGGCAATCTTTTCTTGCACCTGCTCCCGGCCTCTGTACAGTCCGGAATCGGGGGAACATCTGATGAATAAAGGGTACATAGTCTGCGTTGACGACGAAATCTCCGTCCTGGAGACTCTAAGAGAGCAGCTGCGTCAGTACTTTGAACAGAGCCATGAAATCGAGGTTGCTTCCAGCGCCGAAGATGCCCTGGAGCTCATCGAAGATATTAAAGAATCCGGCGGATTGGTCGAGGTGATAATTACCGATCAGGTAATGCCAGGCATGAAAGGCGATCAATTCCTGGAGACCATTCACAGGGAATTTCCGGATACGATCAAGATTCTGCTTACGGGGCAGGCTGGACTGGACAATGCCATCCATGCCATCAATCGGGGAGGATTGAACCGCTATGTGGAAAAGCCCTGGAACATGGAAGAGCTGCAGAAAGACATCAAGCAGCTCATCGAAAAGTATCAGCAACAGGTGGAGAATCAGCGGCTCATTGCCCAGCTGGAAACAAGGATTGCTTCTCTGGAAGAGGAAAATCAAAGTCTTCGCGGCGCCGATTCCTAGTCATCCAAACGGGCCTGCTCTTGCATTCTTTTTCTTTCTGATTATCCTTATGCCAGCCGGCGCCCTGATCTCGGAAGCGCCGGCCCCCGCGAATCCTGCTAAGGACAAACCGGCCGCCGAAACCGGTCCGTCCGTCGAGAAACCAGACAAGGCCACCGACCCCGGTACGCCCGTAGACAACAGCCAGGAGTCCGGAGACAAGCCGGGCAAAAAAAAATCCCCGGAGGAACGGCAGAAGGAGCTGGATTTATTGAAGCAACAGATGTTGTTCGCTCCATCCACGGAGCGTAGACAGGCCATCCATCAGGTGGAACGTCTAAAAGAGGAATCGGAACAGAAGTTTTTCCTGGAGACTTTGCGTAAGCTTGCCCTGGAGGATATGGACCCTCTGGTCCGCGAAGCAGCGGTCCGGTTACTGGCAGACATAAAGGACAAAGGTTCGGCGGATGTCTTCCAGAAGGCGCTAGAAGATGAAATGCGTCCGGTCATCCGGGAGGCCTTGCGAGGCATTGGCCGAATTGAGCTTAAATCTGCAGAGAACCAGATATTCGAACTGCTACAAAAGGAAGAATTCAAAGAAAATGATAACGTTACCGTTGGAATGATTCGCACGCTGGCTGATCTGGACAGTAAGATTGCGGCGGATTTCCTGTCCGAGATTTATGCAAAAGATGATACCAACCTGGAGATTCAGCGGGCCATCCTTCTGTACTATGGAAATGCAGAAATCCAGGCCAGAAAAGACTGGCTTACGGAGATACTGAAAGATAAGAACGAAGACATTGTTTCGCGGTCGTACGCGGCCAATGCGCTGGGCAAGATAAAGTCAGCCGATTCGGTGGAGCCGCTGAAAGGGGTGCTGGAGGAGATTCGCAATCTACGAAGCAGTCGAGAGCGGGCCCGCCACAATCCGCTCAAGCAACAGGCCATCCTTGCCCTTATTCGTCTGGACGATAAATCCATCCTCCCGGAACTCAAGGCTGCTGCACTGGATGACGATGCCTCGGTGCGTTTGCGGGCGGTGAAGCAAATCGGACAGCTAAAGATTCAGGAATTTCGGGATATGCTTGAATACAAAGCCAAACATGAGCCCAGTCGATCGGTGAAGAAAGCTGCTCAAGAAGCCCTGGATATTCTGGACGGAAAAATGGAATCCGACGGCGATGCTGACACCGCTACCGAGGAAGAGCCGGCCGAGGAGTAGGGCCGGTTCCGAACTCCTGGCCACCGATTAGGCCGCTTGGCGAGTTGGACCAGTGTACATCTAGATGAAAGCAAAGCGTGAATTATTTCAAAGCAACCGCCGAGATTGCCGGGATCGCTATGATCGACTTGATCGATCTGATCGCCACGATCGATCTGAGAGGCCGACGAGTGGACCGGGCCGTCCTCTCTTCGCTACCGCCTTTCTAGGTCTGCTTCTGCTTCCCTTTGCTTCAGCCCTCAACGGACGACCGCCGCAGACTCTGGATGCGTACCGCTCGCTTATGGGGCGCCATCGATCCGTAAATGTGCATCTTCTTTTTCGCGGAATTCATCAGGTGGATACTGATGAGAGCATCGAAGACAGATTTCTTTTTCGCAGCGCCGACGGCGTGGACTTCTTTGTGAAGCTGGAATGGAATCATGATCTGGCCCTGCAACAGGTGCGCGACCAGAATGAGCTGGCCCCATTTCGGTTCAATCATGTATACGAGCTGGACCTTCGATTCGAAAGGCAGACGGCCAGAGGATTGTTGATTGTTCGGGCCACGCCTGCTGAAGTCTGGGAACTCCGGTTGGCGCGAAAGATCCCCCCTTACTCGGGCGATATCACGGAGCAGGATCCGCGGATTCGCGATCTTCTGGAATCTTTGCGCAACCAGAATCCCGCTCCCGAGGAGCAAAAGCTCTTCTTTTCCAGAAGAGAAACGCTCTATCTGGTATTCTATGATCTGGAAGGCACCGAGGTAAAATATCAGTATCGCCGGGATCGATGGGAAACCGATGAACTCAAGAAGGTTCGCTTCCTGATTCCCGGTTCTGCCTACAGAGTTAAGGGCGGACTAAAAGGACTGATTCTGGATGAAAAGGTCATACCTCAAACCGATGAACGATTTAGAGAAACCATCCAAAAGAAATCTCTGGAAGACTTCTACCTGCTATTTGACTTTGAGTCTGCCGAGCCTCTACGCACCGAGCAGATTCTTTATTAGTGCCAGCCGGTAATCTCATGAACAGGAAACCAATGCGCCAGAATCTCGCGTCGGGCAAAATGAACTATGGCCCATCCCGGGCATTCCTCGCAGTCGCTATCATTTTAGCGATTCTCCTGCCCGGCATCTCCCGGGCAGAGGAGAAAGTGTTGCGGGAAGGGCAAACATTCTCCTATTACAGGATTTACTTCACGTTTCGGGCTCCAATGTTAATGCGCTACGAAATCCAGCGATATGGAAATACCATGTTGTTGAAGGCCCGAGATAGCAGATCCGAAAAGATGCTCATTGTAGCCCGCACCATGCGTATTACGGCGCCTGCTGCCACCGGCGAAAATCTCATACCCCCTGGCTGCAAAACCATGCCCGATTTTTCTCAACCAGTAGGTCAGGTGCGCTGTCCTGCCGTAGAAAAGGGCGTTCCTCTCATCCGCCTGGTCCAGTGGGAGAATGGAGCCGGTCTGCTGCATCTGATTCTTGCTACCGTGCAGAAAGAAGATGAAGCGCTTCTGGATACTCTGCAATCGAGCATCGATGTGCAGCCCGGATTCTATTATCCGGACGATCAACTCTAACCTGGAACCCTCGAGACGAGCGAGCAGGGCGCCATGCCATCTGTTCATCGGTCACAGGCATTGCCACGCTTCCCGGGCCCGGACCGTTCACCGGTGGGCCTGAAAAACCATCCAGCCCTATACTCCATCCACCCAGTACTCTGAGTGCGAAAAACCCACAAGATTCTGTCTTGCTTTCAAAGGCCCTGTTGCTTTCCTGGAATTGATGTCTACTGGCGCTGATCTATACGTATACAAAAACCGGGAAGAATTGCTCAAGAGCGCCCGGGAGCTAAAGGAATCTTTCCAGGCAAGATGGCAGCGAAATGGAATTGAAGGTCAGCTGGCTGAAATGCAGGACATGGAAGATTCCATGACTCGTCCTGATTTCTGGGACGATCCGGATAAAGCACGGGAGATGACCCAGCGCAAGTCCTCCCTGGAGAAAAAGCTTGTTCCGTGGAAAGATCTAAACCGCGATCTCGAAGATTTTCCGGAACTGGTGGCGCTCACCCTGGAGGAAATGGATGATACGGATGCGGCCATGCAGCAGCTTTCCTCGGATTTTGCTACCATGGAGAGTCGCTTCGAAGAAGTACAGCTGGCCGAAGCGTTGATGGGAAAGGACGATCAACTCAATGCTATCGTTACCATTTCATCGGGAGCTGGCGGCACCGAAAGTCAGGATTGGGCCCAGATGCTTCTTCGAATGTACACCCGGTGGTTCGATCGAAAAGGCTTCGGCTACGAAACCCTGGACCTGCAGGACGGCGAAGAAGCGGGAATCAAGAGCGCATCGTTGCTGGTAAAAGGAGAATCTGCATTCGGTTACCTCAAGTCCGAAAACGGCATTCATCGTCTGGTACGGATTTCCCCTTTCGACTCGAACAAGCGAAGGCACACTTCCTTTGCTTCCGTCCATGTGGCCCCGGAGATTGACGATGACTTTGAAATCGACATCGAAGAAAAGGATCTGCGCGTAGACACCTACCGGGCCAGTGGGGCCGGCGGCCAGCACATTAACAAAACAGACTCCGCGGTGCGCATTACCCATATTCCCACGGGCGTTGTGGTGCAATGTCAGCAGGAACGATCACAGCATAAAAACCGGGATAAAGCCATGAAGATGCTACGTTCGCGTCTCTACGAGCTAGAGCGCGAAAAGCGCGAAGAGGACGCAGAATCCAGGGCCGGAGAGAAGCGGGACGTGTCCTGGGGAAATCAAATTCGCAGCTACGTATTCCATCCATACAAGATGGTTAAGGACCTTCGCACAGCTTTCGAAACTTCGGATCCGGAAGCTATTATGAACGGCGAACTGGACGACATCATTAACTCCTATCTAAAGAGTCTTGCATCCGGCGAAGGAGTCAAAGTGACTGTGAATCCAGATATAGAATAATCCGATTCACTCGATTCAAGGGCGTCCCCGGGGGCGGCTCCTGTTTGAACACTGTGCCGCTGCCGCTAAACTGCACTGGCTTCTGATACTGCTTGCCGATCAACTCCAGCGCCTGGATAGCGCTCATACCGGTGAAATTTGCCAGCGTTTCCGAAGGGGCTTCGCCCGGGTGTCGGGGCACTGTTTCAAATCGATGAGCCCTGTACGTTTTTCTGGGGGCCTTGATGATTGGCAATATGCTCTGAACAAACTTCTTGAATACAGGCGCCGCCAGCGAACCCCCCGCCCATCGTCCGGATACATCGTCGAAAAGAATAAGGCCTACATACTCAGGATTATCTTCCGGAAACATTCCCAGAAAGGAAACGGCGTATCGATCGGTGTAACCGGAGGCGCTGGATTTCTGTCCTGTGCCAGTTTTACCAATAATACGTATCTCATCCATATCTGCAGCTCGACCGGTTCCTGATTTGACTACCATGCGCATCATTTCGCGAATGTGGGCGAGTTGCGCAGGTTGAAAAGGCGTTACATCCACGGCGGTCTTACTCTCTTCTACGGCCCGGCCATCTTCGGTGATTATCTTTCGTACTATGCGCGGGTGTACGAGGCTTCCGTCGTTTCCAATTACACTGGCCGCTCGCAGAAGTTGAATCGGCGTGACGCTGAAACCCTGGCCGATGGGATAATAAAAGCGCGTACTCTTCACCCAGTTCTCCGGAGGAGGCAGATATCCTTCCGTCTCGCCGGATCCTTCCGGAAGTATGCCGGTTCGCTCACCGAGCCCCAGGGCTTTCATCTTTCGGTACAGTTCTTCGCGGGGTACCGCTTCCATGGCCTTGATCATTCCAACGTTACAGGATTCGCGTATGATCTCTTCCAGAGTGAGCGCTCCATGAGCATGGGTATGTCCTCCGCGAAGGCAGCGCACGCTTCCGGTTTCAAAATCGTACCTTCCCTTGCATACGTATCGCTTCCCAGGCTGATAATGGCTGGAGCTGAGTAGAATGGAGGCCATCAACACTTTTACCGTCGAACCAGGTTCGTAGTTCAGTCGGATGGCCCAGTTCCCTCGGTCGCTGGCAGGGTAGCGATTGTAGCGATTCGGGTCAAAATTGGGAAGATTGGCCATGGCCAGGATCTCTCCGGTGGGAATATGCATAAAAAGCCCCACGGCCTTCTTTGCATCGGACTTTTCGAAGCCTTCTTTCAGAGCTTCTTCCATGCGGAATTGAATCAGACTATCGATGGTCAAATAGAGCGACGGCCCCCTGGGTTCGCCATATGATTCCAGTAGAACCTCATTGTAGTCGCGCTCAATACCTTCCAGGGCTCTGGAGGCATCCTGACCTACAAATCCCAGGAGATTCGAAGCGAGTTCTGCGGAAGGATACACCCTTCTGTATTCGAAATCCCGATGCACTCCAGGGATTTGAAGCTCCATCAATCGCTCTGCGGCGAAGTTGTCTACCTGTCGCTTCAGTAGAAAGTACTTACGCTCCCGATACAGGTAGAAGCGGCGCAGGATTTCCGACTCTTCGACGTCGATGTAGCGGGAAACCTGCGAAGCGGTGAACTCCGGGTCCACTACCTCCTCCGGCGCGATGCCAATGGTGCTCGCCTCCTCGGTAAGAGCAAGAGTGATACCGCGACGATCCAGGATTGGCCCCCGCACTGTTTCGATGCTGGAACCTTCTCTCCAGCCCCGGCCTTCCCAGACCAGAAAAGCGATCCGGCCCAGAACGATGCCCAGTCCCATGCTAATGAAAACTGCAAACAGGGTGATGCGGAACCGGGCCCTTTCCATACACCCAGGCTAGTATCGCCTGCGATTTTGGGTACAAAATTTCGAAAGGTTTTGTTCAGAGTTTTATGCCCAGAACCAGTTCCATGGGTACGAATCCGATGATTCTGGAATCCCGGGATTGCGACCGATTGTCGCCGAGCGCCAGTACGCTTCCCGGGGGCACCTTGCCTTCTCTTTGCAGCCCATTCAGGGCCGCGTATATAGCCTCCACACCCAGTTTGCGAACTTCTGGCGGAGGATCCGCTACTGGAGGCTGATAACCTTCTGGAAGCAAATCTGTGTCTACCGGATCCATACCATACAAGGCAAAGTCTTCGTTTTCCCCGTTGATAATTAGCTGGCCATTTCTGAATTCATATTTGTCGCCAGGTAGGGCCACTACTCGCTTGATCCATATCTGCCTTCGACACGAAGCATCGGGATAGTGAAAGACTATTACGCTTCCTCTTTTCAGATTTCCCAATCCAGCATTCCAGACCTCGCTGCGAAAAAAGGGGAAGGTGAGTTCCAGCCTCCCGCGTTTCTGTATCCAGAACCCATCTCCGGGTTGAAGGCCTGGCTTCATGCTGGGGCCATCCACCACCACCCTCTCCAGGATCAGCGCTCGGCCATGCAAGGCAAAGAGCAGTAGAATCAGAAACCAGCCCAGTCTTCGCTTTCTCCTCCAGGCTCCGGATTCCTGCGAAGCAGAGTCATCCTGATTCTGCGAAACCGAAGGGGATTGTGATCTGCCTGTCATTTTTGTTTCTACCGGCGCTCCGGCGGGCGAGGGGGCGCGACGGCATGGAAAGGAAAGGTAGCCCCAGAGGACTAATGGGGCCAGCAGGATGGCATACCCGAACAGGGACGGCAGCAGGCAGCGGCTGATATCGACACGGGAAGGTTCAAAACCAAACAGAGCTAACGCTTCATTGGCGGCAAAAAGGCTGGCGTAGAGATATATAGGAAGGAATGAAAATGGTTTTACACAGAAACCCGCAGCCCATAGCCTGCCCCGATCCACTTGATTTTGCTCCATACGGTTCATGTCATCCGAAGAAAACGTACTAGAATCTGAATTATCCCGACTGGAACTGGGGGCGCTCAAACGGGTTGCCCAGGTCTGGAATGTACCCAAGCTGGGCAAAGATAAAAAGACGGTCATCAAAAATATCATCCAGACCATGCAGGATGATTTCTATCTCAAAGGTGTGCTGGAAAAACTCAGCGCCACCCAGGTGACCATCTATACTTCGCTGCTGAAAAGCAAGAGCCGGGTCCTTACCCTGGGCGAAATCTCGCGAAAGATCTCCATGCCGCCGGTGAACGCCGAAATGGAACTGGGCGTTCTCAAACGCTATTTCCTGGTCTACCAACGCAAGAACCGCGAAAGACTCACGAATAACCTGGACCGCTACTACTTCTATCCGGAAAGCGGCGACCGGGTCCTGATGGAGACCAACGAGAAGGGGCAGAAATTCAAGCCCTCTCTGGCGCAGATTCTTCAAAGCCGCGACGGCCTGCCGGCCGCCTGGAAAAAGGCTCTTGGCAACCAGTCCGTCACAAAAGCCACGCAGAAAGAGAACCTCGATGAAATCCTGGAAAAGCTACCGGAGCTGGAAAGAAGCGTCCTTCTGGAATGCTTCCTTCAGGGCGGCATCCTTGAAATTTCCCGTGCACGGGAATTCATAGCCGACAAAAAAGGCAAATGGGAGCAGGTAGTAGCCACTCTTCATGAACTGGGATTGCTGATCGATGACTATTACATTGATGAGCGCTTCGTTCGTCTTCTTGTTTGTCCGGTTGAAGTGTTCCAATACCTGCAGGATTTTCCGCTGGTGCCTCAGACAAAGAGAGGGACCAGGAAGCGGCAGGAAAAGGTCGTAAGCAACGATCTGGATTTCTACACAAACATCAAAAAGATGATTGTGTACATCAGTCGCAAGGGACTGAACCTGGCGAAATCCGGAAAAATCAAACAGGTAGATCTAAAGGAAACCGAGAATCGCCTGTTGCGTCCTGACATTTCGCTCTTCCTTGAGAAGAGCCAGATCTATCAAATCGAGCTTCTACTTCCGGTTATGCGACTTCTGGACATTGTTCGCGTAAAGAAAGATGATGCGGTTTTGCGAAACAATTACGAAGACGTCCTGAAAAAGGACCTGTTCGAATTGATGAAGCAGGTTATCCAGGAAATCGGTCAGTCCAGAAACCGCGTGGTTCGATACGAAGACGTTTTCGAATCACTTTATGTGCCATTCTTTCTAAAGCCTGTCTTTGACGAATGCGTTGAATTTATCAAGAGGCGCAACCGGGTCATGTACACGGTTGTGATGGCTTCTTTGATTCGCGAAAAGCTGGTTCTATCCAAGAAGTTCAAGATAAAAGATTTCCAGCAGGATCTCACCGAACTGCGAAAGGAACTCACTTCGGCCCTTTTCTTTCTGCAGCTTCTTGGTCTAATGCGAGTCGAATATCCGGATCGCTGGGTAGAGATTTCTGATCTGGGGCGCCATTATTTCGACGGAGAACAGCTGAAGCAGCAGGACGATCCCGGCGGAATCATCATCAACCCGGACCTGAGCCTCATCGCCATTCCCGAGCAGATTACACTGGAAAGCCTTTCCCTTCTTAAGATGTTTGCGGAGCTCAAGAGCTTCGATAACGTCTACACGTTTCAGATAACCCGGGAGAGCTTTCAGGAAGGTCTGCTACTGAAAGCCAGGAAAGAAGATTTTCTTGATTTCCTGAATCGGGCTTCAGCAAACGATCTGCCGCAGAACCTTTTGTTCTCCATCGAAGACTGGTCCAGCAATCTTCCTCTGGTGACCATAACCGACGAATGCGTTGTAGTGCAAACAGAGGACCCCAACCACATGGAGTTGTTGTTGGGACAGATCAGTGGAAAGAAGATCGTTTTGCAGAAGATCAGTTCCACTACGGTACTCATTGATCCGGACAAGATTTACGAAACCATTGGATACGCCGAAAAGCTCAACCTGATCGTGCGTTTAATTCGTTAGGCGTCCGGCGTCCGGGCCGGGCAACCCGGCCTGGCAATTTGTGAAGTTTCGGCCCTATGTTGAAAGTCCGACAGCTACTACAGCGGGCGGACAGATGTGCCCGTAAGAATGCCCCTTGCAGGTCGCCGAAATCTTGTTGTTTCCCTGAGTGCAGGCCCATCTGCTAGCATATGATTTTCCGGACAGAGACATATTTTCCCAGGTCCATGCTGATGCTTTCTCTAATGGCTCTGGCTCTCGTGGCCAATCAGTGCAAAGACGGAAATAACGAGATCCGCACCGGCAACATTCGCATCGTAGAAGGCGGTCAGGAATTCCCGCTGGAGATTCCACCGGAGTTCCGTTATCCGGGTTCTGAAATGGTTTTTTTGTCCACTTTTGAGGGAAGTAGCGTCTGGACCCGCCCTGAGACCACTGCCAGCATTCGTACCCAGGACTCGCTGAATGCGGTGGCGAACTATTACCAGGAAGTAATCCGTACCAGCGGCTGGCAGGTAATCCAGAGCCGCAGAACGGGCGAGGCCGCGCTCTTTATGGCGGAGTCCGGCTACAGAAATTTGCTCACCGTAATCATTCGGCCGGAGCTCTACGAAGACGATAAGGGCTCCAGAGACGGCCAGCAGGACGAGGTAAGAAGTGCGCCCGGCGCCGATCTTCCGGAACCCTCTACGGAAGTGGCCGGACCAACGCGAATCAAACTGTACCTGAAACAGAGCAATTCGGACTAGGCAGCCAGATCGGCTTAGAGTTCGGTGAGGAGAGTACAGCAAGCAAGTCCCTTTCCAGCCCATGAAAGATCCCGAAGACAGGTATATTCGAACCGTTCCGCGCTCGGTGATCATGCCCTATCTAGGCGGGCTGATCATCGTGGGTTCCGCTGTTCTTGTACTTCTGGTTTATCGTTCCTACGCCTGGCCGGCATTTCTGGCTCTCCTCTTTTACGCAGGTTTTCAGAAGCCACATTCCTGGATTCTCAGCAAGCTCAAACAGAATCGCACTGCTGCCGCCACGGTATCTACGGTACTGATCATGTTTGTTTTGCTGGGTCCGGTTTCGGTGCTAACCCGGCTTCTAATTCTTCAGGCCATCGACCTTCTTAATGGCATAAAGACATTTCTTCTTTCAGACTGGGCCCTGGAGCTCGCACAGCGATTTCCAGGACTTGTAGCCTGGATCACCGATGATCCTTTCTTCTGGGTAGAGCTGGAAGCCAATTATGTTCAAATCCTGGACCAGTATAGCTCCTATCTGGATCCTGATCGCATTGGAAACCTGGTGGGCGGAGCCTATTCCTTTGTCCTGGGCGGGATGAGTTTCACGCTTGGCTTTGCCGTCAATCTAGTCTTCGGCTTCATCTTGATGTTCTTTTTGTTTCGCGATGCTCCTCTCTTCTATCGTGGACTGGAATCTGCGCTACCCTTTCCCCCTTCGCTTCTGCGAAGCTTCGTGGATCGAATGAAGCAGACGATCTCAGCGGTGCTGGTGGGTAACGTTTTTGTATCCATCATGCAGGGCGTAGCGCTGGGCATAGGTTTTGCCATCTGTGGAGTACCCAACGCTCTGCTGTACGGATCCATTGCAGTTGTGTTTTCCATTATTCCTATTGTGGGCACCTCTCCAGTCTGGCTGCCAGCTTCTGTGTATCTTGCCTTTATCGAACAGCGTTACGGTATGGCAATATTTCTGGCAGTGTACGGGCTCGGTATGTTTCTCTTTCTGGAGAACATAGTGAAGCCTAAAGTCCTGGACAAGCGACTGGGTGTTCATCCCATGTTTTTGTTTTTTTCTATCCTGGGAGGGCTTAAAGAATTCGGGATCACAGGCATTTTCCTTGGCCCTCTGTTTGTAGCTCTCTTTGTGACTCTATGGAAAATCTATCATATCTGGGACACCTCTGAGGACGAAGAGCGGAAATTAATGGAGGCCGGCCTGGACCCGGCAAGCGTTCCTTCGGCTACCGTGGACCCGGACAAAGAGGAGAGAAGTGACAATGGATAATCTGGCTCGAGTGGATACAGTGCAGAACAGCGGGATGGATGTATGGTCCGTTTCGCGATTGAATCAGACGATTTCCAATGTACTGCAATCCGAGTCTTTACTCCAGGGAATCTGGCTGGAAGGCGAAATATATAATCTCACCTATCACAATAGCGGACACATCTATTTCTCGCTTAAGGATGATCGCTGTAACGTTAGTTGTACATTCTTTCGCGGAGCCAATCAGAAGCTAAAGGGACTGAAGCTTCAAGTGGGTATGCAGATTATGGCTCTTGGCGGCGTCTCGGTGTACCAGCCCCGGGGAACCTATCAGTTTAACGTCCAGCGGGTCACACTGGCCGGCGAGGGCGAACTGAGAATTCGGATTGAACAGCTCAAGAAGAAGCTTCATGCGGAAGGACTGTTCGATCCAGAGCGCAAAAAGGACATTCCCTTCTTACCTTTGACCATCGGAGTTGCCACCGCTTCCACGGGCGCCGCTATACAGGATATTATTCGTGTGGCCCGCTCTCGCTTTCCGGGAGTAAACATTCTGCTGGCGCCCTGCGTAGTGCAAGGAGAAGGCGCAGTGAAATCCATCTGCAATGCCATCGAAGCATTGAACTCTCCGGAACTGGACGTGGACGTAATCATTGCTGGCCGTGGGGGAGGCTCCTTTGAGGATTTGATGGCATTCAATGAAGAGGCGGTGGTGCGAGCCTATGCGAATTCCTCGGTGCCCATAGTGTCGGCTGTAGGCCATGAAATCGATTCGCCGCTAACAGATCTTGCCGCCGATGCCTACGCTCCAACGCCCAGCGCCGCCGCCGAAAGAGTGATTCCGGTAAGAGACGAACTGGAACAAACTCTGGATGATGCCGACTACAGGATGGCATCCGCTCTGAACCAGCGGCTACGAAATGTCAGGGAGCGCATCCATCGAGTCGCTTCTGCCGGCGTTTATCAGAATCCGCTGGCGATCTTAAAACATCCGTTGCAGCGCCTGGACTGGACTGCCCGGGAAATACACTCAAAGATGCAGGCCATCCATGTTCAATCCTCCAGGGAGTTGGACCGGTTTTCCCACTTGCCCATGCTTTTTGGCCGCGAACTGGATCGCAATTCCCGGGCCTATTCCCTGCTCGCAGAACGACTGGACAACTATAGTCCGCTGGGAACGTTGCAGAGAGGTTACTCGGTGGTCCGAAGCGAGACCGGTACAGTCATTAGAAGCTCATCGGAACTCAAGGTTGATCAAGAGGTTGAACTCCTGTTCGCAACAGGAAAGGCCCGCGCCAGAATAACGGATCTGCGGCAGGAATGGTAATTCGGGGATGGCGAAAGGGCCTAGAACGGCCATCGGAAGGGGAATCCCTAGCCAATTTGCTGCATTGGAATGTAGTCGCGGTTTTCTTTGTTGTAGAGTTCTACATCCAGGGAGCGAATGAAGGAGGCCGGGTCGGCAAAAATCCGGGTTTTCACTTTCTTTACGTTATGCTTTCTTCCGCTATAGACGTCGTAAAACAGGAAGCCAAACAGATCTTCTCCCATCTCAACGCGTACCAGGTGGCCAGCGCGAGCCCCGGTGGTGTTCTTTAGCCATATGGAAGACATTCCAGTCGCACCTTCCTGGAAATTCCTTCAGGTACAAGCATTTTTTTCTCATGAAATCTGAAAACCAGCCGACACGCACCCCTGGCTCTGGGGCCGAAGCAGGAGAGAATCCTGTCCAGGTTAAACTCCAGGAAATCATAGAAGGAAAGGGCCCAGGACCGAAAGAACAGGACCTTGTGAGGCCAGGCTCTACCTCCGGAGTTCGGGCCAGCGCTGAAACCGCCCGCTTTCTGAAGATCTCGGAGCTCTACGCTACCCTGCAGGGCGAAGGGATCCATGCCGGCCTACCCTGCTTCTTCATACGTCTGGCGGTCTGCGACATTCGCTGCGCCTGGTGCGATACACCGGACTCCTGGACCGGCGGACAGTGGCGGACCCGGCAGGAGCTTCTGAGCAGTGTTCCCCATCACATCTCCCTTGTGCAGATCACAGGCGGCGAGCCCATGCTTCAGATTCGTCGACTGCGAACCCTGTTTGAGGATTTGCATTCTGCAGGTAAAAAAATCCTCCTCGAAACCGGCGGGCATCGGAGCCTTGAGAAGGTTCCGCCGTACGTACATATCGTCATGGACATCAAGCTGCCTTCTTCCGGGGAGCAATCCCATCCTTTCGAAAACAACTTTGGCTACCTCAAAGCCTCCGACGAAATCAAGTTCGTAGTGGCCAGCGAAGAAGACTTTCTGCGGGCCAGGCGATGGATTCAGGAACATGACCTGGCGACCAGGTTTCAGATCCTGATTTCGCCCGCCTACGGTATGGACCTTAAGAAGCTTGCGCAATGGGTGCTGGACTCAAAACTGACCGTACGGATGCAACTCCAGTTGCACAAGTACATCTGGGGTCCCGACGCTACGATGGTTTGATTCCATGAGTCAGGAAGTCGAAATAGTCAAGAAATACCGGTTTGAAGCGGCCCACTTCTTACCCAATGTACCGGAAGGCCATAAATGCAAGAGAATGCATGGTCATTCCTTCAAGTTCGAATTGCTGCTTCGCGGCCCGGTTCAGGCAGACACCGGGTGGCTCATTGACTTCGGCGATATTAGCAAGGTAGTAAAGCCGCTCATCGAGAACTACCTGGACCACTATTTGCTCAACGACATCGAAGGCCTGGAGAATCCAACCAGCGAGCAGATCTCCATCTGGCTCTGGAATCGCATCAAACCTCATTTGCCGGCCCTGGCAGAGATCATAGTTCACGAAACTTGCACCGCCCGCTGCATCTATCGGGGCGCTTAGTCGAAAGGTCATGCCCGGGGAAGAACCCAGATACGCAAAGGATGCGTCGGAGTCCGGCGCCAGAGAAGCCGGCCCTTCGCAGAAAGCAGATGCTGCCAACGGAGTTGTGGTTCTCTTAAGCGGCGGTCTGGATTCCGCTACGACTTTGCACCTGGCGCTTGCGAAGGAGTACCTGGTTCATGCCATTTCTTTTGACTATGGCCAGCGGCATCGCATCGAGCTCGAATCCGCCAGGCGTATTGCCGCTTCCGCGGGCGTCGAACACCACGTCCTCTCTGTAGATACTTCTCTTTTTCAGAACAGCGCACTCACCGATGTAAGCATGCAAATGCCGGAGGATAGGGATGAAAGCGCCATGAGTTCCGAAATTCCGGTGACCTATGTTCCGGGCCGAAACATTCTGTTTTTGAGCTTTGCAGTGTCCTACTGCGAAAGCAGGGGATTCTCTCGCATCTTCATCGGCGCGAATGCTGTGGACTATTCTGGTTATCCCGATTGCAGACCAGACTTTATCGGCGCTTTCCAGCACATGGTGGAGCTCGGCACAAAGGCCGGTGTGGAAGGCAAACCCATTCACATAGAGACACCACTCATTGATTTGAAGAAGTCGGAAATCATTGCGCTGGGAATGAAACTGGGCGTGGATTATTCCCTCACCTCCAGTTGCTATCAGCCGGATGCAAAAGGAAAGCCCTGTGGTCGGTGCGATAGCTGCCGGCTACGCGCCCTGGGATTTCAGGAAGCCGGATACATCGATCCCCTTACGGCTTGACAGCAATTCGGACCGCCGCTCACTGAACGTATGGCATCGGTACTTGGCGTAATTCCGGCACGTTATGGTAGCACCCGCTTTCCGGGAAAGGTCCTGGCAAAGATCGGAAGCTGGCCCATGGTGCGCTATGTCTATGAGGCCGCAAAACAGTGCACAACGCTAAACCATCTGGTCATCGCTACCGATGACGAGCGAGTGCGGGATGCGGTTCAGGAGTTCGGGGCCGAATGCCTTATGACTGGAGAGCATCATAAGAGCGGAACCGACCGGCTGGCAGAGGTGGCCGACTACTTCAAGCAGTACGATACCATCGTAAACATCCAGGGCGATGAGCCTGGCATCGAACCAGATCTGATTGATGGAGTAGTGCAGCTAAAGATCGATCATCCGGAATGGGAGGCGACTACGGCGGCCCGGCCATTCAATGACAATGAAGACCCCCTTCAGCCCAATCGAGTGAAGGTCACTCTGTCTCGCAAGCAACGCGCGCTTTACTTTTCCCGCTCCTTGATTCCCTTTCCTCGTAACAAAACGTCGCAGAATGTCTATTTGCACCTGGGCATCTACGCCTATCAGCGAGACTTTCTGCTGAGGTTTCAGACTTTGCCCCACTCCCTACTTGAGGACACTGAATCCCTCGAACAACTTCGAGTGCTGGAAAATGACTACAACATGGGTGTCTTTCTAGTGGATGGTTCGCTGCCCGGAGTGGACACGGCTGAGGATCTGGCCAATATTGCAGGCATTTTTAAACAGAAGGGTCTGTTGCGGTGACTGTTCGGGAGATTCTCCAGGACATTGTTGAACACATTCGCAAAGTCAACAAGTCCAAAGACGGTCCCCGTATTCCCACTTCCGATGAGCTTGTAAAGCAACTGAGCGCCGAATATGCTCTGGAGCGAGACACCATTCGCTACTATCTACGAGTCCTTTCCGACGCTCATTATCTGATTACCATTCATATTGTGGAAGCCGATGAGCGGCTAATGATTGCAGGAACCAATGGTTATGTGGTGGCAGAGCCAACGCTGGTGGACGAGGTGCGAAGCTACTCCTATCGAATTCTGGAGCAGACTTACGAAGCCCAGTTTTATAGGCGAAAGCAGGCCAGTCTCATCATCCGCGAAATGATGACAGATATAAAGAGATACAACAACACTCCCCTCGGCAAATCCTTGAACGCGGCACTTATGCTGCAGCAATACGAAAGCGTCATTGAGAATCATGAAGGCGAGTTCACCGATCAGTGGAAATCTTCGCGCCTGTCTGAACTGGTGCCCGGCCTAAATCAGGACCCGAATCAGGCTGCCATGGCTCCTACACTTACCGGTGCAGACGATGCCTTTATTCCAGCGGAATCCGAGAGCCATCGTGCCGTGGATTCGGAGCTCTACCGAAACCTGGAAAAGATGGACCTGAGCGGTTCCTGGGGTAAGGCAGTGAATAAATACGGAGTGAACTTCTTACTTCGAATTCATTTGCGAAAGTATGAATTCGACCGCATTCGTAAACTCATCAAACAAAAGAAAGTGGCTCGATACGAAGACCTGAGATTTGTGCGAGACTCCTTGCGAAAAATGGAAGATCGAAAGTTTGACGATCCCATGCTCCAGTACTACCAGAACGACATGACCGAATTACGTCGTCTGACTCAAATTAAGTTGAACCAGATTACTCTTGCGCGACAGCAAGGAGGTATCGCCGATCGTGAACTTCATCGGTCGCCCATAAGTCAGACGGTGGATCACAGGCCGGAGCCGGACTTTCGCGGAACCGCCACCGCAGATTACTCGGGCATCGAGCCGGCCCCGGTAGATTCAGGGAGCGGCAAGGAAGGCGGCGGCGATTATTCTGTGGAAAGTCTACCAGATCTGGACGCCGCGGAAAACGACGATGATCTAGCCCAGGCAACACTGCCTGACTCAATTGCAGACGAACCGGTCCCGCCCGGCATAGATCCCGGTTCGCCATCGGCAGACGAACCGTCGGATGATTACTGAGCCACGAAATTATTCTATTCGTCTTTGCCCTTCTTGACCCTTTGCTTTAGTAGTTCATCTATCTTGAGCGGATCTACGGCGCCACGATGCGGACTGAGGCTTTCGCCCCCGTCCAGAATATAGATCGATCCTGTCATCCAGGAGCCTGCATCGGAAGCCATGAAAACGGCAAGGTTCCCAATTTCTTCGGGATGGCCGGAGCGGCCAAGAGGGATGGTGGCTTCCCATTTGTCGAAACTGCCGCCCATCTCAAACGCTTTGGAAACGCCTTCCGTGATGATCGGTCCCGGAGCGATGGCATTTACTCGGATACCTTTGTGGGCCCACTCCAGGGCAAGAGTCTTGGTAAGCGCATCGATGCCAGATTTTGCCGCCGTGGCCGGAGCCATGCCCACCCAGCCGTTATGATGTAGAGTCATGGAGATGCTGATGATAACGCCTCCGTTGTCCTTCATATACTTATGAGCGGCTCTTGCGCAATAGAAGGTTCCGTTTAAATCAATGTCGATAACTGCATGCCAGAGCTTGTCTCGGAGTTTGTGCGCCGGGAAGTAGAAGTTGCCGGCCGCATTGTTGATCAGTATGTCGATTTTTCCCATGGCTTCATGAGCTTCGGAAAACATGCGATTTACATCGGAAGATTCCGCTACATTGAGCGGAAGGCCAATGGTTCGGACGCCAAATTCATCGGCTATCTTTTTGGCCTCTTCTTCGCATCGTTCCTTTCTCCGGGAAGCGATGACAATGTCCGCGCCGGCCATGGCCAGTCTACGGGCAATTCCGTTGCCAATTCCGGAAGAGCCGCCGGTGACTATGGCTACTTTGTCTTTGAGTATGTTTTTCTGAAAAATGTTAGCGGGTGCATCCATGATGGCAAATTGACTGCAAAATCAATATCTGCAAGCCTTTTCATTCCAGGTTCAGTTCTGAACGTCCAGCAGCACTTTTCCGCGGTTCTGCCCCTGTTTGAAATATTTCAGCGCATCGGGAGCCTTAGCAAATTCGAATGTGCTATCGATGTACGGAGGCAGCCATTTGATTTCCATCATATCCGTGTAGAGCTCCTCCAGCATTTCCACCTGGTTATAGAGCCAGATCAGATTAAATCCCATAACGGACCGATTGGAACTGATCATCTCCAGGGGATCCACCCTGTCCCTCTTCAGATATTTCAGCGCTAGCTTCAAGTAGTTGGGGCGCTTTCCTGCCGGCATGAAGTTTGCCGAACCATAGTAGATATGCCTTCCGGCAGGCGCCAACCGATTGTAGAGTGGCTTGAAAAAGGGAGGCCCGATGGCATCGAATACAATGGCAAAACCATCTTTCTGAAACCTCTTCAGCTTATGGTCCAGTTCCAGACCGAATCCGCCGCTGGTGCGCACGATAACCTGTTCCCGGGAAAGTCCGATTTCCCTTTCCAGAAATTTCATTTTCTCATCGCTACCCACAGAGACTACCGGTAGAGCTCCAAAATGCTGGCATACCTGAAGCGCATGTAGTCCCACTCCTCCGGCGCCGGAATGGATGAAGACAGGAGAGCCTTCCGGCAGACGGGAAATCCAACCAAGGGATTCCAGGCCGTAGTACGCGGTAAGTGCTTGAACCGGAAAAGCAGCCGCCTGAGCCAGATTCCATTTCGCGGGGATTTTTCGCAAATAGCGCAAGTCTGCATTGATGTGCGAAGCGTAGCCGCCAAACCGGGTGAGTCCCATGACCCTATCCCCTTTCTTTAATTTCGTTTTGCTGCCTGAAGGAATTTCTTCCACAACTCCAGAATACTCTAGTCCAGGCGTAAACGCTCCACGGGGTGTGGCGCTGTAAAGACCCAGAACTGCGAAAACGTCCGCAAGATTCAGTCCGCAATAATGAACTCGGACTCTTGCTTCGCCGACCTGCGGTTCTGGAAGAGGTATGTCCCGTAGTTTTAACCGATCTAAATTACCTGAAGACTTCTGGATCCATGCCTGTGCCATAAGTCAGAGTCAGATGGCATGGATCTCTGGCAAGTGAGTAAGCCTTCAGTGGGCCGTTGCTGCAGCGGATAGACGAACAGGGAGAGGACAGCGGACTCTTACATGACAGCGGATTCTCTACCGAGCGCAACGGGTTCCTTTTTGGCGCACTCAGGCAAAGAAGCTGGAAAGGAAGGGCAGGAAGTTGGAAAGCAGAGGAGCGATAAGAAGAGCTGGCAGGAAGTTCAGTACCTGGACCTTGCGTATGTCCAGGATTTCCAGACTCAGACCTATGAGAAGTAGTCCGCCCACGCCATTTAGATCCGCCAGTGCAGCCGAACCCAGATAAGGGGAAAGAAAAGCGGCGCTCAGCGTTAGCGAAGACTGAAAAACGAAAAGCGGAAGAGCCACAAACATAACGCTACTGCCGTAGGCCGCAGCCAGAGCAATGGAGGATATTCCGTCCAGAACGGACTTGGCCAGAAGGAAGTCGGAGCCTTTTCCCAGTCCTTCCTGCAAACAGCCAAGTATGGTCATGCTTCCCACGCAAAAAAGGAGAAAAGCATTGAGCACACCCTGAATGGGCCCCTGTTCGGAGATAGTCGCTTTCTGCGGGGATGGAAATCTCTGTGCGAGCCATCCCCGCAAACGCTCTTCCAGGTTCAGACCGAAACCCAGTATGGCGGAAGCGATGAGGGACACCAGGGCAATGAGCGGCCGCTCCATCTGCAACGAAAGGCGAACCCCCAGATAAAGCGTAAAAAGACCAATGGCCAGAAAGGCGCCGCGGTGGATTCGATCCGGCAGCTTTCGTGCCAGAATGGCCCCCAGTCCTCCGCCCAGAAGAACGGCTGCCGTATTGATAATGGTCCCAAGAAGTATCAAACAATCAACGAGAGTTTATCGCTCTCTTCCGCAGAGTGTACACTAACGTTCAAATCCTTTAGCATTCCGTCCTTAATCTGGTAGAACCAGCCATGAAGAACTGGGAAGCCGCCTTCCTCCCACTTTTGACGGATGAAGGACACTTTGGAAAGATTCCAGACCTGCTGACGCACGTTAATCATGGCCATGGCATCGCTTCTCAGTTCTGGATCGGACACTTTCTGAAGTTCGTCGAGATGATAATGATACACATCGCGAATGTGATTGAGCCAGTTGTCCAGGAAGCCAAAACTGCGATCTTCCATGGCTGCCTGAATGCCGCCGCAGGAAGAATGGCCACATACGATGATGTGTTTGACCTTCAGGTATTCAACGGCGTAGTAGATGACGCTTAGCAGGTTGATGTCCGAATGCACCACCAGATTGGCAATATTTCGGTGTACGAATATAGAGCCGGGCATGGAGCCAGTAATCTCTGTTGCCGGAACCCGGCTGTCCGAACATCCAATCCAGAGAAAGCGCGGACTCTGGCCCAGAGCCAGTTTACTGAAAAACTCCGGATTGGCCTTCTTTACGTCGCCCAACCAGCGCAAATTGCCTTCAAGCAGCTCTTTGTATGATTCCATTCTCTCCCAGCTTCTCTTTCGGTAGCCTGGACGAAAGCCTTTTTCCGAAGTCCTGCATCGGATACGCGCCTGGTATGGAGGTGTCTGGCGAGCCCGCGCTCGGGGACTGGCACTGTTAGCCGGGGATTTCTTTGCGAAAGGCGTAGACCATCATATCGCCCTGCCCGGTAACCTTGACGGCCCGATCGGCCAGACTCTTGGCAGTCCGATACAGAAATCCCATTCCCGGAAATCGAGTGAAGCCGGAACCGTAGGTAACGGAACCTACTGCATTTAGATGGAATTGCTTGGCAAGTTCGACCAGGTTTGCACGCGAAAAATAGAACAGATGCTCTGGCACATTCAAGAACCGCCAGGAAGGCCCCAGAGAACGAGAAAGCAATCCCCATCGGCAAGTGGAAAGGATAAGCATTCCGCCCGGGCGCAGCATGGTAGAGATCTTTTGCATGGCCTTAAGGGGACTGCGAAGGTGCTCTATACTGGCCCAGAGAGTGATGAAATCATAAGGCTTCGCAGGTTGGAATTCCAGAAAGTCCTGCACGTGGATGGTCAGGCCCAGCTCATGGATCCCGAATCCTGCGGCGGCTTCGCTTAGTTCAATTCCTTCTGCCTGCCAGCCCCTCCGGTTCAGATAATCCACAAAGAAACCCGAAGCGCAGCCCACATCCAGCGCCCGTGCGTCCGGACCACCCATGCATAGCTTTTCAAATTCGAAGAAGCCCACGTCCTGGAGATTCATGTCCCAGACTTTCTGAAGCTGGGTTCGCATGGCATCGCTGAAGTAGTTGTCGTAACCCCGATCCGTGCGTCGCTGAAAGTAATGGGCGCCATAGCACTCTTCCAGTTCCTTTTCCGTGGGACGAGGCAGAGTCTGCACCAGGCCGCAGCGAGAGCATTCATAGATGCCATATTCAATTCCGGCCGCCGAGGCCTTGGAAAAGAGAAATTTGAAGTGCGTAGCCGAGCATGCATCGCAGGTTTCGGACAGCGCAGGTTTTTGATTTGCCAGCACGACTGGTCTATTCATCGTCAAACAGCAATGGATCGAAAGGACTTTTTCAGCTCCGGCCTGCAGGATCTGGGTCGGCAGGCCTATCGCAGTCCGGCCGGAAAGTGGCTGGATAGGAACCTCCAGGCCATGTCCAATCTACTGAGCCCGGCCTGGGGATTTGGGATTTCAGAAGCAAAGCCCGCTCCAGAAGCGGAAGAAAGCGCATCGATCAAGAAGAATCGCGGCTATCCGCGCCCCCCTGGCGCATTATCGGACCCGGTACGATTCCGAAAAGCCTGCACATCCTGCGGGGATTGCATTGTTGCCTGCCCCCATGGTAGCATCTTCAATATTCCCGACCTCTACGGCCCTGTGTTGGATCCGAACCACGTGGCCTGCCATCTTTGCGCCGATTTTCCTTGCATCGAGGCCTGTCCCGAAGAGGCTTTGCTGCCGCTGGAGGAAGGAGAGCTTCCCGGATTTGGTAGAGCGGAGGTCCACCTTGAAGCATGCCTGAACCACGATCGACCCAGGGGAGCCCGAAAATGTAAGGCCTGCCAGGACGAATGCCCGGTGGAAGAGGTCGTGAGTTACAATCGCAAAGGCATGCCTTCGATAGAAGACCATTGCACCGGTTGCGGAATCTGCGTTGAGCAGTGTCCCTCCGCAGCCATCCGCATCACCTGGTAGTTAGTCGCTCCCGGTTCCGCCGGGCGGCCTGGTCAGTCCGGTCCGTTTTCTCCGTTAGATTCTGGTCTTTACACGGACCGTGAAGTCTGCATTGGACTTGACATTCAGTCTGCCCGACCTCAGGGTATTGTGTGGCCAATGTTAAGAAAGGCGGACTTCTCTTTTCTCTCTTCGTCTGGGTATCTGTAGTACTTATCACCCTGTTTTACGGCACCATGGTAATGCCATTCGTTCTTTTTCGGGCTTCTGGCATTATTCACTGGTTCGCCACCATGTGGGGCCGGACCCTTCTCAAATTATCCTTCTCCCGAGTGACCGTCCATGGTAGAGAGAAGGTCTACCGCGAAGGCCCGGTCATTTTTCTCAGTAACCACCAGAGCATGTTCGATATCGGCGTATTCTACCACTTCCTGGAGGTTGCCGTTCAATTTCGCTGGATGGCCAAGGCGTCGCTCTTCAAGATTCCACTCATGGGGTGGGCCATGAAAGCGGGCGGATACATTCCAGTTGAACGAGACGACAGAAAAAAGGCACTGCAATCCATGTTCAATGCAGCGGACCAAATCCGACAGGGCAAGAGCGTAATCATTTTTCCGGAAGGCACAAGAGGTAAGCCGGACGGCCACCTTCTGAGCTTCAAGAAAGGCGGCTTTATACTGGCGAAGAAAGCCAATGTTGCTCTGCAACCGGTTACCATCTGGGGCGCTCATGAAATCATGCCGCCGCAGAGGGACAAGAAATTGCAGCGTCTTAATCGAGGTCATATCCACGTAACAGTGCATGAGCCCATCATGCCAGAAGAATATGCAGGAATGTCCGTCGAAGCTCTGTCTTCGATGATTCGTCAGCGCATTGAATCCAGTATTCCCGAAAGACTTCGAGACGAGGTCTGAAATGCCCCGCAAGGCAGACTGTCTTGTTCTGAGTAATAGGGCCTCTCCAGTATTCGCAGTTTTTATAGTTTGTCTTTTCTCTGTACTTCTGGCGCAGTGCCGCCAGGAGCCTCGGCCTGTCCGACTAAACCTGGAGGGCTCGCCCATCCGCCTTCTTGCTGGTAGAGTGGTTCCGGATCCCGAGGTTCTTCCTTCCGGCTCGGATGTGCGATTTCTGTCATCCTTTCCCGTAGCACCCATGGCGCATTTTCCTCAGTACGCTCGGGGCCGATCCATCGTAGACTTCACCATTTATATACCGTTTCACATGCCGGCAGAAACTCTGGCGCAATGGAAATCGCCGGCCGCCTTTTTCCCCGGGATAGGCGAAAACTTCGTCATCTATTTGAATGGCCATGAACTGGCCCGAGAGATTCACATTCAGGGAGGCAAAATTCAGATTCGAAGAACGGAACTGGCCTTTCCGGTTCCAGTTCGAAGAGATTATTTGAAGCCAGGGGAGAATCTGCTGACGATTTACCTCCTGGGCGAAGCCCCTGCAGACGGTAGCCTCTCTCCGGTTCCGGGTCTTTTTTACGATAGCGGTTACTTTCTGGGCGAGAGCAATGATGTACATACCAGTACGCTGGACACCGGTAACCTGGTGCTGGTATCTTTGTACCTCGCATTTGGACTGTACTTTCTTTTTATTTTCCTCCGACGTCCCGAAGAACTCTACGGGCTGTTTTTCTTTCTCTTTACCCTGGGAACCTTCGGCTTCTACATCTTTCGCACAAGGCTGGTCTACGATCTCGTAGCAAACACGGAGTACCTGACTCGCTGGGAGAATGCATCCATTTTTATTCTTCCCGGAATACTGATGGTCTTTTTGCTTACCTATCTGCGACCGGATGAAAAGCTGCCTATCTGGGGCTACCTGGTGCTGGGGATCAACGTTCTTTGCGCCGCCCTGGTCCTGATATTTCCTTTTTCCCTGGTGGGATTCCTGGTCGATAAATGGCGCCTGTTTCAGATTCCCTTGATGCTCTGGTTGCCGGTTTTTCATATCTGGTCTGTTCGACGGGGAGACCGGGACGCCGGTAAATTCACAGTCGCTCTGGTCCTGTTGCTCTCTGCAGCGGTGTTCGATTTACTCAACAGCATTTACGTTTTCGTATCCATGGAGCCAACTTTTCGGTGGGGCTTTTTTGGATATGCCAGTTTGCTTGTGGTGATCATGGGTAACCGGTTTCTGGTTTCCTTATGCACAGCCGAGACACTGAACGTCGAGTTGACCCAGGCACGCGGGGAATTGGAGGAAGCCGCCAGGATGCGCGATACCTTCACGGCCGCGGCTTCCCATGAAATTCGGACGCCGGTCCATGGCATTCTGGGAATTGCGCGGATGCTGCTCAACGAAAGCCGGCGAGGCCAGGGGTTATCCCAGAGCGAACTTCAGAATTCTCTGGAACTGATTACAGAAAGCGCGCGACGACTGGGCCGACTGGTGGACGACTTCATGGACCATAGTCGACTCAAGGAGGGACAGCTTCAGCTTCGCACTACCTCTGTTCGCCTTTCGCAGGTTGTAGAGCATTGCTTTCTTTCCCTGGAGCCCCAGGCGGGAGAGCGAAAAATCGAATTGCTGAACCTGGTTTCCTCGGATCTCCCGCCGGTAGAGGCCGATGAATTACGACTTCAGCAGATTCTTCTAAACCTCATAGGGAATGCCATTAAATTCACGCGCGAAGGAAGCGTCAGTGTTCATGCGCGAGCAGTGGATCGCACACTGGAGATTTCAGTGAAGGATACCGGTATAGGCATTCCGGAGGATAAAAGGGAGCGCATATTTCAGCCATTTCATCAGGCTGACCAGGCTATTGCGCGCACCTACGGCGGGGCAGGTCTGGGCCTGTATATTGTGCGAAGACTTGTGGAATTACATGGAGGAAACCTGGAGCTAGAGAGTCGCCCGGGGCGGGGATCCACCTTTCGCATATTCCTGCCAGTTTCTGATGCTCCGGCATCTGAATTCGAAAGCGCTCTGGAGCGGCCCGAGGTCAACCGCACTCTGCAACAGTTCCGTCTGCTAGAAGAGGTAACCCGGGAAAGCGCCTCCGCCTTCGAGAATCAAGAGCAGAGTCCTCGCATTCTGGTAGTAGACGATGACACCATAAACACCGCCGTACTTCGAGGTATCCTTGAGCCGGCAGGTTTTCAACTAATTGCCTTTAAGAATGCCCGGGAAGCCATTCAGTTCTTGCAGGGCGGGGGTCGTGCAGATATGGGAATACTGGACCTGATGCTGGGAGGCATGTCTGGTATTGAGCTGTGTATCTGGATTCGTCAGTCTTATTCTCCGGTGGATCTGCCGGTGCTTATTCTTACTGCCTATGGCGATAACGATCATATGGTGGAAGGTTTCGCCGCCGGGGCGAATGACTACCTGGAGAAGCCTGTGGATGCCGTGGAGCTTCTTGCTCGTGTGCGGACACTGGTTGATCTGCGCTTTTCCTCCCGCGAGCGATCAGAATTACTCAGTTATCGTCAGGAAATCCAGATTGCTCGAAAGATTCACATGGAGCTTCTTCCGTCCAGTATGCCACAGAAAGATGGCGTACATAGCATCGCGCGATATCTTCCCAGGGGGGACCTGGGCGGAGACTACTACGACGTAAGGACCACCGAAGACGGTGTGATTGCATTTCTTGCAGATGTTACCGGGCATGGCATCGCGGCTGCCCTGGGCGCGGCCATTACTCGCGTTGCCTTTTTGTTACAGCGCAGTCGCTGGCAAAAACCGGTTCAAGTTCTGGACGGCATCAATGCGATTCTACTGGACGCCGGTACTTCGCAGCTGGTTACGGCTGCCTGCGCCTTTCTGGATCGCAATCAGGACCGGCTCTACCTCGGTCGGGCGGGCCACTTGCCCGGCGCCATCCTTCGCAAAGATGGGCAGGTGGACATCCTGTTTCCCAGAGGTCGGGTGATGGGATGGCTTCGGGATCTAAAGTGCGAAATGATGGAAGGAGAGTTCAAGACGGGTGATCGATTGATTCTCTTCACAGACGGCCTCACCGAGTTGCGCAATGAAAAAGAAGAGTTTCTGGGCGAAGAGAGGGTCTGGGACTTTTTGAAGAAGAGCGCCAGAATGAATGCTGCGGAGCTGGCGGAAGGTTTTATGAAGCTCATTCAGCAATGGCAATCGGAACCCCAGGACGATATTGCACTGATCATTCTGGAAGCCACGGAAGGCGGCCTATCCAGCTTTGCCAGAAGTGCATCGGACTCGGAAATGTCAGACGCGAGAACGGAGTATCAGGTATCCACAAATCCGCCGAGTTGAGATCTCTGGCCTCCAGGTTCCTTGCCCCTGGTTACACCGGGCAGAGACATTCTTCGAATCAAACCG
>JAGRNE010000109.1 GCA_020440915.1 Leptospiraceae bacterium | reverse complement strand
ATTCGGGCACGACCGGAAGCGGATCCGAAGAAGTCCTTCTGAATGAGAAAAGTGGTATTGGCGCTTTCAATGCTTCGACCCTGGCGGCCAATGCGCTGGATACCTGGTGGGAGCGTATGATTCAGGATTTTCGCAACCTTTCTCTAGGTATGAGCGAGAATTGATTTGAGCTACTCGAATAACAGGCAGGAAAAAGTGAAAGAACTGAAAGAAATGGCAGCAACAATAGAAAAAAAGCACAATCGTCGAAACGAAGATCGCAAAAATTCATCGGGCCCGGGCTACGATGATTCATTGTCCGGAGGCGTCGCATCCCTGGATTTCTCCGCCGCGGACAAGCAGCCGGAATCCCCATCCTCGGACCAGCAGCCGGAACATCGTATTCTGGAGGATCTCCGCAACGGAAACCGGGAAAGGGCGTGGCGCTCCTTCATCAAGGAATACCAGCAACGGCTCTATAACCTCTGTTTTCGTATGCTCGGAAACTATGACGATGCCATTGATGCTCTGCAGGAAGCGTACGTGCAGATTGATCGGTCGCTTCCACGTTTTCGTGGCGACTCCAGCCTCTTCACCTGGGCGTACCGTGTAACGCTTAACGTGATTCTTGGATATCGCAAGAAGCGCTCCAACCTGCAAGCCCGGCATTCCGCTCAGGAGATGGGAGAGATTTCCAGGCCCGAGGACGATCCGGATCGAATGTGCGAAGAGAAATATAGAAGCTTCCTTCTTCACCAGGCCATGCAGGAATTGCCCGAGTCCCAGCGTTGTCCATTGATCATGCACGATCTGGATGGATTCTCCTTTGCCGAAATCGCAGAAATGACCGGGTCTACATCCGGGGCGGTGAAAGTGAAGGTATTTCGCGCACGGCAAGCTCTGGAAAAAGTCATTCGCACCGGGCCCAGCGTCAAAGGATTTGAAACCGTGGGTCGCTTCGACGGCGCGCTCATCAAACAACTGATGGACTGAGTGGCCGAGTGCCGTTGCGAAGGAACTTCTGCTCAAAGTCGCCAGAGGTGAGCGCAGGAGCGTACAGATAGCCCTGGCCCATTTCGCATCCAAGAGTCTTGAGAAAACCGGAGATCTCCTCCGTTTCAATGCCTTCCGCCACGACCTCCATTTGAAGGCTATGGGCCATCCGCACCATGGCTTCTACGAGATGAGGGTTGCTGGGTTCATCGTGAAGATGCAGCAGGAAGCTTTTGTCTATTTTCAGAATATCGAAAAGGAATTTCTGCAAATAGGCGAAGGAAGAGTAACCTGTTCCAAAATCATCCATTACCAGGCGAATACCCATATCTCGAACCTGGCGAAGCAGACTGATATTCTTATCCTCCAGCAGGAGGTTTTCAGTAATCTCGAGCTTCAAATTTCTCGGCGAGAGACGGTGCCGGGATAGCAGGGCGCGAATCGAAGACAGTAGATTGGATTTGCTTAGCTGGCCCGGCGAAATGTTGACGCTGATCGAAAAATCCGGCACAATGCGGTTCCACTTTTCCAGGGTAAGCGCTGCAGTCTCCAGTACAAGATCGCCCAGTACGCGAATTTGTCCCGTTTCTTCGGCTATGGGAATAAATACATCCGGGGCAACGAATCCCAGTTCGGGCTCATGCCAGCGGAGCAAAGCCTCGGCGCCCAATGCGCGACCATCCCTGAGATTAACGATGGGCTGAAAATAGAGTTCCAACTCCTTCTTGCGGATAGCCTGGTCCAGGCGCGATGCCAGATCCAGGCGAATGCGATGCTCCAGATCCTGGCCTGAATCAAACTCCTCTTCCCGGTCTTTACCCTGACTTTTTGCATGCATTACAGCGGAATCCGCGCTGCGAAAGAGCATCAGCGGCGTTTGGCCATGGTCCGGATAATGCGAGATTCCTATGCTTGCAGTAGTCTGAAATGTTCGGTCGCCCATGTCCACGGGCTGGCCCAGAGCTTCGCGAATGCGATGGCTGAACTGATAGGCGGCCTGCCCCGATGCGCCTTCTTTGTGCAGAATGGCGAATTCATCCCCTTCCAGCCGGAAAAGCTGGTCTCTGGATGGCACTGCGTACTTGATTCTACGAGACAATTCGATCAGAATCGTGTCGCCAACCACGTGGCCGGCCGTATCGTTCAGGATTCGAAAATTATCCAGGTCCAGGAGCAGGAGGGAAAACCTCTGGTCAGGGTAATCCCTGATTTGCTTTTCCAGAGTATCCATAAGCAGCGTACGATTTCCCAGACCAGTGAGATCATCGTAAATGGCGCGCAATTCTAGACTGGACTTCTGCTGCCGGAGGTTATCGTTTCGCTGCTGCACCGTCCGGTTGTAGGCCTCTATCTTGCGCATGTTCCTGGAAAACCTGACAGCAAGCATAAAGGCCTGAGCGATTACGAATTGAATCTGACCGAGAGCGATGAGCCGGGGCCCGTCGTAATAATGCCGCACCAGAAGAGAGTCATTGACGGCGGCGAGGGCCACTACCGTACCCGAGACTAGAAGAGTTATGGAACCAGGTTCCGAGCGAAACAGAGCGCGAAAGACTGCGACGATGAAATAAAGTATGAATGCAAGCATCACATACTGAGAAAACGGAGCAAGTTCCGTGAAAGTTAAAGGGCCTGTGAACCAGACCATCCCGGAAAGAGCTATAGATATGGCCAGAAAAATGTAGCCTACGGATTTCCAGAAGTAGGCGGGGTACAGGGCGTTAATGTAGAAGGCAAAGGCCGGCAAAGCCAGAAAGAAGCAAGTATACTCCAGCCGCAGTAGGGAGACCCATTGCGCAGATGGTATGAGTATGCTGAGCAGTCGAGGCCCCAGGGTTAGCTCGCGAATCGCAATTAAGAAGCAGCTGACTCCGAAGAAGAATAGCGAGGTCTCCTGTTTGCGAATCAAGAAGAAACCGGAATGGTACAGACCCATAATGAGAAGAATTCCAACCAGTAAGATCTGAACCGAGCTCTCTTGCCAGTTTTCCCTTTGCACGGCCAGTTCTGGTCCCACGGACAATGAGTTCCAGATGCCGCCTTTGCGATAACTGAAGTTAGAGACTTCCAGACGAAGAGTGACTGTGGGGCCGGAAGTTCTGAAATGGTACATGTCCTCTCCCACCGAAGGAACATGCTCTTTCGCGCTGGTCGCTGGCGTTCCGCGCAGACCCATCAATTCATTGTCAGCGTATATGCGATACGCCGTGCCAATATCGTTGACCCTTATGGCAAGTCGCGTCGGCGTCTGCGGCACCAGAAGTTTTGCTTCGTAGGTAGCAAAGCCTGTGGCGCCGAACTCGGAAGATTTGCCTTCGTACTGATTCCATTGTCCCGGCACAGGAACATATGAATAATGCTGGTCTTGTCCGGCATCCGAGGCAGCCCCCAGAAATTGGGATGGATAGAATCGAAAGAGGCCATCCAGATTGATGACCCGGTTGCTTTGGACGGCCGGGCGTATGTCAAAGGTGCCGGGTGGAGTAGCCGGTAGGTCTGCCTTCTGGCAACTCCAGAGCAGTGGAAAAAGAAAAAGAATGCGAAATCTCATGGATTTGGTCGCGCCCAAACATATGGGACTTTTTCCTAAGGTAGAGGCAATGAAAAAAAATTTACTTCTGAACTGTATATACCCCAGTGGATGAAACTTATTCGTCAAAGGATTTCATCATGCAGCATTTGCGCAGAGCTATCGTTATAGCGCTTCTTTTCATTATTTCATGCGGACCGTCCGAACCGGTGCAGCTCAGAGTAAATCTTCAGAAAGGGGATAAATACGTCCAGACTGTGGTCACGGACCAGAGCATTAAGCAGCAAATTATGGGCATGGCCGAGGCGCAGGAGCAGAAAACTAAAACCAGCATTACCTATACTGTGGAATGCACGGAAGTCGACGATTCCGGAACAACCATCAAGGTCACTTATGATCGAATCCAGGTGGAGAAAGACGGCTCCAGTGGAAAGAGTTCCTACGATTCAGAAAAGGATAAGGAGCCAACGAATCCGGACGCGCTGGCTTACGCAAAGATGATCGATCATGGTTTCTCTGTTAAGTTATCTCCCCGCTCCGAGGTTGTGGACATGATCGGAATCGAGGAATTTCTGGAGAGGGTGTATTCTTCCCTGGAACTTCCTGACGATGAGACCGGTCGTCAGATTCGCCAGATGCTGAAGACGCAGTTTGGCCCGCAAACCATGAAACATATGCTGGAGCGAAGCTACATTCCGTATCCAGAGAAAGAAGTAGGGGAAGGGGATTCATGGAACAAGCTTGTGGACATGGGCGGCGCTGGAATACCCATCCAGGTAGATAGCACCTACACAATCAAAGATCTCGGAAGTTCCGAGGTAATCCTTGAGACACGGGGTAAGATCTCAAGCGATAAAGAGCAGGCAATGAAGATACTCTCCATGGAAATGAAATACAATCTAAGCGGTACCATGGATGGGGAGCAAGTTGTGGACCTCGATCGGGGCGTTCTTGTAGAATCCAGCGTTGTTCAAGAAATGAAAGGTGACATGATTATTCATGGCGCGCCAGGGATGCCGGCCGGCGGCGAAGGGATGAAAATCCCCATGGAAATGACTACAAAGATCACGTTGACCACAGAGTGATGATGAACGGAGCCTGTGGCGGTCCGCAACAGAATTGGGCTCCGGAACCGAGGGATCGTTCCGGAGAAATCCTCTTATTGCTGCTTCCAGAGATGATTCAGCGGCCCCGTTCCAGATCCCAGTCCAGGGGCATTGCGAATGGCTCCATCGATAAACTCCCGGGCGTTCAAAACAGCCTCTTTTAGCGTATTGTCCTTTGCCATTCCGGCTGCGATGGCCGCGCTCAGAGTACAGCCGGTGCCATGTGTGTTCTTTTCCGGATACAGCGGAAACTCCAACACTTCCAGATCGTCGCCATTGCAGAGTACATCCTGAACAACGCTGACTCCTTCCTTGCCACCCTCATTGTGCTCGGCCAGGCGATGCCCACCCTTCAGAAGCACAGCCGCCCCGGTTTGCTCCTGAAGTTTGCGGGCGGCCTGTTTCATCTCTTCCAGGCTCTTGATGGATTCGTTCAGGATTACTTCTGCTTCCGGAAGGTTGGGAGTAATCAGTGTGGCTTCATTTAAGAATTCAATAAGAGCGTCTTCTGCATCGGGCTCAAGCAACCTGTCTCCGGAGGAAGCGACCATCACCGGATCCACAATTAGCGCCTGCTTCTGAGCGTATTTCTTCCAGGTGTTCCGAACAGCATCCATGATGTCCCTGGAAAAGAGCATGCCAGTTTTGGCCGCTTTTACCGGTAAATCCAGCAGAACATCCCTGATCTGGCCGGCCACAATGTCCGGATCAATGGCCTGTACGGCGCTAACCCCGGTGGTGTTCTGGCATGTGACCGCAGTGATGGCCGTGGTGCCAAAGCAACCCAGAGCCTGAAACGTCTTCAAATCGGCCTGAATACCTGCGCCTCCGCCGGAATCGGAACCAGCAATAGTTAGCACAACGGGAAGACTCATACTTGAAAAGGGGATGCTTCGTGGTTGTCGGTCAAGACTTTATAGAATTCCGGCTGCAGGGGCTTCCTTTTTACTGCTGGACCGTAGGTGAAAGAGACCAAACCTGCACCCATGTCGGAAGGACAGAAGGTTTTCAAAGTCAAGGGAGGCCGCCCGCTCCAGGGCGTCATACGTCCGGAAGGAAACAAGAACGAGGCTCTTCCTCTCCTGGCCGCCGCCCTGCTCACGGCGGAACCGGTTATCCTGGAAAACGTGCCGGACATCGAAGATGTGCGACAGATGATGGGAATCATCCAGCATCTGGGCGCCGATGTCAGTCCCCTGGAAGGCAAGCCGGGGCATGTGCGAATCCACACACCGGAAACTCCAGGAAGCGAAATTCCTTCCGATCTGTCTACTCTGCTGCGAGGTTCGGTTACCCTGGCCGGTCCTTTACTGGCGCGCACCGGTCGCGTCTTTCTTCCCCGACCGGGAGGCGACCGAATCGGTCGCAGGAGGCTGGATACTCACATTCTAGCTCTGCAAGCATTGGGCGCGAAGGTGCAGATTTTTCCCGATGGTTTTGAGCTTACTGCCGAAAGACTGGTGGGGGCCGATATCTGGCTGGATGAGGCTTCCGTTACGGGCACAGAAAACGCTCTCTGCGCTGCAGCCATGGCCGAAGGCGAAACAGTGATTCGTCATGCAGCCAGCGAACCTCATGTTCAGGGTCTGTGCAATCTTCTGGTTTCCATGGGCGTTTCCATCGATGGCATTGGTTCGAACATCCTTCGCATCAAAGGAACAGGCGGAACCAGTCGTCTGAAGGGCGCCACGCATCGGGTTAGTCCGGACTACCTGGAAGTGGGTAGCTTCATTTCTCTTGCGGCCGTAACCGGCGGCGAAGTGCTCATCGAGGACGCCGATCTGCCAAACCTTCGAATGATTCGCCAGGTGTTTTCGCGTCTGGGTATTGAAACTCGTCCGGAAAGCGATGCTCTTCGCGTCCCGGGGGATCAGACTCTGGAGATTGTGAGCGATATGGGCGGAGCCGTACCGCATATAGACGATGCTCCCTGGCCAGGATTCCCCGCAGACATGACGTCCGTAATCCTTGTGACAGCAACCCAGTGCAATGGCACTGTTCTTATCCATGAAAAGATGTTCGAATCCAGGCTGTTCTTTGTGGATCGCCTGATATCAATGGGCGCGAAGATCGTACTCTGCGATCCCCACCGGGCCGTAGTTATGGGGCCTTCTCCGCTGTCCGGAGCCGTGGTTTCCAGTCCAGATATTCGTGCCGGCATGGCCATGCTCATCGCAGCGCTTTGCGCTCAGGGCGAATCTACCATCCAGAACATTGGTCAAATTGATCGCGGATTTGCCCGCATCGATGAGCGATTGATCAAGCTTGGGGCTCGTATTGAGCGAGTGGATGCCTGAGAAACTCAGAGCCACAAGGAGCTGGCCGGCAGGGCTTTCGGCCTTCTAACGTCAGCCACTGGCGCAGAAAAGGGGAGATACCGGCCGTGTCCCTGAAAATGCCCGGGCGCCAGTGCACAGCCAGAAAGCCACAGTTCCGCAAGATCAGAAACCCAAAAAAGCCTTGTTTCATTTCTAAGATGGATTGATCATTGGGCATGCTCTTTGGAAGAGTCATCGCTGGTCTTGCTCTGCTCCTGGTATTGCAGTCCTGTCAGGAGCTGGAATGCCGTACAGAGGATCCCTCCTGCAATTTGACCGGCGGAATGTCCTTGCTCCTTGCTTCCGGAGTAGTACTGATTCCGGATCCGAAGATCTACGTGGGGGATCGAGGGAATGGCCTGTACCGAATGGATGATATGACTGGCTCCGGTCAGACACTCTATGATGGTAGCGCCGGAACAGCCTTTAGCGACCTTCGAGATGCCTACGTCGATGAGAACGGCAACCTGTACGCCGCCACTCGACTCCCCGGGCGCATTTATAAGTTTCAGGATATGTCCGGTACCGGGCAGCAAGAGTACACCGGAACGGCAGGCACGGTATTCAGTCAGACCTACGGCGTTTTTGCGGATCCATCAGGGCGAATCTACATGGTGGACCAGGGCAATGATATGGCCGCCTCCTTCGACGATATGGTGGGCACCAATCAACAGGAGTATTCCGGCACACCGGCCTTTAACAATCCCAACCGTATCTTTGTGGGCCCGGATAGCAAAATCTACATTTCGGATGGCCTGTTTGGGCAGATCCGTCGATTGGACGATTTGACGGGAACAGGAGAAGTCACCTATGATGGATCCGCTGGAACTACCTTCGGGGGAACATTTGGGATTTTCGTTACCTCGTCGCATATTTACGTTGTGGATCCCTCCAATGCACTTGTGCATCGCTTTGACGATATGGTGGGCTCGAACACTGTCACTTACGACGGTAGCGCCGGCACAGCCTTTGCTTTTCCACGGGGTATCTGGGTGGACTCCCAGAACAGAATCTATGTTACCGATGAAACCAACGATCTTGTGTACCGATTCGACGATATGTCGGGAACGAATCAAATAGAGTACAACGGATCCGCCGGAACTCCGTTCAGCAATCCGACGGCCGTTGTGGTGCGATGATCTGCAAATACAGGTTTTCACAGGTCGGCCCATGCAGGGTCTATGCTCTCATCCTCAATGGCTCCTGTGGCGGCATCGCGTAGCCGTGCTTTGACGGCTGACCGGTAGCCCCGCGGGCGGCGACCTCCGGATACCTACCGGACCGCAACTACGGGCCACACCAAATAAAAAAATTCCGATCTGGCATTTTTCGTATTGCCGAAGCCTTTTTCCTTTCGGTTATTACTTCGAACTACGAAAGATTCAGGAAAAAATATTCCGGTAAAATTCCGGGCATGTCCTGCCGGGCCTCTCCGGGGCTCGGAGCGAATTCGTAGACGGAGGAAAAAAATGAAAAGAGAGTTCTGGAGCGTATCGAAATCAGGACTGGCCGTGGCTGTATCGGCCCTGGCCCTGACTATCGGCTGCAATCCGGGGCCAGGTAACGTTCATAAGAACGTCATCACCCCCTTCCAAAAGGACGTGGAGGATCCTAAAATTCATGAGAGCGCCTATATTCATCCAGGCGCTTACGTGATTGGCGATTGCCACATTGGCGAGCTGACAATGATGAGCCCCACGGCCGTATGTCGTGGCGATGAAGGAACGCCGATCAAGATCGGAAACCAGACCAACATTCAGGATGGCGTGATTCTGCATGCTCTGGCCACCGAAGTCGACGGCGAAAGGATTGAAGGAAGGATGTTCTCTGCCGATGGCGAGCGCCTGGCCGTAGACAGCCCCGACTGGGACAAAGGCTATCCGATCTGGGTAGGCGAGCGCGTCAGCCTGGCTCATGACTCCATGGTTCATGGCCCGGCCTGGATCGGTAACGATGTCTTTCTGGGTATGGACTCCATTGTGTTCAACGCAGTGGTGGGAGACAACGTGGCCATCGGCATCGGATCGCAGATCACCGGAGGCGTTGAGATCGCCGAAGGAAGATACGTGCCGCCCGGATCCGTTATCGATACTCAGGCAAAGGCAGATGCTCTCGGACCTCGCATCGGATCTCCCTATGAGAACATCAACGAAGCGGTGGTATTCGTAAATGTCGAGCTGGCAAAAGCATACATGCAAGGCTTTGGAAAGGCCGGGTATTGATTTCGCAGAGACGCGCTCAGGCAGCTTAAAAGGGCATAACCAGGCAGTAGCCTTCGGCTGGCACAGGCGTGGAAGACATCTCAGAGGGGCAGCCATAAGGATTACTATCGCATCCGAAGGATGAAGCAATCCCATAAAGGCGATCTCTCTGGAATAAGAAGAACGATAAGGCGGCGCCTGATTTTGCAGGCGTCGCAGGTTCCTGGCAAAAGACAGAAAATCAATAAGTGCCGGCAAGAAGCCCGCATCAAGGAAAAGCTTATGAAAACCATGCAATACACTCTACTTTCATCCATAGGGCTGGCCGTTCTTCTATTGCTGGCCGGCAATTGTAATCAACCTTCTGGCACTCTGGTGGAGCGTCCGGACCACGGCTTCCGGGCTGTTTTTCCCGGACCTGTAGCCGAGAAAACGGAGAATATCGAAGCGGGAGAAATCAGGATGGACGTTGTCCATTTCCTGCACGTTCGCTGGGACGAGCAGTATGAGCTCTCCATCAATTCTCTTCCCGGCGCCTCCACCGCTTCTGGTAGCGAAGCGGCTATTCGCACAACGATGGAACATATGCTCCAGAGGTACCGCGGCCAGCTGGAAAGTAAGAAGAATGTCCGGAGCGGCGGAATCGAAGGCAGAGACATTACCGTGCGCACCGGAGGCGGGGGGCTGATTCGCACCAGACTCTTCGAGAAGGATGGGAAGCTTTACATTGCCACAGCCAGGGTTCGCGGCGGCGAAGAGATGGAGGGGCGTGCCCATCGATTTATCGAAAGCATGGAGCTTTTATAGAAAGCCAGAAACAGTCTGGCACGCAGGCACTCGGTAGGTGTGCATGAAGGGCACGAGGGGGCATAGTGGGAGGCGGGCATGTCTTCCTGGATCCATTGGGCAATCGCGGAGCTTGCTTCGTCCAGCGCTGATTGAGAAAGGAGTCAGGGCTCAGAATTCCCGGGAACGCCAGGTTCCGTTTCCTGGTCCGGCCCTATTTCCAGATTCGAATGCACCTGGCGAATAGACTGCTGCTTGAATGCTTTGATCAGTAATCGAGGAGTAACGTTTGTGAAGCGCTTGAATTCCCGAATGAAGTGGGATTGATCATAGAAGCCATGTACCTTCTCCAGATACTGCAGGTCCGGATTTCGATGGAATTCCTGAAGTACGCTTTCCATTCGCAGGATGCGCGAATACAGTTTCGGAGAGACTCCGGTAGCCTTTTTGAAGAGCCTGCGAAAATGGCGACTGCTGAGGCCGGCTTGCTGGATTCTGGATTCGATAGAGCTTCGGTCCGCTGGCCGATGAAGGATTTCCATGGCCCGCTCCAATCCTTCGTGGAACCGGACAGGGACCGGGCGGAACACCGGCAGCAGGCATTTATCCAGAGCGGCGCATTTTTCCTCGAAAGGTGCAGAGGCGATGCCTGCGATGAGCGCAGCGGCTTCCGGAATGAACGAACCAGCGTCCAGACTGCCATCCACAATAGAGTTTACTTTGTCTCCCAGCCAATTGTAAGCTGCCAGAGGTTGCAGTTCAACGGCCACCGCGCGCATTCGGACCACAGGTCTGGCTCCAATGGCGGGCAAGGTGCGAATTCCGGCGATCATCGCCGGATAACCCCGGATGATCGGTCCCCGGAGAGGCATCATATCGTAAACATCCCCGTAGTTCAGGAACAGAAAGGTCTGGGTCCAGGCCGGGGCCCATCGCCCGCTGGTATCGATGTCCACTTCCTGGAGCCTGTAGCATTTTATGAATGACCGGAGTTCCGGATGAGGAAGTTGTGCCGGAGCAAACTCTTCGTTCGGGAGGGGTTCTCGAGAGGATT
>JAGRNE010000108.1 GCA_020440915.1 Leptospiraceae bacterium | reverse complement strand
CCCTTAAAGGATCCCTGAATGTCGTCAGTAATCCATCCTCCATAGAAATCTCCTTCCTGAGCTCTGGCCTGCTCCCCATCCACGTAAACGGCATCCATCCTGGACGGATAGAAGCATAGACAGTCTTTGATGGCAACAAAGGCCGAAGTAGGCGAGGGATATCGCCAGGCGGCGCAGGCAGCAGAGCGATGGCCTACGGCGACGTCGTAATAGCTGGCCCGACCCTTCCATTCGCACATGCTGCTTCGGCCCATATTAGGGCGCAGGGCAGAGTCATCGATATCTTTCAATGGGAAATAGTAGGTTGGAGGATGAGACGTTTCCAGGACGCGATAGCCGCGATTCGTGTCGGCTATCGTCCTTCCGTTGAATACCACTTGCAATCTTTTTGGAGTGGTTTCCAGTCGTGGCGGTCGCGGGTAATCCCAGACAGATTCAGGCATAGTTGAAAGAAAGCAACCCCGCAGCCGAACGACCAGACAGGATGCGATGGATTCGCCGCGGTGAATGATCGGCAGCCAGAACCTGAAGTTTGTATACAACCTCTACTGGATCCGCTTCCGCTTCATCCAGAGCTTGAGCCCGCCCTGCGCTTCTTTGCGAATCTTTCCTTGAACCGCGCCGGACCAGCCCAGAAAAAGGCCGCTTGCGCCCAGAGCCATACGAGACCACTTCCAGAGGGAAAAGGCATCTTTATGATCTTTGATCTTTCCGTTCTCAAATTTGAAGTTCGCCTGAATTCGGTTTACTATGGTGCGGCCGGTTTTGCTGAACGGGTAGGTGGCAACCCAGCGGGCGCTGCCGGAATTCTCATTGGCCTGGACGTCGGAGAATTCAATCTTTAGATCGCTGGAGCGCTCCAGAAGCATCTTCCACATAGCTCCAATCTCCACTCCCTTCAGATCCTGGAAAACCGGATCATGAAAAGTGGCATCTGTAGCGTAGCTATCGGCCATGGTCTGCCCGTCCTTGTTTTGAAAGGCAGTGTAAAAATTCTCAATCAGTGCTTTATTCTGTTCGGCGCTCATGACCAGACTCTAATCGGTATTTCTTTTCTGGCAAACCTTTATCGCATCGGTTTAGTTTGCTCCGCCTGAGAATGAGCCATTCACCGTTGTTCGATTTTCTGAATTAGTTTTGCCAGAGGAAACAGAATGATCAGAAGGATCAGGCCGATGGAGGAAATGCGGATTAGTACCTGGATGAGCCAATCCAGAGTTTCGTTCGTCGCAAAGAAATGTCCCATCACCGGGCCTGCAGGAGTCTGACACAGGCATCTTTCCAGGATGGATGTTGCGGCGTACCCGGGCTCAAGTGAGGCGCTGAGCGTCCGGCCGCAGGACCGGCCACACTGATTTTCGAGCAATGGATAATACACATACCAGGAAAAGGCCAGGACTGCTCCGAAAAGAAGGAGGCCGCCCAGAGCGGCCAGGACGATGGATAAAGGCCGTAATTTCAAATTGATGCTCCCGTTCTTTTTGCTCCTTCATTCGGGCAAAATGCAGAGAGGAGATGCAAAGCACCGCCAGAACGATGACCGGCGGAAACCCGAAGAAAGCGCAGTGGAAACCAGATACAGGCACCAAAAGAAAGGCCGGCAAATCTGCCGGCCTTCGTTTCATTTCGGGGGAAAGCTTGCCGGACCAAATGGACGTCCGCGTTCAAGCTTTCGTAACTGTTTCCCATAGGCCTCTGCTAGTTTGCAGGAGGAGAAATAGTCTTCAGCAGCTTCAGATCCCCGCTATTGAATACCTGGATGGTGGTGGTATCGCCGTTTCCAGATTTTCCGGTAAGGTAGATTTTCTCTCCGTAGAAAGTAATATCCGAGTTCTGGCTAATGGGATCGGAACTCTTCGCATCCAGAGTCATATCTGCGTTAAAGCGCCCCAGGAAGTAGGAGTTCCCGTCTTTGACGAAGGCGTACACCTTTCCGTCACGAGTGACCATGGGAGTTCTCCAGAATACCTCTTCGCTGGACTCGGCTTTCTTGAGCAAATCTTTGGCGTTGATCACAACCAGGATGTGTCCGGAATCGTTGTGTGCCGAGCCTTCGTAGCCAATGACGACCACGGACTCCTCTCCCAGTCCTACAAACTCACGACCGCAGATATTCGTGTATGGGCTTTTTTCCAGGGCATCGTCCTTTTTAGGATCGATGGTCCACAGTTCGTTGCTGTAGTGGCCACCTTCGATGTAGCGCAGGATCCGGAGAAAGAGAATCTTTTCAGCGATTACGTTTTCGCTTTCTTCCTTCTTAATTTCTTCCAGCGTTTCATCCGGCTTTGTAGTGTCCGTAGAATCGGTAGTTGTGGCTACTTCCTCTTTGTTCTCGTTGGTGGTATCGGTACCGTCGGTAGAATCAGTGGTCTCGTTGGTCCCCTCATTTGAGTCCGTGGTAGCCGTGTCGTTGTTTCCGGAATCGGTGGAATCCGTGGAGTTTGTGGAATCCGTAGTAGCGGTTTCTTCGTTAGAATCCGTTGTGCTGTTTGTAATCTCTTCTTTCTGCTCCTGGACTTCCTGTTGCTCCTGCTCAATCTTATTGAGCTCTTCTTTGGTTTCTTCGATAGCTTCTTTGTTTTTCTCCGGATCCTTCTGGAGTTCTTCCAGTTTCTTTCCGGTGTCTTCTTTTTTCTTCTGAAGCTCTTCTTCTTTTTGATCCAGGCGATCCTTATCTTCTTCTTTGCGGTCTTGATCGATCTTATCCATATCGGTCTTGTCCGCTTCGTTTATTCCGGTGTCCTCTTCTGTGATCTCCTCTCGGTCCACATCTGTCTTTCCGGGACGAACAACATTCTTCTTTAGAGGAATGAAGATTTGAGTATTGCCGGCCCAGTTACGAAAAGAGCGATCGATGCCCGCCTTTTTAGGATCAATCTTTGCAAGTACATCTTCCGAATATTTACCCTGATACAGGTTTGCATCGTTTCGGAGTCTTGCATTATAGTAGACAATGTATCTTGCTACAACAGCCGCATCCTCCAGGTTATATTGAAAGGCACGGCTCAGGTAGCCCTGAAGCACACGAATGATTGCGTTGATGTGCCCAAAGTCCGCCTGCGGATCAATGGTGACAATATCTGCTCCCATTCCTTCCTTTTCCGGATCAAAGACTCTGGTAATGGATACGCCGCGCAGGGCATAATCTCCATCTTTGAGGACCTCTTCGGCTCCCATGATGCCTGTGTTTCTCTCATATTCCCGGGCTGCAGGAGTGGCCCGACGATTGGTGCGGTTTTCGAAGTTTACGGCCGGCACGCGAACTGTGTCTTCAGATACGGCGGGGTCTTCCGCAAAAAGAGCCGAGCTTCCCAGAAGCAAGGCTGCGGTTAGAATACCCGCAAGGGTTGATGGTTTTCTAAATCTCGATAGCATTGGACGAGTCCCTGATTTTTTTATGGAGTCTCTTCCATTTTCGGTTCGGGTCAATCGAATTTTCAGCCCCCGGACTCCCTTATTTGGCTTCAGACCTGGAATTCTTGCCTCAAAAGGCGGTTCCGAACAAGGTCGGTGGGTCCGTCCCCAGGGTTGGACGGATGAACAATCCTCAACCAGACCCGGGAAATGATGAGCTACGCGCAACAAAAGCGCCCATGGCGAATATAATGCGAAAATAGTATAGAAAAGTATGTATTAAGTATTAAGATTGTATTGCAATGCAATGTCTTCGGCTGTATCTTCGGCATCCGATGAGTTTAAAAAATATAGAAGAAACCAACAGAGTGTTCATGAGCAATCTACCCGGCTTCATCCGCGAACTGAATTCCGGAGATCTGCAAAAGATCTGGAGAGCGGCAGGCGGGCATCCGGGAAGGCTATTGATTCGAATCCTGTGGGAAACCGGGATGCAGCTAAGAGAAGCGGTGGCACTAAAGATTGAGGACATCAATCTGGATGCAGGAACCATCCGGATTGTGGCCACAGAAGAATCCAGCATACGGCGGGGCAAGGGCAGAGCCATAACGGGGAAGAGAAAACGCGACGAGCGATGGATTTCCATTCCTCCGGTGCTGTACTATCCTCTTTGCCGGGCCTGCCATGGACGGGATGCTACCGAATTTCTGTGCTATTGTCGTCATCCGCATGCGCCTTTAAGCAGTCGTACTCTTGAATGTTTTTTGAAACAGCTGGGCGCTAGACTGAATCTGGAGTCCCTTTCCTCCACTCATCTTCGGGATACTTTCATTCTTTACAATCTCAGAAATGGAATACCGGCGGAAGCTTTGCAGGAACACCTGGGCTACAGAAATCGGCAACCACTAAAGCGTTACATGCGATACCTTGGTCTGCATGACAAAGCGCCGCATTCTCCAACCAGGCATCTGGAAAAGAGGCGGGCCTGAGCAATAACTGCCAGGAAAGAACCAGAGGTCCAGCCAGTAGCCGCGAAAATCATGGCCTGGCTTCGGACGGCTCCGAAAAAGAAGAGGCAGTGCGGTGGATGGGCATGCCGCTAAAACACTTGTAGCGAAACGCCGGGCGCGGGATTCGGTCATTGGTGCAAACCTTTCTCAAGGCTTTTGCCGCAAGGTTCTGGGAAGATCGCTGGAAACAATCCGGCGGTCTTTTTCCTGTGTACGGCATTCCGTCTGGCGCCAACGGCTTTGCCCTGGCGTCTTTGCGCCGTAGCCTGGATCCCTCCATACCCATGCTTGTGGTAACTTCCGGCGCCGTAGGTGCCGAAGGGCTTGCCCTTGACCTGGAACTCTTTCTTTCGCCCCGGGAATTTACCATCATTCCAGAGCGGGATGGCATCCCTTACGATGGGGCGCGGCGGGATGCAGGCATAGCCGGCCAGCGAGTGCATGGCATACTTGATTTAAGAGAGAATCGATCCGGACTATACATTGCTCCCATGGGCGCGCTTATGCGAAGGATTCAGGATCCCGGCGTATGGGAAAAGGGAACTCTGAATCTTCGCTCCGGGCAAACCATGGATCCGTCCCAGTTGCTGATGCGACTTGTGGGTCTGGGGTATCACCGAGTGGAAAGAGTGGAAGGTCCTGGCGATATCTGCTTGAAGGGCTCCGTGCTGGATATATATTCTCCGGGGCAGGATCCGCTGCGTCTGGATTTCTTCGACATTGAAATCGATAGCATTCGTCATTTCGATCCAGAAACGCAGAGAAGCAGGGAAACCCTGGAGACTGTGGAGATACTTCCCGCCAGCGAGGACCTGCTTTCGCTTACCCGGCTTCCTGAATTCCTGAACCATTTGAAGAAACGTTTCACGGATGCGTCCGAGCCAGACTGGTGGGACGATCTTAAGAATCGTACGCTTGCGTCGGGATTGGATCCGGATCTACAGTTTCTGGCCGGTCGCGACATTTCCGGCCTGGAAGATCTGCTTATCGATTTTCTTCCTTCCACAGCTCTGCTGGATCTTTTTCCGGAAAAGCCACTGGTCTTTCTAGTTCAGCCCGAAGAAATCGAAAAGCATCGCCAGAGGGTGGTAACCGAATTTCAGACTATCTATGAGGCCGAATGTCAGGATCTGATGGTAGCTCCTCCAGAAACCCTGCTGGAAATGGACCCGTTGCAACTGGAAGTCCTGGAGCAGGATGAAGGAAGTCCCTCTTCTGCTCTTCCAGAAAACATTCGTTCGATGTTTCGACTTACCGAAGACCTGGCAAATCTGGACTCTGCTTCGGATGTGCAACGTCCATTGCTACAGGCCGCCACCGGATTTCAGGGGCGCATTTCGGAACTGCGAAAGGCGGTGGAAGACAAACTTCAGTCCGGCGCCACCGTGGTGCTCACCAGTCCATACCATGCTCAAATACAACGCATTTCAGGGATCTTTCGCGGCGAGCCCGTTGAGCTCTCGGTTATGGAAGATCCGTCCGGTCCTCTGGAATTTGACTCTACCGACGATGCCGCAAATGCTTCCAGTTCCGGGAAGTCTTCGAAAGGGGCGAAGGCAAAGGCTTCAGGTCAGAGCAAAGGGAAAGAAAGCGGCGGAAAATCAAGAAAAAAAGACCCGGCCCCTGTACTGTATGTAATCCAGAACTTTCGTAACTCGGGTTTCGAAATACCGGAGCTCAATCTCTACGTATGGTCCGATCACGATATTTTTGGTCGTGGGTATCGGAAGCGAAATCGCTTCAAAGCTCGCACTTCTTCGCCCATCGAATCTTTCCTGGACCTGAAGGAGGGAGACTTCGTAGTTCACATAAATCATGGAGTGGGCAAATTCCTGAAGCTGGAGCGAGTGAAAGCAGCAGGCCGGGAAAGGGATTTTCTGGTCCTGGAATATGCGGAGCAGGATCGCCTCTTCGTCCCTCTGGATCAGATTTCTCTGGTCCAGAAATATGCGGCGCCCACCGAAAAGCCACGACTCGATCATCTGGGTCGAGCCTCTTTTAAAAAAGTCCGGCAGCGCGTTGAAGAAAGGATTGAAGAGTTCGCAGAAGAGCTTCTGAAAATCTATGCGGCGCGGATGAGTCGCAAAGGTTATGCCTATCCGCCGGATTCGCCCTGGCAGGAAGAATTCGAAGCGGCCTTTCCCTTTGAAGAAACGCCGGATCAGATTACTGCCATCGAATCCGTGAAGCAGGACCTGGAGACTCCGCGACCTATGGATCGTCTGGTTTGTGGAGACGTAGGTTACGGAAAAACGGAAGTAGCCATTCGAGCCGCCTTCAAAGCGGTTATGGGCGGCAAGCAGGTAGCTGTGATTTGCCCTACCACCATCCTGGCTCTGCAACATTTCAAGAACTTCAAAGAACGCTATAGCGATTTTCCAGTGCGAGTAGACTGGATTTCCCGGTTTCGCACGCGAAAAGAGATTACGGAAACCAAAGAGAAGCTTCAGCAGGGCGAAGTGGATGTGGTCATAGGTACCCACGCCTTGCTGGCAAAGGATATAAAGTTCAAGAACCTGGGCCTACTGATTGTAGACGAAGAGCAGCGATTTGGCGTTACCCACAAAGAAGCGCTGAAGAAAATGAAAGCGCTGGTGGATGTGCTTACACTTACCGCTACGCCCATCCCCAGAACGCTGCATCTATCGCTCACCGGTATTCGAGACCTGAGTATTATTCAGACCCCGCCCCGGGATCGGCGACCGGTGCAGACCTATGTAATGGAGGATTCGGATACCGTTCTTGTGGAAGCCATCCAGCGGGAAATGGAGCGGGGTGGCCAGATCTTCTATCTCCACAACCGCATTCAAGATCTGGATGCGGTGGCCAGCCGAATCGAGCAGCTAATGCCAGATGTAAGCTTCACCACTCTGCACGGTCAGATGGATGAAGACGATATCGAAAACATACTTCTGGATTTCGTGAATCGAAAATACGATCTTCTGCTCACCACTGCCATCATCGAAAATGGCATCGACATGCCCAACGTCAACACCCTGATTGTGGATCGGGCCGACGGCTTTGGGCTCTCGCAACTCTATCAGATTCGCGGAAGAGTGGGGCGTGCCTCACGACAGGCCTATGCATATTTTTTCCATCCCGGAAAACATATCCTGACCGAGCAGGCGCAGAAACGCCTGAATACCTTGCTGGAGTATCAGGAGCTGGGAAGCGGATTCAAAGTGGCCATGAGGGACCTGGAAATTCGGGGTGCGGGCAATTTGCTCGGAAAAGAGCAAAGCGGCGACATCATGGATGTGGGCTACGAGCTCTATATCAAATTTCTGGATGACGCGGTCCGCCGTTTGAAAGGCGAAGAGGTGCCTTCGGATTTCCGCTGCGCCGTTAACCTGAAAACCGACTTCTATCTTCCGGACGACTACATCCCAGACACCCGTCAAAAAATAGAATTCTACAAGAGATTTGAAGCGGCCATTGACCTGGAAGAGGTGGAAGCTCTGGCCGCCGAGATGGAGGATCGCTTTGGGGAGCCGATAGGTCCTGCAAGACAGTTCGTCCTGGTGGAGAAGATTCGCACTCTTTGTAGTTATGCAGGTTTCGAAAGCGTCTTTGAAGAGACGGCCGGAGTCATTCAGCTCGAAGCCGGCGAGCATTTCCGTATTCCGCCGGAGCATATGATCAAGGTTCTTAAATCCGGAAAAGGCTTTCGGGTCAAGCCCGGAAAATCCGATACCCTGTATTTTGAGCCGGCGGAGGTAATAAAGAAGGCGGGCCTGGAGGAGCGGCTGGCGGCTTTTTTGAGCACTCTTGTAGAACTTACGGCTCCGCTGCATGCTCAAAAGGAGCCGGCGGCCGGATAGTTTCGCTTGCCGTCCGAGCCGGGGCATCGTCCCATGACCCGGACACGAACCACTATGCGTCCATTAGAACCGCAATCGTTCCAATCAATGAGTGCAGGAGAAATTTCCATGAAATTGCCTTTCAAGTTAGCTTCCATTGCCATCGCGCTGACCGTTGTGCTGTCGGCCTGCAAGGAAGGAGAGAAAATCGAAACTATCGGAAATCACACAATTACTACAAAAGAGTTCGAGCGTTACTACGAAGGTTACATCGAAAAGACAGCTCGTATGGCCAATGCGGAGAAGAAGACCCTGATCCGATTCATCTGTAATCCCGACGATATCCAGAGAATGCCTCCGGAAGCGCAGCAAGCGTTGATTATGCTTAATCCAGAGTACAACTATTCGCAGTACCGCGAAATGAGAATCATCGAGCAACGAGCCATGGAAGAAGGGTTCACCGACCGACCCATGGTAAAGGAAATTCTGGAACAGGTTCGCCTGGATGCGCTGAGTAAGCTTTACCTGATGGACAAGGTTGAGCAAAATATCAAGATTTCAGAAGGGCAAAAGGAACAGCGTTGCCAGGAAATCAGAGAGAGATTCGGCGCGCAGGCTGCGGCCATGACCATCGACGATTGTCTGGACTATGCCGAGGCAACCCTGAAACAGGAAATCATGAAGCGCGAATTCGCCAAAGTGCGCGACGAGATGAAAGAAAGAGTTACTATCGACGTTAACGATAACTTTGACAAAGATGCCTTCCTGAAAGATGGAATTCCGGCCTACAATGAAATGCGAAAAGCAGGTGGATGCTACCCTGACGGAGGAGCCCCGGCCCCTCAAGAGGAAAGCCAGGATAACTGATCCGAATTGAACCGGATTGCTTCTGGTTGAATTATGGCCCCGGTCTTAAGGCCGGGGCTTTCGCAGCCCCTTTACAACCGACCCGCCGGCGCAAATCTGCTCAGAAGATGGTTCATCACTTCCATCAAAGAGTCGAATTCCTCCGCCGTAGTTTCCAGCCCGCTGGAAAAGCGAAGCGCCTGCATACTGTCCTTTTCTGAATACCCCATGGCTCGCAGCACTCTGGAAGGTTGTCGCGTCCTGGATTTGCAGCTACTTCCGGTGGAACAAATGACCCCTGCCTGGTCCAGACCCATTAGAAAGAAGTCCATGTTTTCCAGATTCTGAAACACTGCGTAGGTTGTATTGGAAAGTCTGGGGCTTGCTTCTCCGGCGATGATCACTCCCTTTTCCTTCAGGAATGATTCCAGCCTTGCATGCTGGGGGCGTAGTCGGGATTCCTTTTCGGCCATCATTGAAAGCTGCAGAGCAAAGGCATCGGCAAAGTTTCCGATGGCCAGCAAATTCTCTGTGCCGGCCCTGGTTTCCTCTTCCTGCAATCCGCCGCGATAGAGCGGAACGATGCGCCTTAGATGTTGCGGAGCAAATACAGTTACGGCGCATCCGGCTCCAGCGCCCAGTTTATGACCGTTGAGCAAGAAAGCGTCAAATTCGGAAACGGGTAGAGGAATCTTGCCCGCGCTCTGTATGCAATCGCTGAGAAAGGGAAGATTGTATTTTCTGCATATCCGGGAAAGCTCCGCAACCGGCTGAATCACTCCCGTTTCATTGGATGCATGGATGACGCTAACAAAACGCAAGACCCTTCGCTCGCTTTCCGAAAGGGACTGCAGCATCTCCTCTAGATCCTGAGGCATCACTCTGCCCTCATGCAGCGGCAGGTACCGGATGTTGAGGCCTGCATCCTGGCATGCGGCGATCATCGCATCGTGTTCGCAGGCAGAGAGGATACAGGAAGGCCCGGAAGAAGGGAGTGCAGAAGGCGAGGGAGAGGGCGATGTAGCCGAAAGATCTCTGTCCGCATTATGAACGGAGCTCCCGGCTCTTTCCTGGCCTTCTGCAAAGGTGCGAATCATCCAGTAAGTGGCTTCCGTGCCTGTGGAGCTGAAGCGAATGCAGTCCGCCGGCAAAGCCAGAAGAGCGGCAATTTCCTTTCGCCTCCGATCCAGGAAAGACTGGTTCTTTTGCGAAGCCAGCGAGATGCCACTGGGATTGGCCGGGTTTTCCAGATAGCGTTTCCAGTTCTTTTCGAAGATCTCCTGAATAGGAGGATGCGTGGCATTGTAATCCAGGTAGATCATTTCAGAAAATCCACTCGTCTATCGCAATGCGGTCTTGGCAATCCTCGCTGCTCGGCGAAGCAGTCCGCCTCTCGGTGCAATTTCAAACCGCCCAGCGTCTTTCGGGCCAGCTCTCTAAGATCCGAGGTTTCCGGCGCATCCATATTGGTGATCAGCGCTAACTGTCTGAGTTGCTGCCGGGCTTCTTCGTATCGGCCTGTTTCTAGATAGATCTGCGTCATTTCCGTGCGTGCTACTCTTTCCAGGGAGCGATGGGATGCTGCGCCGCTCATCTGATCCAGCGCGCGCTCATACGGATTGTCAAATAGGTCGTCGCCTTTTCGACCCATCCAGCCCAGCACCTGACCCTGCTCCAGAAAAAGATAGGGAAGACGTTCGGCCGGGGCCGCAAAAATCAGGCGATTGTAGACCTGAAACGCTTCTCTGGGCGCCAGACATACAAGAGAGCGGCTCTGGCATCCTTCCGGCGAAAAGGGAGAAGGCGCGCCACCTCCCAGATATTGCAGCAAAGCCTCCTGGTAGTTTCTGGAATTACGCAGGCTTGCCAGGGCCAGAAGGTCCCTTTCGGCCGGAAGCCTGTATCTGTAGGCTTCCGGCGCATCGGCTTCCAGTTCTCGGTAAGCTCTTGTTTCCTGAAATTGAACGTAATCACCCCAGGCCAGACGCCCCAGCAAAGGCATGCAAAGCGCTTCTGCATAATCTGTAAT
>JAGRNE010000107.1 GCA_020440915.1 Leptospiraceae bacterium | reverse complement strand
GGACAAGGTGGAATACATGAGTTCCTCCGGTTTTCGTGCCTGCATCGCCACGCTACGCAAGCTAAATGCCCGGGACGGAAGCCTGAAACTTACGCACATTCGCGCTTCGGTTAAGCGCATTTTCAACGTCATCGAACTCACTTCTCTGTTCGATATCTACGAATCCGACGAAGAAGCTCTGAAGAGCTAGACCCCATGGTCGGATCATCTCCTTCCTCTCTTCTGGACAGGATTGTCCAAAGGAAGAAAGAGGAAATCGAACAGATTAAGCAAAATCCGCAGATTAATGAGGGGGCTCTGCACGGTGTAGAGCCTGCAAAAGACTTCTTCGGGGCCCTGAAGCGTCCAGGTGGTCTTCTGCGCCGTTCTGGCCCATCCACTGCGGCAGAGGAGGGATCGGCCGACGAAACAGCGAACCACTCTGAAAACGCGACAAAAGAGCCCGGGCCGGGCTCCCGGGCGCCGCATCGCTATCTGCCTCTGCAGAAAGCCATCATCTCGGAATGCAAAAAGGCATCCCCTTCTATGGGTCTCATTCGGCCCGCTTACGATCCTGAAGCAATTGCACGAACCTATGCCTCCCTGGGCGCCAGTTCTCTTTCTGTGCTCACCGATTCGCAGTTTTTCCAGGGCAACCTGGACCATCTGAAGGTAGCCAGGCATGCAGGGATTCCAGTTCTTCGGAAAGATTTCTTGATAGACAAATGTCAGATACTGGAAGGTCGACTGGCTGGAGCCGATTCGGTGCTCTTAATTGTTCGCCTGCTTTCCGATGGTGAGCTACGCTCTCTGCTTGAGTATGCCCGATCTCTGGGTATGGAGCCTCTTGTGGAGGTTCATTCTGAAGAAGAGCTTCGCCGGGCCTGCGATGCAGGAGCGCTGATTGTAGGCATCAATCACCGGGACCTGGATTCCCTGGAAATGGATCTAGCACTTTCTAGAAGACTGGCGCCAATGTTGCGCGACTTCAATCCAGAAGCCCTTCTTGTGGCCGAATCGGGCATCGAAAAAGCCTCCACGCTGCAGGAGATGAGCGATTTCGCCGATGCCTTTCTGATCGGCACCAGTCTGATGCGCGCTGCTTCTATTAACGATGCCTGGAAAGGTTTGTTTGGTTTGCCTGCCGAGATTGGACCAGACTAGAAGAAAGACTGAAACGGCAGAATGCCTTTAGCTGCACTGGTCATCGCTGTGATTGGCCTTGCAATCCTGGCCTCTGAAATTGCGATTCGCGCCTCTGCAATTGTGGTCGGCACTCCAGTGATTCCGGGCCCTTTCCATTCGGCCGATGGAAATGCCCGCTAGCCGATGGAAATACCGGAGCCTGCCTGCTCAGGGTTTTTTCTTATTGGTGAAATCCACTTCGATGACGTTGTCGTCCGTCGCTTTGCTTTTGCCGGATTTTCCGGCTTTGCCCGTAGATCGTTTGCCTGCAGATTTCTTTTTTGCTGCGGCCGCGGCTTCCTGCTGCAGGCTGGCGGATGCGCCAGTAGGAGACGCTTCCGGGGAAGCGGGATCTTCCGTGTCGCTTCCTTCCGGATCGGCAATATGCAGCTTCAGTTCCGGTCCTGTGTCCTCAATTTCAGGCATAGCCCATTGCATAATGACCTGGCCAGATTTGTCGAACATTCGTACTATTGAATCGAAAGGAATGCGAACAAATTCCCAACGAGAAAATTGCATTTCGCATTCCAGGTAGTCGTCATCCCAGGTCAGGCCTCGCGTGCTATACGGACCAAATACCAGAATTAGCCCTTCGGTCTGCTCTTTCTTCAGAAGTCCTCGTTTACCCAGCACCAGTTTCTCATGGGGCATGCAATGGATATAGAAGGTTTCGCAATGATTGAATAGAACGTCCAGAATTGACTTCTTGAATTTACGAAGGTTGCGCATTTCTTCGGTGGAAAAGCTCATTCGGACTCCTTGATGCGAATGACGTTAAGGTTGCGGGAGCGATCTCCTCGGCGATGGGAATAGTAGTTGCGAAACAGGCTTTCATCCAGCGCGCTCAGAGGATCTTCCAGGTGGAAATCTGCTTTGGCCGAGGAGGAGGCTCTTTCGATTTGCAGCGCAGCATTCTTATAGAGGTCCAGCAAGGGCCGCCCCCGCGCGGATCGCTTTTCTTCTACAATGGGAAACCGGGCTGCCACTTCCAGGCCTACTTCGTAGGTGGAAGGGCAGATGTAGGGCCCGGGAAAAATAGTGATGTTTGGATCTACGTCTTTCTTTTCCCGGCGGGATTGCTCCACCATGAAGGTAATCAGATCCATGGCTCGGCCAATGATTCCTCTGGACAGGCCTCGCCATCCGCAATGCACAACTCCGATGAGCCTTTCTGCGCCTTCCGCGCCGGAATGAAAGAAGAGGGGCAAACAATCGGCTGTGCGAATTACCAGGGCTACGCCTTTTTCCTGGGTTAGCATACCATCGGCTACGGCAATGGGAAGACTGTCGGCGATGAAGTCCTGTTCGGTAATTCGAATCACGTCCGCCCCATGGATTTGTTTCAGAAAAAAGATCCGCTCGGAAGGAAGACTTAACTCTTCTGCAAGGAATTCTCGCTCAATGCGTTTTCGCGCGATGGCCGCATCCTGGATTCCATGGCCGCTGGCATCCGGCTTCAGGTTCCTGTGCTCCGAATCTTCCGGAGTTCCGGACGGAAATCGTTGCTCCAGATGTCGCAGGGATTGGATACCGAAGACTCGGGCTTCGACTGTTCCGCTTGTGTGGACCGGGGACTGCTGCGTCTGCATCAATACCTATTCCTTCGTTCTATAAGTGCTTTTTTCCAGCTATAGCTGATCCTTTCCATATCTGCGATCTCCCGATCCAGCAAGCTGGATTCTGGAATCAGGAATTTGCCCAGAGTGTTACGCTGCCCGGCCTCACTTATACTCTGAAATACGGAATCCAGCAGAGGTCGGGGCTTTTTCATCCGACCCGCAGGAATTCGTTTCGCCGATTCCATGGATTCCAATCGCTGGATAGGAATCATACCCGCCGAGTAGCTACCTGCAGGCTTTTCCAGCTCCAATCCGTCCGAAGAATGCTCTCCGTAGATGCGTAATGGACAGAGATAGAATACCAGCATCTGGCGCGCCGGAATATAGAGATGCGTGAGGCTGTGGCCGGCGCCTCCTACATATTCCGGAAGCAACCATATGGTCTTGACCGGGAAATCCGGCACAAGCCTGCGAAGAGTGAGATAATTACAGAGCCCGGACGGACGAAACAAATAGATGCCTGGATCTTGTGTCCGTAGCGGAGAATGGATCCAGATCGGCGATGTACGAAATGGACCGGCCCTCAGAATCTGACTCTCGGCCAGATGCGTTCTGGATGGGGCGCTCAGCCATTCCATTTTTTCCAGAATCTCATCTTCCAGAGCTTCCAGTTGATGCTCTTCCTCTCCGCCGGAAAACATACATGCAGGATTTTTTCCGGCAACACAATTGCAAGAAGGAAAGTGATTCCCTGGCACGAGTCGCCGATTACACGGGGTAATGCCTCTGATCAAGGTATGCGGAAATCTCTATGGAATGAATGCCCATATGGTGGCTTCTTTTGAGCCGGATTATATGGGCTGGAATTTTGTGCCATCCAGTCCCAGGCTGGTTCGGCCGGAGGTGGCTACGCGGCTGATTCGGGAAATTCGGATCGGGCATCCTGCCATTGAGCACATTGGGATCATGGGCGGAATGGGGCTGGAGAGGATGATTCGCTTACTGAGGCAACTCGGAGGGCCAGGCCTGCGCAGGTTTGCCCTGGATGGTATCCAGCTCATCGGTAGCTCCCTTCTCATTCAGCAAACTCGTTCCGTACTCCGAAATATGGGTATTGGAATTCCAATCTGGCCGGTTTTGCGGGTGGACGGACCGGTAAGCGATGAAGATCTAAGGGCCCTGGGGCACTGTCATCTGTATCTTATTGATCGTAAGGTAGGCCATGCGCTGGGCGGAACCGGCAAGCAGGTAGATCCTTCCTGGCTTTCAAAAGTGCGGCTTCCCTATTTGCTGGCTGGCGGATTGAATCCGGATAACAGTGTGCAGATGCTGGAGTCTACTGCAGCGGCCGGTGTGGATATCGCATCTGGTCTGGAGGCTGGCCAGCCAGGTGTAAAGGATCGAGCCAGGATGGAAGACCTCTTTCGCAGGCTGGGCAGGCTGCCATCTTGACGTAGCCTGCGCCGGTTGCTTTCGCAGTTGATTTGAAGAATGGATGCCGCTTTTGCCTGGAGGGTACAGAAAGAGCATGAAGCAAGATCTATTTCAATTCCATACTCCGGATGCTGCGGAGCTGCGTTCTCCATACTATCGATCTTTGCTTCTGGAGGCGGACCCATCACCGGATTCGCTGGCTGCCTATCCGGCTAACTCCATCATCCGGGCTCTTACCAACCTGGAAGGTCTTCCTGTGGCCTTGCTTGTGGCCGGACCAATGAAGCATGGAATGGAAATCCTGAATCTTTCGGTGCACCCGGACTTTCGACGCCAGGGCCTGGCCGGGCGACTTGTGGAGGAATTCCTCCGGGGTCGTAAGGAAAGCGTTCGAGTATGTACCGGGAGCACAAGTTTTCCCGCTCTGGCGCTTTATCAGAAGTGCGACTTTAGAATTCAGGGAATCGATCCCGATTACTTTTTGCGGAATTACGATTCGCCAATATACGAAGCGGGAATTCAACTCAGGGATAGGCTTATACTTCAGTGGATCCCCTCTTGAACGAACGTTAAAAAGTGTCTGTTCTTTTTCCGATGTATTTTTTAGATGACTCTGAGAGTCGTTCCGATGGATCCAGAGCACATACCGGAATTTCTGCGCGAAGAAAAGGACGTCTGCGAAGACATAGTGGCCATCTATCGAGAGATGTTCACACGAAATTCGGCGCCGAAGCTGCTTATCGATCCGGAAACGGGACTCATTCTCGATGCCAATCCTGCCGCAGTGGATTTTTACGGCTTCTCTCTGGAAGAGCTTCGGCGAATATACATTCAGGACATCAATCAGCTTCCTGCAGAAGAGGTAAAAGCCGAAATGGCGCGCGCAAAGGAGGAGGAGCGTCGCTATTTCGAATTCAAACATCGTATGGCCTCCGGAGAGATTCGCTTTGTAAAGGTGTACTCCGGACCTGTGGACATCCTGGGAAAGCGTTATCTCCATTCCATTATTCATGACTACACAGAGCCCCAGCTGCTACAGCAGTCTCTGGAAGAATACAAAGAAGTTTTTGATGCCCTTCCGGTAGGCGTGTATCGCAACGAGCCCGGCGAAGAGGGAAGGTTCCTGGAAGCCAATCCGGCCATGGCCCGAATCTTTGAGGCCGACTCATTGCAGGACTTTCTGAAACATTCGGCCCGTGACCTTCATGATGAGCCGCAAGACCGCATTGCATTTTCTGAAAGATTGATTCGCGAAGGTACCGTGCATCGAGAGGAACTCAAGCTGCGCACTCTTCGTGGCAAGCCGATGTGGGCCTCCGTCACGGCCACGGCGCGTACTACCGAAGGCGGGCGCCTGGTCTTTGATGGAATCGTTGAAGATATTACAGAGCGAAAAAGGCATGAGGCTCAGCTACGCCAGGCCTCCACTGTGTTTGAGCATACCCAGGAAGGTATTGTGATCACAGATTCCGATGTGCGAATCATAGCCGTGAACCGCGCATTTTCCAGAATCACCGGATACGATGAACAGGAAATCATTGGCCGCAACCCGCGAATCCTGGCCAGTGGATTTCATGGAAAGGCGTTCTACGATGCAATGTGGAAGTCCATAGATTCTCAAGGGTTCTGGACGGGCGAAATCTGGAACCGAAGAAAGGACGGCAGCATCTATCCGGAACTTGTTACTATTTCTGCGATCAGGAACGATCGCGGCGCCGTCGTTCAATATGCTGCCATTTTTTCGGACATCTCCAGTATCAAGGACTACCAGCATCGTCTGGAGCGAATGGCGCATATGGACCCACTTACCGGGCTGACCAATCGTCTACTCTTTGAGGAGCGCCTGGCCCAGGCCATGTCAACCGCGGACCGGTCCGGCGAAAAGGTAGGGATCATTTTTCTGGATCTGGACAACTTCAAAGATGTAAACGACAGTCTGGGGCATAGTGTGGGAGACGGATTACTCAAAGATATGGCGGCTCGACTCAGTGAGGCCATTCGAAGCGACCAGACCCTTGCCAGATTCGGAGGCGATGAGTTTCTGGTACTGGTGCCCGGCATGCAGTCCAGCGGAGAAGTGGCCATGGTCGCCGATAGCCTGGTGCGAGCCATGGAGAGCCCCTTCGACGTGCAGGGCCGAAAGATTACCATTTCGGCCAGTCTGGGTATGAGCAGCTATCCGGACCATGCGTCAACTGTGGAAGAACTAGTCCAGCAGGCCGACACGGCCATGTACAGGGCCAAGAAGGAAAGCGTACGATATCGATTCTTTTCGCAGGACCTTACCGAAGAAGCCCTGAAGCGCATTCGACTGGGGACGGACCTTAGAAGAGGCCTGGATGCTGGAGAATTTCGGCTGGAGTATCAGCCTCAGCTGGAGTTGAGTAGCGGCAGACTTACCGGTCTGGAAGCTCTGGTTCGATGGGATAGCAGAGAGGGCCCGATCCCCCCGGAGGAATTCATTCCCATTTCTGAACAGCTTGGATTAATTCTTCCGCTGGGTGAATGGGTAATGAATCAGGCCTGTCATCAGGCTGTTCAATGGCTCAGAGATGGTCTGGAATTCTCGCGAATTGCAGTTAACGTATCGCCGGTGCAGATTCAGAACGGCGATTTCTCCTCCCGGGTTTTGGCTGCCCTTACCTCCGCCGGGCTGGATCCCCATCGCCTGGAGATCGAAATCACCGAGAACTCCTTGATTGGTTTGGACTCCTCTATCCTGGAACAACTGCATTTGCTGCGAAGCGAAGGAGTTCAAATAGCCATCGATGATTTTGGAGTCGGCTACTCCTCCCTGAGCTACCTCAAGGATTTGCCGGTGGATCGACTGAAGATCGATCGTTCCTTTATTGCCGGACTTCCGGCAGACAACAATCTTTCGGCCATAGTCAATACAATCATCGCTCTGGGAGAGAACCTGGGTTTTGTGATCATCGCAGAAGGCATCGAAACCGATGAGCAGCGATTGCACCTTCTGGATGCCGGTTGTCATGAAGGGCAGGGGTTTTTCTTTGGAAAGTCCATGTCACCGGATTTAATTATAGACCGCTATCCCGGGCGGCGCTAATCCACGGACCTTTTTTCTCGGAATGCAGAAGCGTCTGGAACCCGGCCGCTACGCATGATATGGATGCGGGCTCTTTGTCGGCGGACCTGGCTACTTCCCGGATTTTTTCCTGGCAATCTCGAAGAGCGGCAGAAAAGAAAGGGAGCCGTAGCTCCCTCTGTAGTCATTTTTTCGCTACCAGTTTCAGGCCGGAAAATCAACCTTTGAGGTCTGTGTAGCGAAAAAGTAGTTTTGATCTCAATGCCGGAGATAGATATTTACATTGTAGTCCCGGGCTTCAAAGAAGTCGGCCGCAAACTTAACAATCTCCGTGGGGTTGTACCAGGCGCAGCTGAAGACATCCAGATAGATTCTGTTGGTAGCGTTGGCAAAATGCCCGCTCACCAGCGATGTTTCGATCAGCTGAACCAGTGAATAGCCCGCCACTCTTTCATCTTCGCCGAAATGAACAATGGTGGGTTCGCCAAATCTCTTAACATTGATACGTTCGCACAGTTCCACGGTGAATTCGTAGATCTTTTCTCTACTGCGCAAAGTATCTCCGTTGCAATCGTGGAGGTCCAGGGCTGTTACCAGTCCCCAGGCTCCGGTTTCTTCGAATTGAAGGGATCCTGCCAGGTCTTCCGGCTTCACGTTCAGTTTCTTTTCCAGCCATGAGCTGAAATATCCCTGATATCGTTTTTGAAGCTGAGGAAGATGGGGATCGCTTCCCAGAATGTGTCCCCGACAAAGCGAAGATCCGCACTGACAGTAGAATGACTGATCGTAAGTCTCAGCCATTGCATAGTCAAACGTTAGCTCTTCGCCGGCCTGAATATCTCGCATGGCAACCAGAGCAACCTGCCCCTTGAAGCCCAGATTGGGTTCGCAGGAATGGTTGAAAAACTCTGAATCGTCCGCGCTCTCCAGGTCTGCCGGGCCGATGTAAAGAGATTCGTCGATCTGCAATAGATAATGACGAAGCTCGGAAGGAAGTGTTTCCAGTTGATCCTCACGGTAAATGGTCCCACCCCAAAGCGCTACCAGATCATCTTTCTTGATGTCCCTGGTGGCAAAAACACCGCTGCCGGAAACGGGCGATTGCCTCATCTCTGCAGCATCAGACAGGTATGACTGTACTTTTTTCGTAGCGACAAGCATTACTGTCCTCCTTATTGACGACCGGCCGTAAGGGGGGTCTGTCTGAATTGGTGTAGTCTCTGGTTCTTGCGGTAGGCAGGATCCATCAGGCCGCGTTGGATGTACTCAACCACAACGTCGCCGGGTTTGAAAACCTGACGAAGAAGGTTAAGAGCCTTCTGGATGTCCATATCCTTGCTGCAAGTAAAGAGGTCCAGAGCGGCATAACCGAGCTCTGGCCAGGTGTGGATACTCAGGTGGGATTCGGCGATAACCACCACTCCTGATACTCCCTGTGGACTGAATTTATGGAACCTCTGATCAATGATAGTGGCTCCCGAAATATCTGCTGCATCCAGCAGGGTTGATTGGACCTGTTCGAGATTGTCCAGCACGTCATGGCTGCACTCGTACAGTTCAATGATGTAGTGTTCACCGAGCGGATCTTCCATTTCACCTCCCTCCAAATGGAGTTTCGCTTGCGCGAATTTCAGTGCAAGTAAGCAAGCAACTTTGGCTTGCATAGTAAAAAAATTGGTTCAGGGGCTTTTTGACCAAAAAAAAGATCGGGAAGTCCTAACCTTCGATGACCCAGGTTTCCCCGGAATGGATAAGCGCTTCCAGGTCTCCGCGCCCTTTTTTCTCCACTACCGAATCTACCTGATGCTGAATTAACTCTTCGTAGGCCGGCCTTTCCACCTCTCTCAGGATTCCCATGGGAACCGGGAAGTGTGGTCGATCCAGCTGAGCTAACGCGAAGGCAAAGGTAGGGTCTTCCCGGGTGCGATCCATGATGGTTACTGCATCGGTGGCATCTTCGGCCGGAACAACTCGGGCATGGTTGCCTTCCAGCAGAAGGCCTTTATCCTTTTCCTTGCCAAACAGAAGCGGTTTCTTGTCTTCCAGGAGAATGGTGTGCTCTTCTCGATGGTCCTTGGATACGGAATCGTCAAAAACCCCATCGTTGAAGATGACGCAGTTCTGATAGATTTCGATAAAAGAGGTCCCTTTATGGTGGTAGGCCGCCTTGAAGACGTCGGTCATTAGCTTCATGTCCTTGTCATGCACCCGCGCCGCAAAGGTGGCGCCTGCGCCGATGACCAGCGATAGTGCAGAAAACGGCTGATCCAGGGAACCTTCCGGCGTGGACTTGGCAACCGTTCCAGGTTTGCTGGTAGGTGAGTATTGACCTTTGGTCAGGCCATAGATCTGGTTGTTGAACAGCAGTACATTGATATCTGGATTGCGTCGCACCAGATGAATCAAGTGGTTGCCTCCAATGGACAGCGCATCCCCGTCGCCGGTAATCATCCATACCGAAAGCTCGGGACGCATAATCTTAAGGCCGGAAGCGATGGCTGGCGCCCTGCCATGAATTGTATGAAACCCGTAGGTATTCATGTAATAGGGGAATCGCGAAGAACAGCCGATGCCGGAAATGAAAACGAAATCCTCTTTGGGCAATCCCAGCTCCGGAAGGGTTTTCTGGATGGCGGACAGGATGGCGTAGTCGCCGCATCCAGGGCACCATCGGACTTCCTGATCGGAGGCGAAATCTTTCTTTGTTAATGTATTGGGGTTACTCATGAAATTAACCTAATTCCTTGATTGTAGCTTCGATTTTGTCTTCCAGATCCGCCACGGAAATGGGCCTTCCTCTAACCTTACTAAAGCTTTCGATGTCCATCAAGTACTTTGAGCGAAGGATCATGGCCAGTTGCCCTGAGTTGATTTCGGGAAGGATAACTTTCTTAAACCTTTTGAGCACTTCTTCCAGATTGCGAGGAACAGGATTTACATATCTCAAATGAGCATGGGATACCGAGTATCCTTTATCTCTCATATGTTCCACTGCAGTGCGAATGGATCCAAAGGTGGAACCCCAGCCAAGAATTAGAACGTCACCGGAATCATCTCCATAAACGTCCTGTTCCGGAATGCTCTGTGCAATGCCTTGAATACGTTTGTTGCGAATTTCCACCATTCTGTGGTGGTTATCTGGATCGTAGCTTATGTTTCCGGTAATGGAATCTTTTTCGATTCCCCCGATGCGATGCTCGAAACCGGGACGGCCGGGCACCGGCCAGAAGCGCGAAAGGGTTTCCGGATCGCGGTCGTAGGCATGGAACGTAGCCGGGTCTGCATTCTCCGGCACGAAGTGCTTCTTGATGGTGGGCAGATCGCTCACATGCGGAAGTTTCCAGGGCTCGGAACCATTGGCCAGGTAACCATCGCTCATAATGAAGACAGGAGTCATGTAAAGCAAAGCCAGGCGCACTGCCTCGATGGCAACGTAGAAGCAGTCAGAAGGTCGGGAAGGGGCAAGGATTGCTACCGGGCTTTCGCCATTTCTTCCAAACATGGCCTGGAGAAGATCCGCCTGTTCTGTCTTGGTGGGCATTCCTGTAGAGGGGCCTGCCCGTTGTACATCTACAATCACAAGAGGCAGTTCCGTCATTACGGCCAGATTAATGGCTTCGGATTTCAGCGCAATTCCAGGGCCGGAAGAGGCCGTAATTCCAATGGTGCCTCCGTAGGCCGCACCGATGGCAGCGCAAACCGCGGCGATTTCATCTTCTGCCTGGAAGGTTTTTACTCCGAAGTTCTTGTAGCGCGAAAGCTCGTGTAGAATATCCGAAGCCGGAGTAATCGGATAGCCTGCATAAAGCATGGGAAGATCGGCCAGGTGGGCTGCTGCGGCCAGACCCAGAGCCAGAGCAGAGTTACCGGTGATGTTTCTGTACATGCCGGGTTCGAATTCCGCTCTGGTAATTTCGTACCGGTCATGGAACAGTTCACAGGTTTCGGCGAAATTGAAGCCCGCTTTCAATACTCTTTCATTGGCTTCTTTGATTTTAGGATGATTCT
>JAGRNE010000106.1 GCA_020440915.1 Leptospiraceae bacterium | reverse complement strand
AGCGACGAGCTTTCTGAAGATGTGCGCCGTGGACTAATGAATGAGCGATACGCCGCGGCGTTCAGCAAGGAAATGCAACTGAAGCGCAAGGTGCGCAATGCCGGTTCCGAGACCGAGAAGCGAAAAGCGCTGAACGATCTGCTGGACTATTACAAAGAAAAAGGACAGAGCGACAAAGCCGAAGAAGTGAAAAAAGAGATAGCCGAGCTCAACTAGCCAGGCTCTTTATTTTCTCGACCCTCAGGGAACCATTCCGGCCGGATGCCCGTCCTATCCAGCGCTCATTCATGCCTTCCCGGTATCCCTTGTCCGATGCATTTTTCCCCCTGCCGTTGTTGCCTTCGCGAACGCCCAACCCTGGCCTTTCGCAACGAATCGGTGGATGACATTTCCCATCATTTCATTTCTACGTACCAGCCCGGTTCCGGAGTCAAAGTCAGATCTTCTAGCTGGCTGATACCATAGATTCCTGCAAAAAAATCAACGTCATAGATCTGGCGGGTGGCCTGGCGGCGGATGCGGAGAGGGAAGCTTCCGGTGTCTGCAGGAATCCGTTCCAGTTCCAGAAAGCATGGAAGTGAACTCTCCTTTTTGCCGCAAGGATGTTCGCCCAGGAAGGGATTTCTGGAAAACGCGGTCTTGCTGAATTCTACCTGCGCCGTTCCATCCACATCGTAGACCGTAGTTTTCGCTGGATTGCGAATGTAAGGATACAGCTTCAAGATCCAGCCATTGAGTCCCTGGGCTACGTACTCCCCTTCCTTCTTATAGATGCTTTTCCAGAATGCTCGATCAGGCTGACCGGAGCGAGCCTTAATGAATTGATCCAGAATGGGAAGCAGTGGCTCTGTCCACCACTCCAGATCATAGCGGCCCAGTTGGGCTGCGCGCTCACGCAATAGTTTCCAGTCTTCTACTGTGCCGGTAAGAGTTATATGAGGAATTCCACAGATGGCGCCGTATTCGTATTCATAGCGATCCTGAAAAGCCATGAGCAGGCTTGCACGCATTACCATTCGCTCCGTCTTCCCGGTTGTGGAGAATTCGGGCAGGAGTAAATGCAGATCCTCACCGGATTCCGCTTCTATTAGTTCTGACGAAACCTTCTCCAGTACAAGATCCCAGTTCGCCTTCGGGTCCAGGGGATCAAAATCCTGAAAGGAAAAAGCCTCCAGACGCTTCTTCTTTAGAACCGGCTCCGAGCGAACCCTCTGATGTAGCACAAAGCCCTGGAGAAGGGTGATCCAGACAGCATCCGGAGAAAGCTGTAGCGGTCTATGCTCTGAATGTGCAAAATGCACCGCCTGGATTAGATTGTTGAGTTTGAAGCCCTGAGCGGTGCTCAGGGAAACATCGGCGGTAGCGGGAAGTCGAATGTAATCATGCACCAGTTCTCTCTTCCCAGTGGATGGCAGAGAGTATGCAAGCATCCTCGATTCCTTCATACCGGGCGGCGTATAATCTAGCAGCACAGTTGCCATGGGCGCTTCGTTCAGTTTTTCTGTGGCTATTTCCACTTCATCCACCAGGAAGCGAATGCCACCGTCTTCTGAAAGCTCCTGGACGCTGGAATCGCAGGTTGCATTGAGCCCAAGAATTAAAGCCAGCACGGCCAGCGCGGGTAAGATTGGTTGAAACGAGTTAAGACGCATGGGCGTAGCGGGCCTCAAAGACCGTGGAATCCGAACCCTGGCAAAAGGACTCAGCGAATCTTTCCGTTCATTCTGAGAAAGGCAATGGTTTTTTCCAGACCTTCCTCGGTCGGTGTTACCTGCCAGCCCAGTTGGGTGTTCGCCCGCTCCGCCAGTGGAATGGCCTGCCAGAGCAAGAAATACAATTGTCCGGCCGGCAACATGGGTGACCGTTTGGTCAGCCTTGCCTTCACTTCTCCTGCCGCAGAAAACAATCGGGCAAACCATACCGGCATGATCCCTGGAACCTTCAGCTCCGGCCGCAAAGTCTTCACTGCCTCGGCCAGGTCCTTCAATGAGAAATAGCGATCGCTCAAAATAAAGCGCGCCCCGGAAGCGGCCTTTTCTGCTGCCAGAATATGACCGCGAGCGCAGTCCTCGCTAAAGACTATTGGAAAACCTCCCGGAAGAAGCATGGGCACTTTTCCGTTTATGAGATCTGCGATGAAGTCGTTGCTACCGGGGGAGGTGAGGGGGCCGGGACCGTACAGACCGGATGGATGCGTAAAGACAATGTCCAGACCATTGTTGAGCGCTTCTACAGCCGCTTCGTCTGCTTTTTGTTTGGAGCGTTCATAATGGGTCCCCCTGGGCTTCGGATCCAGAACGGCCTCGGTGTATTCTTCGCCGGCATTGGCCTTGAATACATCGATGGTGCTTGTGTAGACCAATCTTCGTACCGATGTTTGACGGGCAGCCTCCAGAACATTTCTTGTTCCCTGGTGGTTCACGCGGTCGAAGATATCCGGATCCGCAAACCATTGCTCCGGCAATCCGGCTGCATGGTAGACCAGCTCCATCCCCTGCATAGCCTTCTTGAGAGAGGCGGGATCGGTAACATCGCCGGTATGAAGTGCGCAGCCGGTTAAATCCAGTCCCATTTCGGTCAGCACCTTTCGAGCCTTCTGTTCGTTCCTGACCAGCAGATCTGGCTTCTGACCGGTTTCCAGCAATTGCTTCAGAATATTGGCTCCAATCATGCCGGTGGAACCGAGTATAAGCGTTTTCATCGTCTATTCTCCTTCTTCAGTTGGGAAAACCGGTTCGGTGCGAAGGCGCGGGTCCGACCGCCGCACCGCGTTCCCGGGATTCGGGGGGGGCAGCGCGTTATCCTTTCCTCCCCGGGGATCGGTAGGGAATGAAAAAAGAAAGTACGGGGGCAGGCAACGGCCTGCAGAAAACGGATTTAGCCGGCAGCCAGAAAGCTAACGATTTCCAGGGAGGGCTCGCCCTGGTTCAAATAGATGTAGAGACCGCTCTCGTAAGTGTTTCCGTCCTCGTCAGATCCGGACACCATCGCCGAAAAGACCAGGCGTACTTCCGAGCCATCGATTTCGGTTTTTAGATCCCGGTAGGTGGATTTCTTCAGTTGTGCCAGATATTCTGGATCTGCATGAAAGGCCTGGATTATTTCCTCTGCATCGATGGCATCGGAGGCTGCGTAGGCGCCCAGAGCCCGCACATCCTTGTTTAAAATGGCTTCTTTGATGTTTTCCCAGTCGGTGTCATAGGAATAGCGACTGGTTGGTTGAGCCTGAATCTGGCCGGCACAGGCAAGGGCAACGACGGCCAGAAAAGCGACGATTACTGTAATGCGAAGAGCAGAGTGTTTTTTCATTTTGGATTTGTTGCAGCCAGCCCCGCCCGTACCGGGCAGGGCTCTGTTTCTGTAGTCCAGGAATAATTCCGCATTACAGTCCTTTGGCAATGCCCTGGATCTCGTATTCGGCCCCGGATTCCAGTTTTGCCTGATCTCCTACCTTTTTTCCAATCAGTACTTTGCCCAGAGGAGAAATGTAGCTGATGATGTTATGCTCGGAATCGGCTTCCCAGGGACTCAGGATGGTGTATTCCATGGTTTCGCCGTCTGCATTCTTGATCGCAACGCGTGCACCAATGGTTACGATGTCGGTGCGAATGCTTCCAGGATCGATAACCCGGGCTTTTTTGAGATCGGCGTCCACTTTCTTGATTTCTGCCTGAAGCTGCGACTGACGTTCCAGAGCTGCCTTGTATTCTGCATTCTCCCGGAGGTCTCCTTTTTCCTGGGCTTCTCCAATGTCTCTGGAGTTCTGGGGCATTTCAACATTGATCAGGTTGTCCAGATAGGCCCTTCGTTTCTCCAGACCGGCAGGGCTCACAAGGATGGTGTCTGAGCCCGGAATCAGATGCAGATCCTGTTGCTCTTCCTCATCCCTTTCTTCCTCGGCCACGGCCTGTTTTTTGTAACCGGCACGTAGTTCTTCCAGATACTCCTCGAAGTTATCCTTTTGAGCGTCTGGAACATAGCTAACTTCGCGAAACAGTGCAGCCATTCGGCGAAGCACTCCGCTATCTGAATCGTTTACAATTTCAGGCAGATGGCCAGCCTTGATGGAATCCACGGTAATGTTGGTGGTTCCAAAGATGGTTTCGATGGCCTGGTTTTTTAGTCTTGTACCTTTCGCTTCGATGCGCACCAGGGGCTTCAGAAGCCGAAAGACCATTAGAATCACTTCTTCGCGGTTCGCAGGAATCCAGGGATAGGTCCACTGGCCTGACAGTATTGCTTTGGCCACCCATAGAAAGATCTCTGGATTTTCTCGGTACTTTCGAAATACCTTTTCTACAAAGCCTTTAAGAGTATCTACCTGTCCCAGGCGGTTCAATTCGCCAATAATGTAGCGATGCACCTTGATGGGCAGCTCGAAGAGGATTTTTGAAAGTATCTGGGCGTAGTCGCTGGGTCTGGTTTCGATTACCAGATCCACAATGGCGCGCTTGAATTCCGTAACCGGAGTGTCGGCGCTCAATTTTACCAGCGTCTTTTCTGTCTCTTCCGCAAAGATTGCTTTTACCAGATCTGCAGTAATCTGCCTGGGCAGTTCCATGTCCGGAAAAGCCTCATGAGCGGCTTCCAGGAAGAAGTAGGAGTGGAGACGTTTCGTAAGGTCCTTGTTGGACTCCTGTTCCAGATAGAAATGGCTGCAGGTTTCGGCAGCGGATCGCGTATCCGGATCCTTTAGCGTTTCCATGGCCAGTTCCAGCTTCTGGTTCCAGTCCGAAGTATGCAGGAACTTTTCCTCCTGCTCTTCTGCAAGAGTGACCTCTTTTTCGCGAAGCAGCAGCTCGTCTTTCTTTCTGGGATTGAATCCGAAATTGGGATCCTTCTTGAGCTTGGTTCTGGTTCGGCTCCACCATTTGGACCATTCGCCAGCATCGATGAATTTTCCGGCGATCTCGGATTTGATTTCAGACAGGGTAATGGACTTGTTATAGGAACTCAGAAGAATGGTGAAAAATTGAATAGGATCTTCTTCGAAGATCTCCTTCATTTCTTCAGGATTCTCGTAGTAGCGAACCCAGATATGTGACGGCTCCAGGGGAAGAAGGCTGGAAATGCCCATTTGAAGGCTCATTCGCTGACCTGGATTGTCCCGGAAATCGATGATTACGTTTTCTGAATCGATTTCTGTGATCTTGCCCACACCGCGGGTTCGATGATACACATAGTTGCCTGTGTCGAAGACTATGTTTCTTTCGAAGTTAGCAACAGCCGAAGCCACTGGCTTGCGGTTGTTGGTCAGATCCGACATTTTCAGGAATTCATTGAGTAGTGAATGGTTTTCGTAACGGCTCCGGTAGGCCCGAACCAGGTCCGAACGGGCGCGGGAGGAGTTGGGCTCGTACTGTAGAATTTTCTTTAGAATATGGATTACATTGTCCCAATCCTCTTCCTGGCGAAATGGCTCCACCAGGCCCACCAGATACGCTGCGATCCGAGTTTTTTCGCGATTTGCAGCCAGAATTCGTTCCAGCTTTTCAAAGAAGGGAATATCTTTGTAAGCATGGCTGACCAGGATCTGCCAGATTTCTTCCAGGCTGTTGTAGTCTCTCTGACGGACATAGGACTCGGCCGCCATCTTTAGATATTCTACAGCTCGTTCTGGATCTTCTTCCAGAATTGCCATGCCATATTTTCGAGCAATATCTGGATTGTTGCGGTCGATGGTGGCCAGCCGTTCCAGATAGGGCTTGAGCTCCTTCTTGCCTCGTAGTCGCTCGGTGCTTTCCACTTTGGATCGAAGGGCGGTTCGGTGGTTTTCATCTACCTGAAGTACGTGGTCGGCGATGTGGTCCACGATGGGCCAGCGTGCCGCTCTCTGGAATTCCTGCATCAGGTCTCCCAGGTATTCGATTCCGGTTTTCCGATCTTCGTTCAGATCCTGAATTCCAATGATGTATCGTGCGGCCAGAGAAGTTGCATTCTCTGTTAGATGTTCTTCCAGCAGGGCCCGAAGCTCGGCTCCCTTGCTTGAAGCGGGTAGTTCCAGGGCAATCTCTTCCAGCAGTTTGATGCGGCTCAATTGAACCTGGGTCAGGTCCTTGGCCAGCTTCTCCTCATTTAGCTGAGCGATAACTCGGGTGTACAATGGATCGGTTTGCGTTTCCGCTGAATTGGCAGTCTGCTGGGTCATAGAAATCCTGTAATTCTTTGAAGCAATAGGTTTCGAATTTACTATCACTGTTTTCCTGCACCGCCCTGCGGTCAAATAGGTTTCGGGGCTTCTTCGAGCACGAAAACCTCCCCGGATGGGCCCGCAAGAGTCCCGATCCATCCTGGGCCGGGAAGTCCTTGCATCCTGGGTTCCATGCTCCTTTTCAGCAATATGGTCGACCCTGCTTCAACGCCACCATCAAAGAGCCGCGACTTTACCGTGGCCGTTCTCGGAGCCGGCGATCGAGGAAGCATCTACGCCGGATTCCTTGCGCAGAGCGGCGCAACTCTCGCTGCTATAGTGGACCGGGATCAGCAACGGGCCCGGCATCTGAAAAGCCGGCTTTCGAGCGATGCACTGCTATTTTCGAACTGGAAGGATCTGATTCGGGCCATTCAGGCAGGGTCTTCTCCTCCGGCAAATGGCAGGGCTGCCGCGAAGGCGATCCGAAAACCCGAAGCGGTGGTCATCGCTCTGCCGGATGCACATCACCTGGAACCGGCCATTGCCTTTTCTCGTCTGGGGATTTCCGTGCTGCTGGAAAAGCCTGTGGGTTTGAGCCTATCGCAGCTCCATCGCCTGGGCCGGCACGTCAACGGTCTGCGAAGAAAGCAGAATCGGGCAGCTATCGTTGTCTGTCATGTGCTTCGCTATAGCGATTTTTTTGGAAAGATCAAGTGTCTGCTTCAGGAAGGCGCCATTGGAGAGGTTCGAAGCATCCTACATTCGGAAAACGTCAGCTACTATCACTTCGCTCATTCCTATGTGCGAGGGAATTGGAGGGATAGTCGTATTTCCAGTCCTGTGCTACTGGCCAAATGCAGCCACGATTTTGATTTGCTGGGCTGGTTTGCGGACAGCGAATTTCGAAGCGTAGCAAGCTCGGGAAGCCTGTCCACTTTTCTGCCCGAAAATGCTCCTCTCGGAGCGACCGAAAGATGCACCGACGGTTGTCCGCATAGCTCCCGCTGTCTTTTTGATGCGCCAGGCACCTATATAGAAGGACTACCAATGAAGCGAGAGCTGGCCCGGTCCGGCTTCAACGGCATTGCTCTGGCGGCACGGGCTGCCCTTCGCTTTCCTGCTTTGTTTCGTTCATCGCCGGGATTGCGGCGTCTCTGGCCCTGGCCCTACTGGCCCACGTCTACCATCGTATCCGGCCCGGTCTCAAAAGATGCTGTGCTGGAGGCCTTGCGAACCGGACCGTATGGCCGATGCGTGTACCGGACAGGTTCCAATCAGCCCGACCATTGTGACACAACTCTGGAATTTGAAAATGGCATTACTGCAATCATGCGATTGAACGGAAACTCCTTTCAGGAGGCCCGCACTATTCGTATTGATGGAACAGAAGGAACTCTGGAAGGAAGATTCGGGCAGGGAGGGGATTTGCGTCTGCATCGCCATGGCGGAGCGAAGACCCGGCGAATTCCGGTGGAAGTGGATCCCGCCGGCCATCTCAAAGAGGACCGCGCCCTGTGCCATCATTTCGCAGCATTGATGGCGGCCCTTCGGACCGGTCAGGACCAGGCGCTGCAGGCGGCGGATCGGACTCTGCATCAGGTAATCCAGGGACATCGGATGGCCCTTCTTGCCGAGAAGTCCAGGACTACGGGAAAGACAATCTTCCGTTGAAAGCACAGGCCGGCCTGAAATTGCTGGCCTATGTCCGAAAGCTTAAAAGCATCCCGTCGCTCTCTACGCGAGCTTGAAATCCTGGAGTTCTGGAAAGAAAACCAGATATACGAAAAGCATAAAAAAAAGAACGAATCCGGCCCGCTGTTTTGCTTCTACGAAGGGCCGCCTACGGCCAATGGAAAACCTGGCATTCATCATGTTCTGAGCCGCGTGTACAAAGATATCTATATTCGCTTCAAAGGATTGCAGGGATTTCACATTCCGCGAAAGGCGGGCTGGGACTGCCACGGTCTTCCGGTGGAACGGGAAGTGGAAAAGCAACTGGGTATTCAGGCGAAATCGGAAATCGAAACGGATGTAGGCCTGGAGAAATTTAACCAGCTGTGTCGTGAATCGGTGCAACAATACGTGGGCGCCTGGAATCAGTTTTCGGAGCGCCTGGGGTTCTGGGTGGATCTGGATGATCCTTACCACACAATGGATAATCCCTACATAGAGGCGGTCTGGGGACTTTTCAAAAAGATCCATGAAAGAGGACTGGTGTACCAGGGATATCGCGTGGTGCCCTTTGATCCAGTTATGGGCGCTACCATGAGCGATGCAGAAGTGGCTCTGGGATATAAGACTGTAGAGGATCCATCCTTTACTGTACGATTCAAGATTCTGGATGAGGAATTTTCAAAAGAACACGGCGAAGCTTCCTTTCTGGTGTGGACCACCACTCCCTGGACATTACCTTCCAACGTTGCTCTGGCTTTGCACCCTCAAAGCGATTACGTACTCATTGAGCTGGACATTCCAGAGAATGGCCTGGCTCCCGAAGCCACCGGTGTAGAAGCAAAGAAAGACAAAGGCAATGCAGGAAAGAAAAAGAGCGGGAAAGGATCTTCTGCTACCGGGAAGTCCGGTAAAGGGAAGGACAAGGCAAGCTCCGCTGCGACGGAATCCGGCGTAGATGCCATGCGAAAGGAGCAATTCATTTGCGCCAGAGAATTGCTTTCCGAAGTGTTTCGCGGCGCAGAGAAGCAGGCAAGAATTCTTAAGACCTTCAAGGGCGATGATTTGCTTGGTCTGAATTATGAACCTCTTTTCGACTTCGCGCTCAAGGAAGTGCAGAAGAGGAGCCATTATACTGTGGGCGCCGAATTCGTCACCATGGATACCGGAACCGGTATTGTGCACATCGCCCCTGCTTATGGCGCCGATGACCTGGAAGTGGGCCAGAGTCACGATCTGCCTGTGGTGGCTGCGGTGGGTCTGGACGGGAAGTTCCAGGACGGGCCATATACGGGCATGATGTTCAAAGAAGCGGATAAGGAAATCGTCAAGGATCTAAAGCAGAATCGCAAGGTGTGGCGATCCGAGAAATACAAACATGAGTATCCTTTTGGCTGGAGAACCGGCGCGCCGCTGATGTACTATGCAAAGGATGCCTGGTATATTCGCACCACGGAAGTCCGGCAGGAACTGATCGACAACAATCAGAGTATTCGCTGGGTACCGGAGCATGTGCGCGAAGGTCGTTTCGGAAAATGGCTGGAAAACAACAGGGACTGGGCCCTTTCCAGAGAGCGTTACTGGGGAACTCCCATTCCTATCTGGACCGATGGCGAAGGGCAGATTGTAGTGATTGGTTCGGTGGCTGAACTGGAAAAGGTTTCTGGCCAGAAGTTGAAGAATGAGGATCTTCATCGTCCGTATATCGATGAAATTGCCTGGACAGATACAAAGACCGGCCGCGAATTCAAACGCGTTCCCGAGGTAATGGATTGCTGGTTCGATTCCGGCGCCATGCCCTATGCGCAATGGGGCTATCCCGTTCGCGGCGAAGAGCAATTTCAGAAATACTTTCCTGCCGACTTCATTACGGAAGCGGTGGATCAGACTCGAGGCTGGTTCTACACTTTGCTGGCCATTTCTACCATGGTCTCGCAACAAGCGCCTTACAGGAATGTGGTCTGCCTGGGCCACGTTCTGGACGCAAAAGGCGAGAAGATGTCCAAGAGCAAAGGCAATACAGTTTCGCCGGAAGAGGTCTTTACCATCCACGGCGCCGATGCCATTCGGTGGTACTTCCTGACCGGGGCGCCTCCAGGAAACTCCAGGCGCGTAGGGCATCCAGGCACCAAAGAAGATACGGTGGGTCAGGTTAACGGTTTCTTTAACATGCTGGAAAACTCCCTGGAGTTTTATCGCATGTATGCCCGGGTGGACGGGATTATTCCCTCTCTGCGAAAGGATGGAACGGTTCAGATTCAAGGGGCGCCGCCCTTCAAGGATCGCCCGGAAATCGATCGCTGGATCCTATCCAGATATCAAAAGCTTCTGCAAGAGGTTACCGAGAGCCTGGAGAATTACGATTGTTTACGCGCCGGCCGTTCTATAGAAGAATTCACGGATTCACTGTCCAACTGGTACATCCGAAGGAATCGTCGTCGCTTCTGGAAAGGGGACCTGGACGCCGATAAGTTTGCCGCTTTCGAAACCTTGCTTCAGTGCATCCTGGGCACGCTTCAAATGCTTTCTGCCTTTGTTCCTTATCTGGCAGAGGATCTGTATCTTCGAGTGTTCGAAAACACCGAAGGTGCCCCCCTGAGTATCCATTTGCTGAATTGGCCGGAGCCAGACCTCCAGGACTCATGCGACGACGCGGTGCTTGAGGAAGGGGATCTGGTATTACTGGCCGCCTCATTGGGACGATCGGCCCGCCAGCAATCCGGCCTGAAGGTGCGACAACCATTGCAGAAGCTTATGCTGCATTGTCCGGAAAAATGGAAGGCTTCCCTGAAGAAAAACGAAGATGTGCTTCTGGAAGAGTTGAACGTCAAGGAGCTGGAATTTCTCAGCGATTCTGCGGGCATACTCTCTTATCGCGTCCGTCCCAATTTGCCGGTCCTTGGAAAGAAACTGGGTCCGGATATCAAAAAGCTGCAAAACCATCTACAGAATTGTGATCAGGAGAAGATGGCCCGGGATTTACGCAAAGGAAGTGTAACCATTGACCTCGGAGATCGAAAGGAAGTTTTTACGGAAGAAGAGTTCCTTATTGAAAGCGTTTCGAAGGAAGGGACCTCCGGAGTCGAAGGAGATGGCATGCTCGTTGCTCTGGACACCAATCCCGGTCCGGAGTTGATTCGTGAAGGCTGGATACGCGATCTCGTTCGTAACGTGCAGGAGCTAAGGAAGCAATCGCAACTTGAGCTTACCGATAGGATTTCCCTGCATCTCAAGACGGACGATGAGGAATTGAAACGTGCCATAGAGGAGCATAGTGATTACATTCAGAGCGAAGCCCTGGCAACAATAACGCAGGAGGCTCCTTCGAATGGAAAAAGTCAGGACCTGGACCTTGACGCCCATGCTGTAAGGATTACACTGGAGAAGGTATGATTGTAGAAGCGAATCCGGTAGCAGTTCAGTGGCTACTGGACTGGTATCTGGAAACGCGAAAGTCTACGGAGAATCTCTGCGCTCCCCTGGCCATCGAAGACCATGTGGTGCAGACTTCGGCGGATGTGAG
>JAGRNE010000105.1 GCA_020440915.1 Leptospiraceae bacterium | reverse complement strand
AAGAATCGAATTGCGAATTCAGAAAGAAAGAAGATCAAAAACGGCAGGTCAATGGTGCTCCAGTACAGGTTCACGAAGTCGCCGTCGATGTCTCGATGCCGAAAGTAGTTCACCTCCATGAGAGGAGCAATCTCGCTCTGAAAGTAGTCCAGGCGGTCTTGATAATTGCTGCGATCCAATTGCCAGAAATAGTAGAAAGCGGCCGAGTAGGATTCTATTTCCTGACCGGTTTCTTGGCGTACGTACTCCCGAATGCGGCCCTTGATTTTTTCCAGGTTCTTGCTTAAGCCTGCGGTCTGAAAAGGGTTTTCTTCCAGCATTTCCCGGGAACGGGCCGCCAGTTCCATTGACTGTAGATTGGCCGCTTCTGAAAGGCGGTTTTCATTTTTGCCATCCTTCTCTATGGTTTGGCGAAGAAGGCTTACTCTTTGTAGATAATCGGTGGTGAAGGGATTCTCTTCGATACCTTTGAGCCGATCGTACTGGCTTACAAGCTCAGGAGTATAATAGTAGAGGTAGGGACGAAGCCGCAAATACATAAGGTCAAAGGAAATCAATCCCAGGTTTGTGACCGCGATCAGGATCATAATTATATCCCAGAGAACGCTCCAGAGCTGGCCTTCGCGGTAGATCTTTCTGAGATTGAGCATGCAGGCAAATTGTGGCGGGCGGCGCGCTCACAAGCAAGAAAGAAATGCGGACCACCGTTCCGGGTTCACCCGGTGGTCTTGCCCAGGGCTCTATTTTGTCATCAGTACATGATATCCTTCAAAGCCAGCTCCAGGGTGGGGAATTGAAAATCAAAGCCTTCGCCGGACAGTCTTGCCGACCTGCAGAATCTTCCATAGAGGGCCAGATCCGGATCCGTATTCATGAGCAATGGTGCGCCCAGTTTTACCATCCAGGCCGATGCGGGCAAACCAATGGGCATACCCATGGCCTTTCGTAGCTTCTTCATGAATTCTCTCTGGCTTTCTGGATGGGGAGCGCTGGCAATGTAGGCACCTTTCATGTTTCGATTTTCGATGGCCCGGCGAAATAGATGGTTCATATCCTCTTCATGGATCCAGCTCATGCCCTGATATCCATGGCCCACCGTCCCTCCCAGTCCAATACGAACCAGAAGCGCCAATCGGCGCAGCGCGCCGCCATTCTTCCCGATGACAAAACTGGTGCGCAGGATTACACCTCGCATGGTCCGGGGCAGACTTGCCTGAAAGGCCGTTTCCCAGGCCCTGCCTACATCTGGCGCCAGTCCGTAACCAAAGGCCGAATCTTCTTCGCATTTTTCCAGCGAATCGCCGTAGATATGCGCCGTGGACATCTGCACCCAGGTCTTCGGCTTACGACGGACAGTTTTCAAGGCCTGACCCAGGGCCAGAGTAGACTCTACCCGGGAACGCAGGATTTCATCCATGGTCTGAGGGGTTTTTATGCAGTCAACGGTGCGGCCGGCAAGGTTTACCAGCGCTGCCGCGCCTTCCAGAGTAGAGGCCCAGGAGCCTGTTGTTCGTCCATCCCATCGGACTTGCTTAATCGCATCTGGCAACTGCACAGGGCTTCTGGATAGTATGGTAACCTCGTAGTCTCGCTCCAGAAGATGATGAGCCAGGTTTTTTCCCAGATAGCCGCTACCGCCCGCAATGATTACAGATGGTCGTTTCACGGGAGTCTCCAGGTTGCATTTTTTTTGAGGAGCAGCGTGAGTTGCCTAGCAGCGCGGCCCGCTGCCCAAAGTCTGACTGCTCGATTGCCGGACCAATCAATCTGCGGAGAGGTCGTCCAGCTCTTCGAGAAAGCCGGCAGACAGTATGGGAAAGCGGAAGAAGGTTCTGGGATCAATGTTTTCATCGTCCAGGTGAAAAGAAACAGCAATCCTTTCTCGTTTCCATTGATTTCTGGACCAGAGTTGAAAGAATTTTCGTATGTACCCCGCGAAATCTGCTCTGCTATAATCTCCCTGAAACGGTCGTACGGCCGGGTCCAGCGCGGTCTGCGGATCGGAGCCGGCAATGGACGAGATGATGTTCCATGGATGGGCCGGGTTCTGTTCGTTTTCCCTTTCTGTCTGATGTTGCACAGCCGATTCGTCGGACGATGAGGAAGGCGGTCTTTGCCCCGACAAATCCCGGGCAGGTAGACTTGCATCGTGCAGTAGCTTCTGCAGTATTTGAGCCGGGCCCATCCGATCGCGCACCGCCAGCTTCTGGATGCGATTTAGAACGTCATAGGGCATTAGATCGGCTTCGTCGGTCTGATGCTGGTTTTCGGGGCGCAGTTCCGCTGTCGGTTGCTGATTGTTGATTGTATCCAGTTCCGGCACTGTGCCAAAGATTGGATCGCCCTGGAGCTCCATGAAGCGTAGCCAGCCGCGAAGGAAATGTTTGTCTATGCCTGCAATGGGAGCCAGGCCACCGCTGGTATCGCCATCCATGGTGCAGTAACCTACAGAGCCTTCGCTACGATTTCCGGTGGAGATGAGCAGGCTTCCTGTAGCATTGGCCAGCATCCAGACCAAAGGCGATCTGGCTCTTGCCTGAATGTTCTGAAGCACTAGATCGTCGGTGGACCAGTCCAGTTTACGCTGGTAGGCTTCTTCGTAGGAGCCCACGTAGCCCTCCACTATGGATTGAATGGACACCTCCCGGTGATGAGCCCCCAGCCCCCCGGCGATGCGAGCAGCCGCTGTTCGGGTGGTTTCAGAGCTCTGGGCCGTGGCCTGGTAAACGGTGAAGAGCAGTTGGCTTACCAGGGCGTCAATCTGCTGATGCTCCCCTGGGTTTTGCTTTTTGGTCGTGCTGGCCTCGACAGCTGCATCGCCGCGAATGGCCGCATCCTCCAGCAGATCCTCTCGATGGATAGCCTGAAGGAAGCCTGCCAGACCCAGCTCTGCCACGCCGTAACGAATCATCCTTTCTACAAGTACGCTGCAGGCAGCAGAATCGGCCCCCCCGGACAGAGAAATGGCGTACCCCCGGGAATGACTCTTTCGCAAATAGTCAAAAAGAGCAAGGGTGGTGGCATAAAGGAATTCAAGGTGCCCATCGCCGTGTCGCTTTTTCAGCTCGCTCTGGACAATGGGGGCCATCCGAGGGGATTGCCTTTGTGGCTCCGGGAGTTGAAAGCCGAACTCCTTTTTGTCCTCATTGGTCAGGCGTACGGTGGCGGATTCTACCATGCTACCGGGAGGTACCGAGATGGATTCTCGAAAGCTATGAGTCTGTACTCTACGGGAGCGATTGGGTTCCGGGTCAAATTCAATATGATGAACGGTAAAGGGCTTGAAGGAAAATGCCGGACTCTCCAGCAGAAGAGAGCCGGTCTGGCAGGCCAGCGTCTGCCCATCGTAGATAGCGCGACCCGCTTCATTGCCCAGAAGATTCACAGAAATATAAGTGCAATGAAAAGCCCTGGATGTTTCCAGAGCAATTTGTCTTCGCAGTCTTTGCTTTCCGATGGCGAAGTGAGAGGCCGTAGGACTGAGCACGCAATCGAAGGAAGAACCGGCATGCTGGCTGGCAGGGCGATTGTCCACCCAGGAGTCCTCGCATATTTCGATAATGAAGCGAAATCTACCGGTATCGAAGATGGTGGGGCCGAAAGGTATGCCTTGCTCTCCGGTTTGATCCGGTCCGCCGCGAAAAGGATGAAACCATCGGGGTTCGTAGTGGATGCCGTCCCCGGCCAGATGCTGCTTGGGGACCAATGCGGCAACCCGGCCCCGGTGAATTACTGCAGAAACGTTGTAGAGAAGACCCAGATGCATGAAGGGCAGGCCCACAACTACCGGCACCGAACCGGCCACTGCCCAGAGCTTTTCGCACAGAATACCCAGGCTATCCTCGCTTCGTTTCCAGACTTCTGGCATGTGAAAGGCATCCTCGCATCCATAACCAGAGATGCAAAGCTCCGGAAACAGGATGGCTTCTGGATTACCTTTCATTGCCTCTTCGGAGGCCTGCACAATACGCTTTCGATTACCGCTCCAGTCCAGCGGTGTTTGATTCACCGAAGCTGTGGCCACTCGCACAGGCATCAGGCAACCTGCATGGATTCCAGAATAGTCTGCAATATCGCTTTGCCCTGGAGCTTGCCGTTAATGGGATCGGTGGCTCGCTCAGGATGAGGCATCATGCCCATGATTTTTCCATCTTTGCTTGTGATGCCGGCGATGTCATCGATGGAGCCGTTGGGATTGATGGCATAGCGAAAGGCTATCTGGCCATTGTCCTGTAGCTCCTTCAAGACTTCGCTATCCACTCTGTAGTTTCCCTCTCCATGAGAAACCGGAATGGAGAGCGGGCCTGAAAGGCGTCCAAAAACCTGATTTGCAGAATCCGGAATTAGATGCACATCTTTGCAGATATGCTTGAGGTTGCGATTTCGAATAAGCGCACCGGGAAGAAGGTGGGATTCGCAGAGGATCTGAAAGCCGTTGCAGATTCCCAGAACATGGCCGCCTTTCTGAGCATGCTTCAGTAGATCCTGCATGGCCGGGGCGAATCGAGCAATGGCTCCGGCTCGTAAATAATCGCCGTAGGAAAATCCGCCAGGAACAACCAGAAGATCATAGGCTTTTGCGATGGAATCCCCATGCCAGAGCATGTCAGTGGGAACATCAAAGAAATCCTGGAGAATGGTCTGAATATCGCGGTCGCAATTGGAGCCGGGAAAGGTTATAACGCCTGCTTTCATAGAACTTCCTGTTTGTCAGGCGATGGTCTGGCCTTCTTCATTTACCAGATCGAATCGAAAGGTCTCAATTACAGGATTGGAAAGGAGCTTTTTGCTCATTTCATCTACCTGAGCTCGGGCGGATTCTGGCGAATCTGCATCTAGCTTCAATTCAATGTACTTTCCAATCCGTACATTTGCCACGGATTCGTAGCCCATATGATGAAGTGCAGTGTTTACGGCCTGTCCCTGGGGATCCAGCACCGATTCCTTCAGCGTAACGTATACCCTTGCATTGATCACAGGGACGGTGTAAATTGACACATCACAGGAGAAACTCTTTTTTGCCGTATTGAGGCCCGGAAGCGAGCCGCAATACGTCCCGGCCGGGCTGGTTGCCGCCGAATCTGTGGCCAGGCATGCACCAGGTGCAGAATGACTCGGCGATGTAGCCCTGAGCGCCTCCGGGCTGGATTTTCAGTGGTGTGGGCCCGGAGATTTCAGAGGGTTTCTGAATTCCATACGATGTAGGACAATTCTGCGAGATACCGTGCGAATTAGAAAACATAGGTGAGCTCAATGAAAGAAGGAAATACCTGGGCTGGAGATTTGCCCGCTTGGATGCAAGAGGTAGCGCCAGGCATCTATTGCATAGACTGTGATTATGTTCAACCCCGCCTTGCCTGCGCGTACATAGTTCTGAGCCACGGGCAGGTCGCTTTTGTGGAAACCAACACCTCTCTGGCAGTTCCTCGTTTGCTGGAAGGGCTGTCCCTTCTTGGCCTGGCAAACGAGGATGTGCAATACATTATCCCTACCCATGTGCATCTGGACCATGCAGGAGGAGCCGGAGCACTACTTCAGGCCTGTTCGCAGGCCACGGTCCTTGCCCATCCGAAGGCGGCCCGGCACCTGATCAATCCCATCCGCCTGATCCAGAGCTCCAGAGAGGTGTACGGCGAAGAGCTCTTTGCGAACCTTTATGGAGAAATTGTGCCCTGCGAAGAAGATCGTGTGCGAATCATGGAAGATGAAGAAATTCTGGATTTCGGCCAGAGACGCTTTCGCTTTCTGCATACCCGGGGTCATGCAAATCATCATTTCTGCATTTTCGAGGAAACATCCAACGGACTGTTCTCCGGAGATAGCTTTGGCATAGCCTATCCGGATCTCCAGGAGAATCGGCGTTTCATTTTTGCATCCAGCACGCCTACCGATTTCGATCCAGATGCGGCTCATGAGACTGTGGATCGCCTTGTTCGCACAGGAGCGGACAGAATCTACCTTACTCACTTTGGTCGCCTCGACCTGGTGAAGGAAGCCGCCCAGGACTTACACAGTAGCCTGGATTTTCTTTCCGGTTTGCTGGCAGAGGCAGTGCAAAACGGAACGCAGAGCGATACTGACCTTGCAGGCCAGAGCATGGAAGACGAACTGCAGCGCCGGATACTTAATTCATGGCTGGATGAACTGGAAAAGCAAGGCAAGAAAGATCGAAGCCGACTTGCCGAACGACTGAAAATGGATGCTGCCCTGAATGCAGGCGGACTGATGGTGGCGGCGCAAAAAGCGCTGAAGTCCCGGTAGATTCCCCCGGAGCAGAGCATTCTTCCGATGGGTCCAGGAAAGCTGGAAACATATACGGTTTTTCTTCGTCTAAACCGCTATGATCGAAAACCAGGGAAGAGCAAGCCAGAACACTTCATTTTTTAGGCCTTCAAGACATCGCTTTTCGGAAGCTATTGCTATCTTCGCATTGTTGCTGCTTGTCGGAACTTTCCAGTCACTGGATGCCTTTCCAGGAAAGATCAAATACCAAATTCGCTTCGATGAAGCCCAGGTCATAACCCTGGCCTTTGCCGAAGAAGGGCAGAGACTCATTACAGGACATGCTGATGGCACGCTAGCTGTCCGAGACGCAAGTACCGGACAGGCCGTTCGGAGCTTTCGCGCTCATAAGGGGCGTGTCTATCAACTGGCGGCGCAGATAAATGGATCTCTCCTGGCAACCGGAACTCTGGGCAAGGATGCAATAAAACTCTGGGACGCAAAAAGCGGCGAACTCATTGCATCCCTCAGCACTTACGATGAAACCTTTGGACTGGCTTTTTCCGAAGACGGCGCCTATCTGGTTTGCAGTGGCGCATCCGGAGGTTTTACAACCCTGGATCTCTGGGATTTGCGCAGCAAGAAGCTCATTCGCACCCTGGGCCGATTCCGGGTTGATGATTTTGTTCCTGGAAGAATCCTTTTCTCCCGGGATTCAGCGCGCATCATCGTTTCAGCACAGAACCGGCTGCATGGAATCCATATCTGGGCTGTGGCCGGTCAGAAGCTGAAAACCATTCCCTATAATGATGACATCATTTCCATGAGTCTGCACAGGAACGATACCATTGCTGTAGGAGGTACATTCGGAAGCAAAGTAGTGGTCTTCGACCTGAATTCCGGGCAGGTGCTGCGAACAATGAGCGGCCACAAAGGGCACATTACTTCAGTGGCGGCCGTGGACGAAAACCATTCTATAAGCGTCAGTTATAAAAAGGATCCCACCGGACCGTTCATAATCTGGGATATTCGTACCGGACAGAAAGTAGGCACTGCAAAGGAAGAAATCGCCTCGGTTTCAGAGGTTGCGGTCAACCCGGCCAACGGCAATATTGCTCTTGCTCTCACAACGTTTGGCAACCTGGGAAATCCCACCACCCTGGTTGTTTACGGCGATTAGAACTCTGTGCAAACGCAACGGGAACTCGAAGAAGGCCCGCGGAGCGGCCACTGTGGTTCCGTCTACTTCCCACTGAATCTTTCAGGCGGCTGCTCTCTGCACAACTCGGGTCTGGCCGTCAGCCAAGAGCCTTCTGGATGCGCTGCTGGATTTCCCGGTAGAGTTCCACCGTTTTCTGAATAACCTCCGGCGGCAGACTCGGAGCGGGCGGTTGCTTGTTCCAGCCCAGCTTCTCCACATAATCTCGTATGTACTGCTTATCGAACCCGGCCTGGTTCTGGCCCGGTTCATAGAGCGCGGCATCCCAGTAGCGGCTGGAATCCGGGGTAAGGATTTCGTCGATCAAATAAATCTCATCGTCCAGCAATCCAAATTCGAATTTAGTATCGCATAGGAGAATCCCCTGACTCTCCATAATCTGCGAAGCGCTATTGAAGAGTTCCAGGGAAATGTCTTTCAGTCGATGCGCCAGGCTGCCCAGGCTCTTTTCCATGACCGCAAAGCCAATGTTCTCATCATGATCTCCCACTTCTGCCTTGGTGGCAGGAGTGAAGATGGGCTCTTCCAGACGATCCCCCAGCCGCAGATTCTCAGGCAACTCGATGCCGCAAATGGCTCCTGTGGACTGGTAATCCTTCCAGCCGGAGCCCGCGATGTAGCCGCGCACAACGCATTCAAAGTCAATCCTGAGGGTCTTTTTTACCAATGAGCTTCTGCCGCGCAATGCTGGTTCATTGCAAAAAGGAGCGGGCATTTCATTGAGATCCGCGGTAATCCAATGATCCTTGAAGTCCAGATTCTGCTGCAGACCGGACTTTCGCAGCCATTGGAACCAGAGGGAGGAAACCTGATTTAGAATGATTCCTTTGTCGGGAATGGGATCTGGAAAAACAACATCGAATGCGGATAGCCGGTCCGTAGACACAAGCACCATATGCTCGCCAAGATCGTAAAGATCCCGGACTTTTCCCCGGTAGGAAGGCTGCAAATCCATGGGTCAGTTCGAATGGGGCAAGACTGAAAGCAATCCTTTCCCTTCCTCTGGCCCTTGCCGGCGGCGCCAGGTAACCTGGAGCAGATGGAACCGAAATCCCAACCCTTTGGAGTTGCGAAGGCCTGGAAGGCCCCGATGTATGCCCCCCCCGGAAAAATCTGGAGTCCGGCGAATCAAAGCATGATTGGATCGTCTGCGTCCTTTTGAGGTTGAAGAAAAGCCGCTTCCGTTTTCTGTACCCGGGCGGTTACCCTGGCAGCATCCAGAGCCGCACCTAGTCCGGACATACTGCCCGGGCAATCTTTCTTTAGATGTCTGAAATTGCTCTTGCTATTGAAGTTGGATGGCCAGAAAGGAAATGTCCGGCATTGCAAAGGACGGACCGGATAAACCGCGCATCGATTATCCTCCAGAAAGAGACAGGCATCTCCGGAGCGATGCACATAGTATCCCGGTATTGTGTCCTGAATCAGTTTCTTCTTTAGTCGGGAGAAGGACCAGGCGGACAGATTCAGGTACTCCTTCAGCGCTTTTAATTCAGATTCTGTGAAATACACATCTCCGGGGCCCTTGCAGCAATTACCGCAGCCGGTGCATTTGAAATCGAAGGATTGGCCTTCCAGAGTTCGGGCCACTCGATCTTCCGTAATGCGCATCCGGGACATCGGGTCAGAGCATGATGTTGCCCGGGGCTGTCAAGCGCGCAGTCAGACCAGGTCATGAAGTCGCTACAGGAAACCAGGTCCGCGATTGCCTATCATCCCGGCGGCCTCCCGGTTCATTCTGTCTTCCGTTCCGAACCGCTTATGTCGCTTGCCTGGAACCGATTATGTCGCCTTGAGCGATGGCTCCAAAAAAATTCGCGGAAACCGGTGGGAAGGGACAGGAACGCTTCCTTTTCGCTTATGGAAGCCAGAAAAAATAACGAATCAAAGAATGATGCAAAGTGCAATGCTATCTTTGATCGGCCAGCGCCCGGGTTTGCCGGATTTGCCAGGTTCGCAACAGCAAAATCCTGAGAGTGCCAGTGGAGACTTTCTGAGCCTTCTGGGCGCGTCAGAACAGGAAGGGCGGGGAACGCCGGGAGCAAGGCTGTATCCCGGGGAATTCCAGTCCATTCGTCCTCTGCCGGAAACCGATGTGAGCTTGCTCACTCTTACGTCTCCGCGCCAGCCATCCTTGCAGCCCATAAGTCAACCAGAGCCGAATGTTGCCTTTAGCATGCCTCCTCAGACAGAAAGGGTAAGGGATTCCCAGAGCTATTTTTATGCAGCAAATATGGACCGCGAGCTCTCCGACCGAAATGTGCAGTCCCAATCACCGGCATCCGAGAAAGCTTCCAGCGGAAGCGAAACTCGAGATCTGGCGGAGTCCCGACGTCGGGACGAAATCCGGCAGCAGGAAAAAGATGCACAGAGCCGGCGACAGGAAGCGGAAGACAGAAAGGATCGCGCGGATGCCTCAAAGAAGGAGTCCGAATCCCGGCCAACTGAAGGTACCGATAAGTCCGAGCGCAAAGATGTAGCTGTGGCCGAGGAAAAATCCGCCAGAAATAAGGAAAGTGGCGAAAGCTCAAAAGAAAAGAAAGAAGTCTCCGAGAAAGATGCCTGGGGTCGAATCGCAGGGACCGCTGAAAAGAACGCTCGAACGGAAACTGTAGAAAAGAGCGAAAAAGCCCAGAAGACGGAGAAATCCGATGCTTCGGACGCTCTGCTTCAAGCCATAATGAATCGCGTGGCGGAGACGGCGGATCGTAAAACCGGGCAATCCGAAAAGAAGAACGATAATGCGCAGAGTGAAGCTTCCAACCTCTGGAAGAAGGTCGCTCTGGAAAGCCCGGAAGGTCAGGGCTTATCGCTGAAGGATTTTAAAGACAAGATCCAGGCTCATCCAGAATTCGAGAAGGCGCTGAAAGCGCTGAAAGACGGAAAAGATCTGGAAAGCTTCGTGAAGAGAATCGTCGAAGATCTCACTTCCGGCGATAAGAATCTGAAGGAATTAAAGGAACTGGCCAGAAATGGCTTCAAGAATGTAAGCGAATCTACTCTGGCCGGGTCGGTCCGGCTACCCGCTGAGAATGGAGCAGGCAAGGAAAAGTGGACTGTAGAGGGTCCGGTGCTTTCCTCCGAAGTCAAGATCAAGACCGAAGAGAAGGGCTTTTCCTCGGGCAAAGGAAATGAAGGCCAGGGCAAAGGATCCGATAGTCCGAACCCTCAGTTTCGCATGGATAACCTGGCCGCCATGGATGCCCGGACCAGAACTGCTACCGAGACAAAAGAAGCCACACCGTTTGATCGAAAACAATTCCAGAAAATGGTGGAACAGGCCCGGGTTCGAATGGGATCGGATGGTCGATCTACCGCGCAGATTCGCATGAACCCGGAGCATCTGGGACGACTTCAGCTTGATCTTGTAATGAAGGACAATGTCGTTTCTGGACGCGTAATCGTAGATAATCAGCAGGCTTTCAAGATGCTCCGGGACGATATCGAGCATCTACGCCAGGAGCTGGCACGACACGGCATTCAGCTGGAAAATCTGAGCGTCAAGACCCGGGAAGCCTTCCAGAGTCAGAGCCAGATGTCCCAGGACCAACGTCCCGGGATGAACTTTCAAAATCAGCAGAGCAACCAGTGGGATGGTTCCGGAAACGGTTCAGAAAACCTGGAAAATACCGAGAAGTACGTTAAGGAAGGACCAACCTGGGAAGAAAGGAGCATTAGCGATGTAAGCGAATCATTGCTGGTCGCTACCTCTCCAGATGCAGGGCGCATTGATTTAAGCGTATAGATTGGCTTCCTGGATTCTCTTACAAAGAGATTTCAGTCCAGCGCAAGAAGAATTTCGAAGCTGGCATCAGGCGAAGCGGTAGATAAACAAAGGAAGAGAAATGGAACCGGTAGACAATAGAGCGAAAGACCAGTATCTGCAGCAAGATCGCACCGTAAACATCCAAACGGAGCTGGAGAAGCAGAAAAAGATCAAGGATGGCGGTCTGGACGGC
>JAGRNE010000104.1 GCA_020440915.1 Leptospiraceae bacterium | reverse complement strand
GGCTCCATGGCGGAAGGCAAGATTTCCGGCCTTGGTCTGATTCCAGGACACGTGCGCCGCTTTCCTGCAGGCCAGATCCGGGTGCCGCATATGGGCTGGAATACCCTGGCGGATTGTAGCTCTGGCCATGGACTGGAGGATGATCAGTGGATGTATTTCATCCACTCCTACCATGCCGCAGACGTACCGGCAGATCTGGTGTTGTCCTGGACCCAGTACGGAAGCGTCCGATTCCCTTCGGCGGTAAAGAAAGACAATATCATTGCCACTCAATTCCACCCTGAAAAATCTGATCGTGCAGGGCTTGCCTTCCTCGAGCGCTGGGTTGGCGATGTGGGAGAATAATCGGACCCGTGGATTCGGTGATGTTACCTCCGATTTCGCGCATTTGCACGGCCAGTAGAAGAGATATATGAAGAGAGCCAGAATCATACCAGCCATCGATTTACTGGGAGGTCGCGTGGTGCGATTGCACCAGGGAGATTACGACCGATCCACCGTATACGAGGATCGCCCTTCCGCTCCGGTAGAAAGATTTCTGGAAAGTGGCGTGCGCCGGATTCATGTCGTAGATCTTGATGCGGCTCGATCCGGAGACCGCAGCATTAACAAAAAAGCCAGGGAAGAGATTGTGGCCGCGGCTCGAGAATCCGCAGAGCTGCAACTGGGCGGTGGCATTCGCGACATGGAAACAGTGCGCGAAGTGCTGGGTTCTGGTTTTGATCGGGCCATTCTGGGAACGGCGGCGGTGAAGGATCCGGAATTTCTATCCAACGCTCTGGCGGATTTTTCCGAGCGAATCATTGTTGGCGTGGACGCCAGGGATGGAGTGGTCCGACTTTCCGGCTGGGAAGAAGACAGCCAGATCCGGGCCCTGGATTACTTCGAAAAACTGGAAAGCATGAGAGTGTTCGAGGTGATCTATACGAACATCGCCACAGATGGCACACTTTCTGGCCCGCCGGTAGAAGAACTTACCGAAATCCTGAATCGTTTTCGTTTTCATCTTATTGCATCCGGGGGAATATCCTCGCTGCAGGACGTTCAGACACTTCTGGATCTGAACCAACCGGGTCTTTCTGGCATTATTACAGGTCGAGCGGTCTATGAAGGCAAACTGGATCTGAAAGAAGCGGTTAAACTTACATGCGGCTGTTGATTCTGGCGGGGGCTGCCAGTGAACAGTCCTGTTCTGCCGGTCTTAACCTCATTTAGAGGCCGAGCCTATCCGGGTTTTACTCCGACGCCTGGCGCAAAGCCGCCGGCGGAATGCTTCGGATATCCCGACTGTAGAGATAGGGGGTGGTTTTTTCAGCCAGCCAATCCGGCAGCACACTATTGATTTGTTGCACAATCACTTCCTGTTTGTAGCGCGGGGAGAAGTGAATCAGAAAGAGTCTTTCTACATCGCGAAATGCCTCGGCATTCTCCGCGATCTCAAAAAGATGGATATGCCCCCAGTTTCGCGCCCTTTCTACAGGGCGTTTCTCGTCCACATAGGTGCATTCCAGAAAAAGTATCCTTGAGCGGCGCACCAGTTCGTTCTCCAGAACAAATTCAATTTGAGTATCGCCAGAAAATGTAATGATCGGATTTTCGTGCTCGTAGAAAAGATCATCTCGCTTCTGTTTTAGAACCGCGATTTCATGGCCCGGAAGATCCTGAAATTCCGGCCTGAGCTTGTTGGTCTTTTCCAGTATCGTGTAGCCGTTAGAAGGTACGCGATGGATGCTTCGTATACCTTTGAAGAATACGTTTCCCTGGATCCTGTAATACGTATCGTAATCTACAGGATGTAAATTGTAACCGGCTTCAAAACCTTCGATTTCTGCCCAGATAGAGAGAATCCTGCGAAGAGGATCTTCCAGTTCCGGAGGGCAATAAATGTCTGGAGGGTCCAGCCTTCGAAGGGCACGCTGAGAAATATAATAGGCCAGGCCGCTGCTATGGTCCAGATGACCGTGGGTCAAAAGCAGGCGCTGAAAATCCGTGAGGCGAGTGTGTCCCACGCCAATGTCGAACATTAACTTGTACTGGGGCAGCGCCATTGCAGTATGCAAACCGCCTTCGGAGCAGCCCAGAAAGCGGTAGTTCTTGTACTTGTATTCTGAGAGCTTCATTGCTCAGTTCGAATTCTTGGCCGCAGCATCCATGGTGATGACCGGGGCAATGTTCCTGAGATCTTTTGCCAGGGAAGGGGGTCCTACAACTACGATGAAAAGATCGTCTCGCTTCAGATAGCGAGAAAATGCCTCTTTGATGCCCGAAGCCTTAACCTCTTTGAGCCGCTCCGGGAACTGGTTCAGGTAGTTTTCCGGCATCTCATCGATTCTGAAGCGAATTTGATCGGCCAGGATTTCCGCAGGATTGTCGTAGAGAAAAACCAGGGAATTCAATATAGCGGTGCGAGCCTGTTCCAGATCGTTTTCGCTCACCTGGTTTTTCATGCTTTCCAGAAGTTGTAACATGAGGGTTAGCGTTTCCGCTGCCCGCTCAGACCTTGTGGCGCTCACTGCGGCCAGAAACCCGGATGCTGCCTGGGAGCGATTGTAACTGTAAGCATAGTAGGCCAATCCGCGCTTTACGCGAATCTCCTGCATTAGTCTGGAGGTGAAAGAACCCCCGCCCAGGATATGGTTTCCTAGCTGTAGAGTGTAGAAGTCTGGATCGTTGTGCGCCACGCTGGGGCTTGCCACTATAAGCAGAGACTGGGCAAAGTCCCCGGTGACATGGACAATCTTTCCCTTGTAAGGGTTTGCTACGGCGCTCTGCTCGGGCATCTTAAAGGCATTGTCTGGAAGAAGACTGAGCGGACGGGTCGGCACTGGTAACTTGCGGAGTAAATCGACCAGCCGCTTCTCCAGGCCCAGGCCCTGAAAGTTTCCGTCCAGAGCTATGTGATACCTGGCCTGCTTCAGGCGTGCGCTGTAGGTGTTTCGCACAGACTGAACCGAGATTCGATTCACATCCTCTTCGTTCAGCGAATGCCCCCTCCGGGTGCCCGGATACATGATTTCGGAAAGCTTCAGGAAGCCTATTGTATCCGGAGAATCCAGGCGGCTTCGTATGGATGAAATCATCTGATTCTTGATAGTTCCCAGGCTTGATTCGTTAAACGAAGGTTCGCTGAGCATCAACTCCAGCAGAGAAAAAGCATCCAGAAAATCTTCCCGCATGGCGCTGAGTTGGATTTCCCAGGTCTGGTCGGAAACAGAAGTGCTGATGCTGGCCCCCAGCAGAGCCAGTCTGGATGCCATTTCTTCTGGCGAGAGTTTGCCGGCGCCTCCGGATTGCAGCAGTGCTGCCATGGCCGAAAGATTGCCGGCCTCCTTAACCTCTTCCAGGTCTTCGCCACCTTCAATAATGATTCTAAGATGAACTACAGGAAGCGTATCATCCTGCAATCGATACAGCGTTGCATAACCGGTAAGATCCCTGGAATCCACGGGAGGTGGAGTGAAGTCCAGAGGTGGAATTTGAATTCCGTCCAGTACTGAAGTTCGGTCGGCGGACCGGGCCTGGAGATTTGAAGACAATGGGAAGCATAGCAAAAAAGCAAACCCGACAGCTACTTGAATGGTCCGGCGCAAGCGATAAAGATGGAGACATCCGTAGGATCCGGTGGGCTGTCCGGATTGCACTGAGTCGTCGCTGTCTATTGATGGTTGTTTCAAAGTTGCTTCCGTTTCCTGTGTGTTGTTGATTCTATTTGATTTTCTTTGCATCCGAAGCATCCTATTCGCCCTCCGAAATAAGCCGGGCTTTCATGGTCCATTCGGGCTTCAGGTAATCGTTGGCTGCCTTTTTGATTTCTTCCGGCTTGAGTTCCTTCAGGGTCTCATAGCTTCGAAACAGACTCTTATAGTCGCCAGTCATGATCTGGTAGTAAGAGAGTAGATCGGCCAGCTGGGAAGGGCTTCGCAGTCCAAAGGCAAAATCGGACAGCGCTTTTTTTTGCACCTTCTGCAAATGCTGCTGGCTCACTCCATTTTCCCGGACCTTTCGTAGTTCCTCCTGTATGGCGCTTTCCAGGGTATCATAGTCCACGTCTGGAGCAGGAATGGCGCTAATAAAGAAGAGGTTGGTAAATCGTTCCCCTGGAAAACCTGTGTAGATGCGAATGGAAGTAGCCAGCTTCTTTTCTTGCACCAGCTTCTGCACAAGGATGGATTCCTGACCGTCGGAGAGAATACTTGCCAGGACTTCCAGGCGAATATTGTCCGGATGCATCAGCGCTGGCTTAAACCAGGCCATGTACATAACCGGCGATCCCTTCTCCTTTAGATCCACGGTGACGGCCCGACGTTGGGGTTCTTCTGGATTCGGCCGGTCGATAATGCCTCCGGGCTTCCAGCTTCCGAAGTGCTTCTTTACTACTTTCAGGGCAAAATCTGGATCAAAATCTCCCGTAATGGCTATGACTGCATTGTTGGGCGCATAGTACTTGTGGTAGAAATCCATGGCATCTTTCTTATTGAAGTACTCTATGGACTTCATGGGCCCGATGAGCGGTTTTCCATACGGATGATTTCCGTACACTTCCATCAGGAAATTTTCCATGAGCTTGCTGGAAGCCTTGTTGTCCACGCGCATGCGACGTTCTTCGGCCACCACATCTCGCTCGGTATAGAACTCCCGGAATACAGAATTCTTCAATCGATCGGATTCAATGGCGGCCCACACTTCTATACGATTGGAAGGCAACTGGATCTGATAGTTGGTCAAATCCCGGGAAGTATAGGCATTGTACCCCCGCTGCCCGTGGCTGGAGTAGAGCAGGGAGTCTTCTTCGGGAATGCGAAAGCGAGCCGCTTCCTTCGTGGCCAGCTGCAGTCTGTACTTCCAGAGCTGCACTTTGCTTTGCGCATCTTTGATGGCCTCTTCATCGCCGGAGGCCCGGGCTTGCTCCAATTTCTTTCTCCAGCGATCCAGGTGCCGCGACCACTGCTGAATGAGCTCCAGGTATTTCTTTTCTGCTTCGTAGTCTCTGGTGCCGATCTGCTCGGTGCCCTTGAAGAGCATATGTTCCAGCATATGTGCAATGCCGGCAGTCTCCATGGTTTCGTCCGAGCCGCCGGCCAGGATTTTGATGTACAGCGCGGACACCGGCGCTAGCTCCTGATCGAGCATAATAACCTGCAGGCCATTGTCCAGAGTATGCAACTGGATCTTTTTTTCGATAGAATCGAACAGATCTGAAGCATCACTGCTTGCAGAATTGTCAAGGGCGGCGTACAGTGGCCCGCGAGCTTCCAGTTGATTGAGTCCTATCAGTCCGACCAGAACCAGGGCCGGGACCAGAACTCGGGAGAACCATTTCAGATGCATGGGGACAGGCTCCCGGTCACAATGCTCGAATACAAGTAGAAAGAACTATGTCTTCGGAAAAACATCCAGTAGCAATCCTGGTAGTGGAAGATAATCCGATCAATGCTATGGTGACGCGGCTCTTGATTCAGCGAAAAGGATTCGCGGTGGATCTGGCGGAAAATGGAAAGCAAGCGCTGGAGTTGCTGCAGAAGAAATCCTACGGTCTGGTCGTCATGGATATTTCCATGCCTGTGATGGACGGCCTGGAGGCAACCCGCAGGATCCGGTCCGGGGAGTTGCCGGGAGTGGATCCTGCTATTCCAGTGGTAGGGCTGACCGCCCACAATCTTGCTGACGAAGAGCAAAAGTATCTGGGGGCCGGCATGGATCGAGTACTCAGAAAGCCCATGGATGCTGCCCTGCTGGATGATGTGATTGATCGTTTTTGTGCCTGGATCTAGATTCGCCGCAGGGCTGTCGTCCCGGGCACCCGGAATGACATATGCCTGAAGATTGCCCGGGCTTAGTTTACAGCGCCTGCTCCACGCAGAGCAGTCGGCTCACTTTGCTTCCGCCAGGACCATGAACGTTTTCGCAGGCCACGTTGCTATCGAAGGAGAGAAACCTTTCGTCGGCAAAGGTGCTTCGTCCAACGGTGCCGCGGCCGGAAGGGGTACCATCCGTCCAACCATTGCAATTGTTCCCCGCATTGGACCAGTTGGTGGACAATCCGCTCCAGAATTCAGTGGAGGCCCCTCCATTGCCCTGGAAGGTCAGTGGATTTAGTATACCGTTACCGGGATCAAAGAGGGACGTAGCATCGGTCAGAAAGATTCTTTCTCCCGAAAGGCTTCTGTACAGGGCCAGGGGATGGAGGACCCAGTCCTGTTGTCCAGGACAGGAGCTTTTGCTGCAGGTTCCGGTGGTTGCTATCCGATTTCCGCCGACGATCATCGCTTTGAAGGTGGCCAGGGGGTCCGGATTCATCGGATCGTTGGAGCAGTAGCAATCGGCCCTCTGAGCAGAGTCTGTAATCAATGCACATGCTGGCTCGGAGCTGGACTGAAGATCGCCGTCCGGCTGCCTGGCAGTAAGAAAGAGACGTAGTTGAATAGAAGGATCGCTATTGCCCGACGACCGGTCCGATGTTAACACCGTCAGAAGAAGTGCATTGGTCTCGCTTTCTCCGGAGTTGTCGGAAAACAGGGAAGCGTAGAATGGAGTGCAACCGGCGCCAATGCTCAGTAGCATGATCGCCGTTAGAATGCGAACAGTGTCCCCCATACATATAAGAACATCCAATGGTCATAGTTCTTGCACGCATTTCTCTTCGGATAGCTAGAATTTTGTACAGGTACGGCGCCACGGTCTGTTTCTTTTTGAGTTGCATTGCGATTCTCTGCTCCCATGGTAGTGGTTGGAGTCTTACTTGCTTTGCTCTGTTTTTAGGCCGCTTCTCTGGGTTTCGCTACTACTGCTTGCCGGTTGCTTATCCACCCGGACCACTATACCGGTAGATATAGATGACCTGGGTCGCACCCATGCTTGCGAAAAGCCCTTAAGCTTTCGGGTATACTGGTGGCTCTATGGCAGTTTGCCGCTTTCCTTTCCGGACAAAGAATTGTTTCCGAATCAGCCCGGAACGATATATGTTTATAAAGAAAATCGCTCTGCTCTGGACTACTCCTTGACCGTATTGCTGGGTACGCTGTTTTCGATCACCACTGCAGAACTGGAAGTGTTTCAATGTCATTCCTTCGGCCCCCGGGACAGCGTATCGGATTTGCAGCGAGTGCGGGATGATCTGATGCGCGAGAAAGAAAGAAAGGAGGAAGCCCTGCGACGAGCCGAGGAGCAGCGGAGAAAACAGGAATCCCTTCAATAATGCGAAATCTTTATACAATACTCATTGCCTTTCTCGCTTTTTCTGCCGGTTGCCTGGATCTGGCCTCCGAATCTCCTCCGGTGCGTTGCGTTCGAGGAAACTGCACTGATGGTGATGGCAGGCTGGAGTTCAAAGATGGAAGCTACGTCGGCGATTTCCGCTATGGCCTGCCCGATGGGCAGGGGGAGCTTTTTTCGGAAGGTCGCAGAATCTTTAGAGGAAGCTTTCGCAGTGGCCTTTTCCACGGTAAAGGGGAGTATCATTTTTCCGATGGAAGCGTGTATTCCGGAGACTTTGTTCAGGGCTTATTCCATGGAACAGGAAGGATGGATCTCAAAACCGGAAGTAGCTACGAAGGCGAGTTTCGTCATGGGCTGTATCATGGGCGAGGCATATATGTGTATCTGGACGGCGCTCGATATAGCGGCGAATTCAGCAAGGGCAAACCCGATGGCGCAGGTCTCTTTGAATCTTCCCGGGGAGGCTATATGAAAGGGACATTCGTTCAAGGCCAGCTGGATGGCCCCGCAGAAGTCTACGTACCAGGGGAAGGTAAACTCGAAGGAGAATTTTCCCGAGGGCATCTAAAGAGGTTGCTCTAAGTGAACTGGAAACCTCGGCTTTCGCTTCAGATCGGCTTGCTCTATACGGCTCTGGCGGTGATCAACATTGCATTCTTCGCATTCATGATCCTGGAAAACCAGCTGGATCTCTTGCAGAACACATTTCGCTATCATTCCCGTTCCCTGGTGCAATCTGTAATGAATCGTACTTCCGATCTGAATGCCGGCGCAGAGCAGGGATCCTATGAATCCCTGGAGGAGCTTCTCAGAGAATACGACACCGAGTATGGCATTGTTTTTGATGGGCAAGGATCCGTGCTCCATCGGTGGAACTCGAAGAAAATGGAAGGGAAAGCCCAACCAATTGTGGAGCCGCAAATTCTGGACAGAGCTCGAGAACTTCGGGGTAAGGAGATGCTTTTTCGAGAGCGATTTTCCATTGAATTAAACGAGGATGATTGGAGCGCCGATGTAATTCTACCCCTGGGACAGGAAAGGGAAGAGACCTTTGTCAATATTCGCATGCGAATTGCTGCAATGGAGGAGCGACTGGGGGAGCTTTACTGGCAGGTGGCTCTGGCTATTCTATGGGGCATTGTATTTCACATTATTTTCGGAATCTTCGTATATCGCATCATCTTTCGCCGCCTGTCTCTGCTGGAAGAGGCCAGTAGAAACATGCATAGTGGGGATTTAACGGCCAGGGCCGACTGGTCCTTTGTGCGGGGCGATGAGCTGGACGATCTGGGGCAAAGCTTTAACGATATGGCCCTGTCCATCGAAGAGAAGGTGCAGACAATTGAGTCCCAACTGGTCACCATCTCTCGTCTGAATCTGGAAATGCAAAATGAGCTGGACATTGGTCAGGATGTTCAGCGCGCCTTTTTTCCTAATTTCTCTGCTTTCCAGGATTATAACCCCGCTTTTGTATTTCTTCCGTTGCGTCAGGTAAGCGGCGATATGTGCGGACTGCATCGTTTTTCCGATGGAGATGTTGGCGTATTTCTTGGCGATGCCGCAGGCCACGGCGTTTCCGGCGCGCTTATCACAGCCCTGGTGACTTCTGCCATGGATGCCCTTCTTCCGATTCGCAAGGAGCCTTCTCCGCTTCTGGAATCCCTGAATGCGGGGCTTTGCGGCCGACTAACATCCACCTTCTATGCCACCGGAATCTATGTGCTGATTCGATCCGAGTCGCTTATCTTCAGCGGAGCCGGCCACGTGAATTGTTTTCTCTACAGAAGGAGGGAGGATTCCTTTCTACCCCTTGAATCCCAGGGAACGCCCATTGGACTGTTCGAAGACATGCGGTATCCTCAATTGACGGTGAGCTACAGCAAAGGGGATCGCCTGGTGCTATTCTCGGATGGGTTGACAGAAGCAATGTCCGAAACATCAGCTTTTGGTCTGGACGGTGTGGAAGCCATGATTCGGTCCACTTTGCAGCTTTCGGGCAGGGATTTGGAGGATCAGATTCGACAGACATTTCTTTCCTTTCGCAAGTCCGATGCGGACGATGTTACGGTGCTAGCGCTTGACCTATGAAAAGACTTCGAAGGCATATCTTTCGCAGTCCGGCGTATCTTCTCATCATCTCTCTGGTCATTATTTTTATGATCATCGCCACCGGCGGACTGCTGGATTTGAAGATGTTTCAGCTACGGCAAATGGTGGTCCGCGAAAGGATTATGAATCTGGAGCTTTCCTCCCGGGCCTTGCACAACAAAGTAGATTCCGGAGCCGAATCCTCGGAGCTACAGCAGGAATTGGGAAGAAACATTCTGGAATCCAGAGTGCTAAACGATCCGGGCGAAAAGCCGGCCCTGGACACCGGTCCTTCCGGTCCGGCCGTACTGATGACCAATGGAGTGCGTCTACTTCTACTAAAAGCGCCTTTGCGACTGGAGTCCGATGCGCAAAAGCTCATGGCTTTGAAGCTGGCCTTCTATTTTGAACGGAGCAGGCGATACAGGCAGGCGCTTCGCATCTATGAAAAGCTGCAGCCTCGAGATTTTCCGGAACCCTTTCCTGCATTCTTGAATTTGCATACCGGTTTTGTTCATCTTGCACTGGGTCAGAGAGATCATGCCAGGCCCTTACTGGAATGGGTGGTGGAAGAGTATCCGGCCACGCACTTTGATCGAACGGCTCGCGCACTCCTTTCGCTTATGGAAGAACAGGAAGAGCAGGAGAAAAAGGCCAGGGCGGCCAGGGATACCCTGGCCACAGCGGATCGAATGTTTCAAACCCGGAATTGCGCCGGCGCGCTACAATACTATTCCCGGGCGCGTAAGGAAGGACAGAGCCTGAGCGCAGTGCAGAACTATCGTCGGGCTCTGTGCCTGGAGCAAACCGGCCAGATCCAGGAATCGGTAGCGCTCTATCGCTCCATTGTAGCCGAGGGGAATCAATATTCTAAAGAAGCCAATCGAAGGCTTCTAATGATCGGCACATTCTATGGCGGCGGTCCGGAAGTAAAACAGCAGGCAGAAGATCGGGCTCTTGCCGTCGGAGATCTGGAACTGGTAAACCAGGTAGATGAGGCAGTGATGCAAACAAAAGAGCCTGAAGTCTTCCAGGAAATTCAGAAATGGAAAGAGGATAATCAGGACGCTTCCGGGGAAGGGATTATCCAGGACTTGCTGAAGCAACCGGATCCAGAACTGCACAGGGAACTATCCCTTCGTGGAGTGGATGTAGATGATACGCGGCCTAACGCGGATGCCCAGAAAGATAAGAAAGAAAAAGAAAGAGAAGAAGAAATTAGAAATGGTACTGCTGTCCAGGAGCGTTTGCCCGATCAGGACACTACCGCGCTGCAAGACCGAGAACCAGAAAGAGAAAATGGATCCTCAAATCCCTATGCGAAAATCCAGGAAGCTCTGGCCGGTCTGGACGCTTCCGATTACAGGCTGCCCCGACCGAGTCTGAAGCGATGGCCGGCCCGACTCAATCCCGGCGAAGAGGAAAAAGAGGTGCTGCTGCTTGTGCAGGATGTGGAAGGCAACTTTCGTACAGGGGATGGCGAAACCCTGGATGCGGCCTCACTTAAATCTGTTCGGGCCCATCCCAGGGGAAAACTATTGCTACGTCTGAAAGATGGACGGCTTTTTCTTGCGGATGAAATCAACTTTCGCAATGGTCAATTTCAGGCCGGCCCTCTGCGAATCCCTCTGAATCTACTCCATCAGATCGCCGCCTATTGATGGGTTGGCTTCCGCCGGGCAAGCTCGACTGGATCAGCGATCTTCGTGGCCGTAGTCCGGCTGGCGCAAACCATCCGGTTGTCTTTCCGAATCCGGGGATTGCTCGGACGATTCCGGAGTCGGTGGCTCTGCTTTTTCGGCATGCTTCAGGTAATGGGCTCGCGCCGCACCATGCCGGTAAACCAGTTCCCCTCCTTTGTGGGCCGCATCGAGCATGAAAAAAACCAGAACGGTCTGGAGTAACACCGTAAGCCATCGAGCTGCAAACCGCCCCTTCCAGGGACGAAGGCCGGCCAGAGACGCGAGGAATGGAAGCCAGCTAAAGTAGAAAAAGAGCTCCGCTGCCTCTTCATGCTCATGGATGATATCGTGGGATATGACCTTTTCGACCAGCTCCTCATCCTGTTCGCCGCTAAAGAGAGCTCCATAGGAAAACAGTATAAGAAGGAGGCCCAGTGTAGCCCCCACAGCCCA
>JAGRNE010000103.1 GCA_020440915.1 Leptospiraceae bacterium | reverse complement strand
CGCAGTGGCCAGCGGTCATTCCACAATTACTCCCTGTAATGCAGGCATCCGTCCTTTAGAACAGGCTGCCGAAAAAGGCATCTTCGCTGCCGGCGGCATGGCCCAGATTTTTGGAACCATTACCATATCCGATGGGATCTCCATGGGCTCCGAAGGTATGAAGTTTTCCCTGGTGAGCCGTGAAGTCATCGCAGATTCCATCGAAACGGTTTGCCGCGGACAGCATATGGATGGCCTTGTAGCCATCGGCGGCTGCGATAAGAACATGCCCGGCGCCATGATGGCCATCGCTCGTTTGAACATCCCCTCCATCTTTGTGTACGGAGGCACCATCTATCCAGGAAATTACAAGAATCGAGATCTGAACATCGTATCTGTATTCGAGGCCGTAGGCCAGTATCAGGGCGGAAAGATAGATGAAGAGGAGTTCGGACAAATCGAAAGAAATGCCTGTCCCGGCACCGGAAGCTGCGGCGGGATGTATACAGCAAACACTATGTCCAGCGCCATCGAAGCGCTGGGTATGAGTCTTCCGGGCTCATCCACCATGGGCAGCCCGGACCAGGAGAAAGCGGATTCGGCCGGCGAAAGCGGAAAAGCGGTCTACGAATTGATTCAGAAGAACATTCGACCTTCCGACATCATGACGCGGAAAGCATTTGAAAATGCCATTGCCGTTGTAATGGCCATGGGGGGGTCCACCAATGCAGTGCTTCATCTTCTGGCTATCGCTCACGATATGAACGTTTCTCTGTCCATAGATGACTTTGAACGCATAGCAAGAAAGGTTCCACACATCCTGGATATGAAGCCTTCCGGGAAATACCTGGCCATCGATTTGCATCGCCTGGGGGGCGTTCCCAGAGTAATGAAGATGCTGCTGGATGCGGGTCTCATCCATGGCGACTGCCTCACCTGCACAGGGAAGACTGTGGCAGAAAACCTGGCGGACCTACAATCCGGGATTCCGGAAAACCAGGATCTAATCTATCCGTTGACCGAACCAATGTACAAACGCGGACATCTTGTGATTCTCCGGGGTAACCTCGCTCCTGGAGGGGCTGTGGCAAAGATCTCCGGCGTGGCCAAGCCGGCCATCAGCGGTCCGGCCCGGGTTTTTGATTCGGAAGAGCAGTGTATGGATGCCATCCTCTCCGATCAGATTCAGCCAGGAGACATTATTGTGATTCGTTATGAAGGGCCTCGAGGGGGACCGGGAATGCGGGAGATGTTGGCTCCTACGTCGGCTCTAATTGGCAAAGGCTTGGGCGATAGCGTGGGATTGATTACCGACGGACGGTTTTCCGGAGGGACCTACGGGATGGTGGTGGGGCATGTGGCGCCGGAGGCGGCCCTGGGCGGGCCCATCGCTCTGCTCAAGGAGGGCGACATCATTACCATCGATGCAGAGGATAATCTGATTCAGGTTCATGCTACCGCAGATGAACTGGTATTTCGCCGAAAGGATTGGAAGGAGCGACCACCGAGATATAAACGGGGCGTGATTGCGAAATACGCCAGCCTTGTAGGATCGGCCGAATTCGGAGCAGTCACCGATGATGTTTTTCCGGATTAATTCCTGACATCCAGTGAACGGAATACCGGGTTACTGCGCCCGGGCCTTCTGCCCGGGATGAGGGCCGTAGATATTCTTCTGATTTCCAGCGAGCCTTCCGGTCCAGAAGGATGCCTGAATCAGCCAATGAGCCTTTCGGCCCGGCTTTCTTCAGAGTTCACAGTACCGACCAGGGTTTTTCTGCCTTCGGTACCAAACTTTTTCTTTACAGATATGAAATGTTAGCTAACGTTCTCGACGCGCAGCCAGCGCCCGAGGCAGAAAATGATACGAAAACCTTTGCTTATTCCAGTTGTATTTTTACTGCTGCTACCATTTTGCGGAAGCGAGGAAGAAGCGCCCTGCTTTGAGAATAATCGGCTGGGATCATGCTCCTATTTGTGCAGCGGCGGAGACACCGATGCCTGCTTGCGAACGGAAAAACTGGGCATTGAGCAATGCCTGGAGGGGGACGATGTGGGCGCCTGCGATATAATGTGCGGCACAGCCCACCTTGAAGGCAATTTTCCGCCGGCCGAGCCTTTCTGCGAAAAGCTGGCGGAGCTCTGCCAGAGACCGGGCAACCAGAAAGAGGAGCTCTGCGGACTGTACCTCTGAGCGGGCTAACGAGCCTCTTTTAGCCAGGCTACGATTTGCGGCGCCGTCTTCAGGGAATTCGCATCGCTAATGGGTTCCAGCACAGTATCCTTTTGGATCGTCCACTGACGGGGATCTCCGTTGCAGCCGTTTTGACGTGTTTGTGGCCCCGGTTTCAGAGCGATCCATCGTGCAACGGCATCCACCCTGAAATGATCAATGAGCCATTTGTGTCGATCATACCGACCCACGTTCACCTTGACCTGAATCCACCTGCTGAGTTCTTCTGCCAGGGCTCCTTCCGATTTCATGGCCTCTACGCGACGGCAATCCGTGCACCAGTCCGCGCCAAGTTCCAGAAGAATTGGCTGACCCGTAGAATTGCTATCGATGCAGGCCTGCAGCAGTCTTTCCTTGAGTTCCTCTTCTGTTTGTGCTGGCCCAAAAGCAGGACCAAGTGCGGGAGCTTCGGGGCTGCAAGCGACCAGCCACAAAGGGACAAAGCAGAGAGTCAGTAGAATTACCCTCCAGCTCCTGGAGCTCTGTGATGCTACCGTGCCCCCGGAAGACGGAGATACAGGAGGAAAGGACTCGGGTCCGGTACACCGGTTCGCGCTGGATGCGTCTGCAGAATTATTCATTGGTTTTTGTAGGGCCGAACATGGTTCCTCGAAGGAAGATCCGACCGACCCGGGAAGGAAGCACAAAAAATGGCGACACGGCCAGGAAAAAAACCATTTTCACCGGTAGTGTATTTCTGAGATTGGAATCAGCATGCAAGGCCGTGCAATAAACCGGTCGAGAAACATCGGAGGTTCTTATGTCCAGGAAAGATCATGTTTTGTACGATAAAGAAGGCAATCCTACACGGGACAAACCCTGGATTTTCCGGACCTACGGCGGTCATACCAATGTCTGGGAAACGAACAAACTGTACCGGGAAGGACTGAGCCGCGGCCAGACAGGACTTTCCATCGCTTTCGATTTGCCCACCCAGTGCGGCTACAGTTCCAGTCACAGCCTGGCGAAACCGGAGGTGGGCAAGGTTGGAGTGCCGATCAACTCCCTGGACGATTTTCATGTTCTCTTCGACCAGATTCCCATCGAAGAAATGAATACATCCATGACCATCAACGGTACAGCGATGTGGCTGCTTGCCCTCTACGTGGCTCTGGCCCGGGAAAAGGGTGTGGATGTGTCCAGCCTGCAGGGAACAACTCAGAACGATCTCGTCAAAGAATATCTGGCGCGAGGAACATACATTTTTCCTCCGGAAGCCAGCTTTCGACTGATTTCCGAGATGTACGAATACTGCATTCAGGAAATCCCAAAATGGAATCCATCTAATATCTGTTCCTATCATCTACAGGAAGCCGGTGCCACTCCAGCCCAGGAACTGGCTTTTGCTCTGGCCAATGCCATCGGTCTTCTGGATACAATCAAAGAGCGGGGCAACGTGCCGAAAGAGCAATTCGATCAGGTTGTGGGACGCATCAGCTTCTTCGTAAACGCCGGGATTCGCTTCGTAGAGGAAATGTGCAAGATGCGCGCCTTCACCGAACTCTGGGAGGAGATAACCAGGGAGCGATACGGTGTAGAGAATCCGAAATTCCGCCGCTTCCGTTACGGAGTGCAGGTCAACTCCCTGGGTCTCACGGAAAATCAGCCTGAGAACAATGCCTGGCGCATCCTTATGGAAACCCTGGGAGTGACCATGAGCAAGAATGCTCGTTGCCGTGCACTTCAGCTTCCTGCATGGAATGAAGCTCTGTCCCTGCCCCGGCCCTGGGATCAGCAATGGTCATTGCGACTGCAGCAAATCATGGCCTATGAAACCGATCTTCTGGAGTATCCCGATCTGTTTGACGGCAGCAAAGTTGTGGAGTCCAAAGTTAATGAACTAAAGGAAGAAGCCCGAGCAGAGATAGACCGAATCGTCAACATGGGAGGGATTCGCTCAGCAGTAGAGTCTGGGTACCTGAAATCCGCGCTGGTGAAATCCATGTCCGAGCGCATGAGCAGAATCAATAACGGCGACCAGATAGTGGTGGGTGTGAACAAGTGGACCGACGGCATTGACAGCCCACTGCTGAGCGGCGAAGACGGAGGGCTTTTCAAAGTTGATCCGGAAAGCGCGGCTCGCACAGTGCAATCCATGGAAGAGACGCGAAGCAAGCGAGATGCAAACCGTGTCAGCGCCGCACTGCAAGCGCTAAAGAAGGCGGCGGAAGAAGGGGGCAATCTAATGGAGCCTTCCATCGAATGTGCCCTTGCTCGAGTGACCACTGGCGAATGGGCCGACGCTTTGCGACAGGTATTCGGCGAGTATCGACCGCCTACGGGCATCGACGGTCAGAAGCTTTCCCTGGAAAACGATCGGGTGGATAGTCTGCGAAAGCGCGTGGAGGATTTTACTTCCCGCGCAGGTCATCGTCCGCGGATCGTAGTCGGAAAACCGGGACTGGATGGACACAGCAATGGCGCCGAAATGATTGCAGTAAGCGCCCGCCATACCGGTTTCGATGTGATCTATTCAGGCATTCGTCTGACTCCAGAGGAAATTGTACAAAGCGCTGTAGAAGAGAACGCTGATATCATCGGGGTGTCCGTGCTTTCCGGGTCTCATATGGAGCTGGCCGACCAGTTGATGGAAGAGCTGAAGAAAGCGGGGGCCGCAGAGCATATTCCCGTGGTCTTCGGAGGCATTATTCCAAAGAGCGATTTTCAGGGACTGGAAGCCAAAGGTATAAAGAAGATCTTCACTCCTTCAGATTTTGAGCTCATCGATATCATGGAGCGAATCTTCGATATTGTAGAGGAGAACCAGAAAGCTCTGGTTTGATGGGGAGCGCCAGGCCCGGATCGCGGAACCAGAACATGACGGTTGCACCTATGCACATACGTAGATTAGGCTCGGAGTGAGAAGACTTGCGGGCCGATTTATCTTTTTGACGCCCGACCCGGCTCATAGGATTCCGCACTCTAGCTGGAAATCGAAATGCCTGATCCTCTGGAACTCATACCTGCAGCCTTCGAGCGCCAGAAATTTGCCATTGCCCGTCTGATTTCTGTTTTTGAGGATCCCAGGCCGGCGGCGGCGGATCAGCGCAAAAGGATTCTGGAAACTCTGCAGAGTTCCGGACGCTCCCGCCGGGGGATGTTTCTGGGCTTCACTGGAACGCCTGGCGCCGGAAAATCCACTCTGGTGGGAGAGCTGGCCAATCGCCTCATTGATCAAAATCCGGACCGTTGCCTGGCAGTGCTGGCCGTCGATCCTTCCAGCCATGTTTCCGGCGGTTCTATCCTGGGCGATCGAACCAGAGTGCGCTTTTCCTTCGGCGACGATCGGCTTTACTTTCGCAGCCAGGCATCTGATCAGGAACTGGGAGGCATAAGTCGCACAACCTTTTCGGTGCTCCGGCTACTATACCATCTTTTTGATGTTATCATCGTAGAGACCGTAGGAATCGGACAAAGCGAAATTGAGATCCAGCAAACGGCCGACCGAGTTTTTCTATTGCTGCAGCCATTGGCTGGCGATCAAATACAGTTCATGAAAGCCGGCATCATGGAAATCCCGGATTGCTTCATCATAAACAAATCGGACGAAAAAGAGGCCGCAGAGAGGACCTTTCATGCATTGCGAGCCAGCCTTCAATTGATCCGGCCCGGCGAAAACAGAGTGCCTATCTTTCGCACCAGCGCTTTAACCGGAATGGGTTTGCAGGATGTGCTGGATTACTTGCTGGATTTCCTGCACCAAAGAGTTGATGGCGCGGCTCTGGATGCATCGCTGTACAGGCGTGAGGTCTACTACTTCGAAAAGTGGGTAAAAGATGAACTGGGCCGGCAGGGATTACACATGTTATCGGACCTGGGTGGAGCCAGGGAGCTAATGGATGATGCGGGAGGATTTGACGGTGCGCAAAAGGCTGTGCTTCGGGCCGTGCAAGATTCCCGAAAGGAACTGGAATCCAGAGTAAGCGAAGTCCTCCGCTAATCGGTTTTCTGCGGAATTCTCTTAAGACCGGACGAACTTCTGTTTGCCAGGTATGCTCGTCTTACCCTCCGGGCGCAAAGCTTGCTTGCGCTATGAACTGATTTTAATTATTGGAAAAGAAACATGCAAAACGTAGGCCTTCTCTTTGGCGGAAAGTCCGCAGAACATGAAATATCGATTCTATCCGCCAGAAACATCGATAACATCTTAAATCAGATTCCGGTCTCGGTGGCCTGGCTCTATCTGAATCGTGCGGGCGCCTTCTTTCTTATTGAGAGCGAAGGCTTCCCTGGCGCAGACGATCTAGAAAAACTAAACGAATTGAGCGAACAGGCCGACACAACATCGGCTATCAAAGCGGGATCTATCATCGGTCATCCCATCAGTCTCATGCCTGGAACCCTGAGCCCTGTCAGAAAAGCCGAGAACGGCGAATCCATTAACATAGATGTTTTCTTTCCCATCGTGCACGGCACCGGCGGTGAGGATGGAGTGCTGCAGGGCCTTTTTCACACTCTGGACCGACCTTTCGTTGGCTGCGATGTTTTCGCATCCGCTCTGGGAATGGACAAATCGGCGATGAAGGTACATCTGGAAAAAGCCGGCATTCCTTCCGCCCGCTACATCGCGGTTCAGGCCCATGAAAGAGGGAATATAGAGTTTGCAGAAATCCAGAAAACCCTGGGTCTTCCGGTCTTCGTCAAGCCGGCGCGGCAGGGATCTTCTGTAGGCGTGAGCCGCGCCGGAGATGCGGAGAGCTTCCAGAGAGCCCTGGACCTGGCCTTTCGCTTCGATTCCTGCGTTCTAATCGAAGAACAGATTCTGGGAAAGGAAATTGAATGCGCTGTTATGGGAAACGAAGAGCCCGCCGCAAGCATCATAGGACAGATTCTGCCCAGGGATGGTTTCTATTCCTATGAATCGAAATACATTGATGCCGACGGCGCCAAACTGTTGATTCCAGCCGACATCAGCGAAGCCGATAGCGAAAGAACCAGGACGCTGGCCATGCAGACGTTTCGAGCTCTATATTGCGAAGGCCTGGCGCGCATCGATTGTTTTCTGACCGCCGAAGGAAAGATCTACATCAACGAAATCAATACCCTTCCGGGCTTCACGAATATTAGTATGTACCCTACACTCTGGGAAAAATCCGGTCTGGGACGCCCGGAATTGCTCAAGGCCTTATTGGATCTTGCGATCCAACGCCAGAGAAGGCAGGATAGGTTGGAAACCCGACACTAAAGAGGCCCTGCAGTGTCCGATTGCTTGCAAAGCCGGAATGCAAGATGCTTGGCCTGGTTCCGGCCGCTCTGACCGACGGTTGGCTTCCCACCGGAGGCTGTTTTGCCACCGGCGGTTGGCTCCCTTCGCCTTATTTGACTCCTGCTTCCTTGAGATGCTTTCCAATGCGAAAGAACAGGATGTTGAAGAACATCCGAAAATCCGAGAAAAGCGACCGAAAAGGAGCTTTGAATGTGGCCGGTCGATTCTTCTCTACGAGGAAGTGTCCTGCCCAGGCAAATCCATAGCCAGATACAGGCATCAGAAGCATAAGCCAGTAGTTCTGAAGCCAGATAGAGATGCCCGCAATGGCAAATACGCCGGCCGTTCCAATGAAATGCAGGGTTCGATTCAGAGGGTCTGAATGTTCGCCCAGGTAGAAATGCCAGAATTCCCTGTATGTGGCCCAGGTGCCTTCCTGCTGCGGTTTCGTTTCGGCTGTTGCCGTTGCTGCGGTTGTAGTGCTCATAGTATCCCCCGAATCATGCAAAGATGGTTTCGCATTGTCCCTCTTCTGTCCGAGGACCGAGGCCTGCAAACTCTAGCCTCGTTCCTCTGTAGTATAATATAGCGATCCATGCAGCGGGCTTTCAAGCGGTTTTCCGTTCCTTTTGCCCGTTCCCTTTTCGGGAAAACGATTTACGCTCTGCCCGCGGCCGCCATTGTCCGGACATGAGTGCGAAAACCATTGGCTTTCTGGGCTTTGGCAAGATGGCCCAGTCCATTGCAGCAGGTATTGCCGATGCCGGTTCCCTGCAGTACTATGATCCTGCAGAAGGCAGCCAGCACGAAGCGGCCAGAGCTCTGAAGTTGCATCGCAGCCCAAATGCCCGGGAGCTGGAAACAGCCAGCGACATTGTGCTAATCTGCGTAAAGCCACAGGACATGGGCGCCGCACTGCAGCCTCTGGAAGGCAATAAGTCATACATATCCATAGCAGCGGGCATTTCTGCTCAGAAGGTTATTAGCCAACTGCCCAATCCATCGGCCCGGGTGGCCCGGGTGATGCCCAATCTGGGAGCTACCATCGGACAGAGCGTGAGCGGCATCTATTCCGGCGACAAAGCTCTGGAAAAGGAAACCATTGCTCTTTTTTCCCGCATAGGAATGGCCTTTTCGGTATCCAGAGAATCTTTACTTCATGCAGTCACGGCCTTATCCGGCTCCGGGCCGGCCTACGCTTTTCTATTCCTGCAAAGTATGGCAGAGGGCGGAATAAAGCAAGGTCTGCCCGCCGACCAATCCTTCGAAATGGCAGCGCGCACGGTGCGGGCCGCCATGGATCTATTTCTGGAGTCCAGAGAGCATCCCGGCCAGTGGATTACCAGGGTAAGCTCCCCGGCCGGCACCACCATAGAAGGTCTTGCCACCCTGGAGGATCATGGATTCCGTGCGGCCGTTATCAGGGCCGTGGAGGCCGCGGCAGAACGTAGCCGGGAGCTGGGACAGTCGGACTGAAAATCAGAAACCATGGCCCCCGCCCTATCCGCTATCCAATAGAGGCGAGCGCAGAAGGGTTTTTTCCTTGAGTCCGAATCGCCCGATAAGATGCTGCTCCAGATGAACGCAGAAGCCGCCTTTCAGATCTTCGAACAAACCATCCTGGACTATCACCGTAGCGACGATGTCGATGCAATCATGCAAAACCCCCATTCGGCGGGCAGCATGCAGGCGCTGCTCTACAGAAAGAACTGGATCGACACCGTTCAATGGCACCTGGAAGACATTGTGCGTGAGCCAACCATCGATCCCGCAGCAGGGCTGGCTCTGAAGAGAAGAATTGATAAATCCAACCAGGACCGAACCGATGTAGTGGAGCAGGTGGATGACATGTACATCGAAATGCTGAAAGATGCAAAGCCTGCTGCTGATGCTCGCCTGAACACCGAAAGCCCGGGCTGGGCCATGGATCGGCTTTCTATCCTGGCTTTGAAGATCTACCATATGAAAGAGCAGGTGGAACGCACCGACGCTGATGCCGAACACATTCGCAAATGCCAGGCCAGGCTGGATGTCCTTATGGAACAGAAATCGGATCTGATCCGTGCATTCAATGAACTCATCGAAGATATTCGCGCCGGCCGCAGATTCGCCAAAGTCTACAGACAAATGAAAATGTACAATGACGCTTCCTTGAATCCGGTGCTCTACGCAAAGTCCAAGAGCTGAGAATGCACGTACTTGTACTCCGATTCTCCGCCATGGGCGATGTGGCCCTTCTTGTGCCGGTGTTAAGCGCCCTGGCCGGCAAATACAGTCGCATTCGCATGACCCTGGTGACCAGGCGCGCATTCGAACCGTTCTTCTTCAACATTCCGGGCGTCGAGGTCATTGGAGTGGATCTCAAGCAGCCTCAGTACCGGGGCCTGAAAGGGATCTATCGTCTGTACCGGGAACTGGTGGTGCTGGGCCCCTACGATCATGGTATCGACGTTCATGGTTCCACTCGCTCCCGATTGCTTCGCTTACTTTTTCGCTTTCGGGGATTGAAATTCGCAAGCATTGTAAAAGGAAGAAGAGAAAAGCTGGCGCAAACCCGTCGCCGAAACAAAAATCTCTACCCCCTGCCCCATGTTGTGGAGCGCTACATGCATGTTTTCGAGCGAGCGGGTCTACATGCAAAACCTGACCGCGGCCCCTGGATCAGCCCGGATACTCGGAGTCGAGCTCTGGCCACGGACTTCCTGAAGAAGAATGCAATACCGCGAAAGGAAGGATACTGGATCGGCATTGCTCCGTTTGCCGGCCATCGTCCCAAAACATGGCCTTTTGTCCATGTTCATGAACTGGTAAGCCTGCTAAACAGAAACATGAAATGCCATGTCTTCTTGTTCGGCGGAGGCAAGCAGGAAATCGAACAGCTCAACATATTACGCGAAAGCTTTCCAGAGATTACAACGATGGTGGCCGGCAACCTGAACCTGGAAGGCGAAATGGCTCTGATTATGCGCCTGGATCTGATGGTGGCCATGGACTCCTTTAACATGCACATCGCGGCCTTGCTGGGCACAAAGGTGCTTTCCATCTGGGGCGCCACGCACCATTATTCGGGTTTTGGTCCCTACGGACAGGATGAAAAAGCGATTGTGGAAGTGCCGGTGGATAAGCTTCCCTGTCGCCCCTGCTCGGTCTTCGGAAATAAGAAGTGTTTTCGGCGTGACCTGGCCTGCATGAACTGGATTACTCCCCTGGAGGTTTTTCGCCGTATTGAAAGCCGACTCCTGGAGCGCAATCGACCTGTATAGCCGATTGAGCCTGAGCAAAGCTTTTACCGACCTCTTTTCCAGATCAGCCAGGCGCCAATGGCCGCAAAGATCCCCGTAGGTCCCCATCCGGCCACAGCCGGAGGTACGACGCCGGCCACTCCCAGGTTTTCGCCGATTTCGAATGTTAGCTGATAGAAGAAGATTGTGGCCGTCGACAGTAGCAGGCTACGAATCAACGGACCGCCCGATCGAAGGGAGCCCATGCTTCCGGCTACCGAGCCTACTACCGCGACAATCAAGACCATAAACGGAAAAGAAAGTGAGCGATGAAAATGCACGCGGTAGGGCACGGTCGAAAATCCGTATTGTTCTCGAAAGTCGATCTCTTCTAGAAGTTCCGTAAGACTCAATTCAGCCGGATTTATTCGTGGATTGGAAAAGAAAGCCAGTTGCTCGGGAAAGCGAACGTTCAGCGATTCCCGGACGTCGGTCTTTGTGACCGACATATCCTTGTCCAGGTGAATGTCCTTTACCACCTTTAGAGTCCAGCTTCCATCCTCATTATAGTCAGCAGAAAGCGCCTGGATCATTCGCACAGGTCGATTCTGATCATCCACCTTCATATAGTGGAATCCGCCCACTACCCGATTCTTTTCCCGGTCAAAGAAGTACAGGAAATAGTAGCCTTCCTTTCCTCGCAGGTTTCGCTGCCAGACTACGTCCCGCACCTGACTTGTATTCTTTTTGTATTGTGCCAGATAGTCCTGGGCCTGCCTGTTGGAGGGAGTCACCACTCGATCCTGAAATACGATGGTACCCACACTGACCATAATGGCCACAACATAGATGGAAAGCACGGCCCGGTAAAATGAAGTGCCCGCCGAGTAGATGGCCAC
>JAGRNE010000102.1 GCA_020440915.1 Leptospiraceae bacterium | reverse complement strand
CCACGGGCTCGCCAGCCGCATCGAAAAGATGCATTCCCTTCCGATCCATCCAGCACCACTGGCCGTTTTCAATGATGAACTGCTCTTTGGCCTGCGGAATCACAGCCAGGATGTCGCTGGCCAGAAAGGTTTCTCCGTTCCCCTGTCCGAAAACCAGAGGAGATCCATCTCGGGCAAAGAAAACCGTATCCGGGTAATCATCGTGCACCAGGCAAAAGGAATAGCGTCCTTCCAGGCGCACCACTGCTTTGCGAATGGCTTCCTTTAGATCGCCGGTTTTCTTCAGTTCTTCTTCAATCAGATGAGGAATGACTTCGGTATCTGTGTCTGTATGGAAGAGATGGCCTGCAGCTGTGAGTTCGTGTCGCAGTATATGATGGTTTTCGATGATTCCGTTATGAACCAGAGCCATGCGGTTCTTGCAATCCGTATGAGGATGGGCATTTCCCTTGCTGGGCTGCCCGTGGGTGGCCCAGCGGGTATGACCGATCCCAGCCATCCCTTCAATGGGCTTGATCTTCAGCAGATCTTCCAGTTCCTTGATCTTGCCCTTCTCTTTTCGGACTTCCAGTTCCCCCTTGTCTATGGTAGCAATGCCTGCCGAGTCGTATCCACGGTATTCCAGCCGGGTAAGACCTACCAGAAGGACGGAATGAACTGATTTGGGCCCTGCATAGGCCACGATTCCACACATGCCTGGCAGGTTTTGACTGCGGGATTTTGGATCAAGTAGGAAAGAGCCACTTTTGTCCGCAGATTTCGCTTAACATTGTTTGCGTAGGGCTACAGCTACAGTGTGACTTTTTGGATACAGTTTCGCGGAAGCGCCATGCACAGAGCCTGAACCGATTTCTGAACCGTTCGCTAGGGCTTCTGCTGCACATTGCCACCTGTAGGATCGGCGCTACGGAGCTTGTTTGCGCTACGACTCACGTTGTTGATCCCTCCCAGGGCAAGAATCAGCGCCGTGAAAAACGCTATCTTCGCGATGGAGCGAAAATTGCGAAAGCGTTTACCGATCATAAAAAGCGCAACAACGACTCCAACCACGAGAAAGGATGCCATGGCCGTTCCCACTAGATAAGGCAGGGCCCGACCATCTCCCAGGGGAACCGTTCCCTGTAGTGTTGTATTCAGGATCGATAGAAGAGAGACTATGCACAGCATCAATAGTGCACCCAGCCCCCAGGCAACGTTACCGAAGGTTCCCGGTTTCTTTTTTTCCGTTGGATCGCCAGGGAGCGTCGGCTGAGCGGAATTCGAATTTTGAGTAAGATCTTCCATGAATCTTCCTTTTCTGAGAGCGGGACCCGGGTCCGGCAGGATGGCAAGAATTCCAGTCCAATCCCCCTGTTCGTCAAGTGCATTTCGCATCGCCCCCTCCAAATCCGTTAATGAGAGCCGACATGAGAGAACCAGCGCTGATTTTTGCCGATACCAGAAAATCCGGTGCCCTGGCGTTTAGATTGAGGAGAGATAAAACCGCTCTTCGCTTTGAGACAATTCAGTCTCCTGCAGGCTGGCAAAGCAACCCTGTCCGGAAGGATGTCCGAGAGAAAAAGCCGGTCCATACCATCTGAGAAATGGTATGGTAATCAGCTTCCCGGTTGCCAGCAAAACAATGGGAAGAAAATGCCCGGTCAGGATTTTCCCAGGGCCTGCCTGCATCGCCCATGGAGTTCTTCCAGCACAGATGCATTTCGACCTTCCGCGATAAGCCGAACAATGGGTTCCGTATTGCTGGCCCGCAGATGCACCCAGCCTTCATCGAATCCAAGCCACAGCCCATCTCTCTCATCAATGGCGGCGCCTTTACCCAGAGCCTTTTTCAACTTCTGAAAGGCGGCGGGTATTTTCGCTTTTGGCATTTGAATCTTTTCCTTTATCATGTGGATACCGGGAAGATGCTGAAGCATGGAATCCAGGGAATCCATATTAAATTCTGCCATGGCCGAAAGTATCCATGCAGCGCCCGCCAGAGAATCCCTTCCAAAAGAGGGCAGTGCAGGATCGATTACCCCTCCGTTCCCTTCGCCTCCGAAAACCGCCTTTGAGTTAAGCATGGATTCTACAACGTTGGCTTCGCCCACCGGCGCGCGCATAAAAGGCAGTCCGGCTTCCTGCGCCACGAGAGCAGTGAGAAGCGAAGAAGAAAGATTTACAATCACTCCCTTGCGATTGGAGCCATTCTGGGATCCGCGGGCCGCCGGAGATCGGCCTGCCCGGGATTGCGATCTCCCACCACCACCAGCGCCATGGGTTCCTTTCTTGCGACTCGCATTACCGGATGACAAAGTACCTTTTCGCACGCTCTGCACATATCCCATCAATGCAAGAGGCAGAGTATATTCTTCGTTGATGGCTCCCGACAGGGCTGTTCCAGGTACCAGACGATCCGCATCCGGATCCAGAGCAAATCCAGCGGCGACCTTCTCTTTCTTGCATAGTTTACCAAACTCTTTGAGAGCAGCAGGAGTGGGTTCTGGAGGCCTGGGAAAGCCAAAAACATCTTCGCAGTTCAGGCGAATCACCTTGCAGCCCAGAGCTTCCAACATGAGCGGTAGCGCTTCCCGGCCAGCCCCGCCAACGCCATCCACGACCACCCGATACTTCTTTTTTCGGATCTGGGCAACGTTGGGAATTCTCTTGAGTATTGCTTCAATGTGCAGCGAAATGCCGTCCACCGATTGAATCCGACCCAGTTTTGCTGGAGGAACGGTAGTATCTTGCGCCAGCGAAAGGGCTACCTTCCATGCTTCCAATTCCTGGGAGCCAAAAAAGAAGCCTCCTTTCTTCAAGAACTTTAAGCCGTTCCATTCAATGGGATTGTGAGACGCCGTTACAATAATTCCGGCTGCCGCCTTTTTTTGCGCAACCACAGCCTTCACCGTCGGAGTCGGAGCCAGACCTGTATCAAGAATGTCTTTTCCAGAAAGGACCAGGATTCCCTGAATCATATTGCGAAGCGCATCTCCGGACGGCCGAGCATCGTTTCCCAGCACGATGGTTTTCCCGGTAATGGCCGCATTAGACTGGATAAACCGGGCCAGATGGTCCGGACGAAACCCTCCTGGAAGTGTGCCCCGAATTCCGGAAACCGAAACCATAAGCTGGCCGGAATCCACGGATTTCTGAATTTCAGGCGGAAGGGAATGCTGCTTTTTTCGGGCTGCCATGATGCAATCCCGCATCCAGGTCTGCGCTGTCCAGCCCATTGTCTTTCCAGGCTTTCCATCGCTGGCGCTCAGGCCTTATCCCTGTCTCGAGTCGGCGGATCGGCGCAGGTGCTTTCTGGCCCCATGAATCCGGAGGCGGCCCGGCAAGCCAGGAGTCCCGGCGATCGGAGTTGGTGGATGAGTCCGTGAAGCCGCTAGCAGGGATTTTACTCGACCGCAGTGAGCCCCGGAAAAATCTATGCTCACGCTCGGGTGGTGGAATTGGTAGACACGCAAGCTTGAGGTGCTTGTGGGAGCAATCCTGTGGGGGTTCAAGTCCCCCCTCGAGCAAAGTCCTTCCTCTGTTTTTTCCCATGGATCCATTGCTGGACGAAAAGATCGTCATCACACTGGCGCGTGGATTCACTGAATTCGTTCAAGAGAACCTTCAATTACATGCCGTGCGAGAGGCGTATGGTCCTTCCAGAAATGAAGGGCTCTGCTATGAAGCCTGTTCCGGCATTGGATTCGGCGGCGATGTGCAGGGAAAACTCTATCTGGGTATGGATGGTTACACCAAGCTCAAAATGCTGCCGGTGATCTTTGAAAGATTCGGAGTGAACCTCAGCGAACGGGGCATGGCCGATTCTGTGCTGCTCGAATTCTCCAACCAGATCGCTTCCTCCATTATCCAGGAGTTGCAGGATGCAGGTTATAATCTGACGTTGGAGCCGCCGGAGAATCTGAACCATAAGCTTGTGCCGGTGGATCTGAGCAGCCATAGACAGTACATCCTGATTTTCTTTTTACAGGATCGCCGCGGCCGAAAATACATGGGTCGCTGGTATATCGTTCTCACACTAAAAAAATTCTAGCTTATTACTCTTTACCGTTCCACAATGATCTTCAGGGCGATTAAAGAGAATTCGATTCAGCAATCCTGAGGACGGTTAGCATGGAAAAAGCCAGAAAGCTATCGCAGAATCCCATCCATCTGGGTCTGGGAGCTACAGCCGAAGTCCAGAGTCCCATTACGGGAATGGAATGGTACGCCAACTACGTAGAGGAGCATTCCAGCGATGGAGCCGAAGCGCGTCTGGTGGCCGAACACACCTTTTCCGATTCCTGGGATAGCTGGGAAATGCATCCAGAAGGAAGCGAAGTCGTGTATTGCATTCGCGGCTCCATGGAATTGATCCAGGAAAAAGATGGCGCCCAATCTTCGCTAATGCTGGAAGAGGGTATGTATGCCATCAACGAACCTGGAGTCTGGCATACTGCGAACGTAAGAGAGTCCTGCACGGCGCTTTTTATCACCGCCGGCAGAGGCACACAGCATCGGCCTCGGTGAATGCTGCTATGGGCATAACACGCGATGTTCTAAATATCCTTGAAAACGGGCGCACCACCTCTACTTACAAGCTGGGCCTTTTGCGGGCCATTACGGATTATGTCTTCGAACATCCTCGCGAGCCGGGGCAGCTGGGTTTTCAAATGATTCCGCTCTTCTGGCTGGCGCTACGTTTCCTACGTTATTACTGGTACCTGGAGTCCGAGGAAGTTCCACAGATCGGCGGAGAGACAACGGAGGCCAGGATCTCCGCATTGATCCGGGATGCCGAGCAAGGCGTGGAAATGTTACAACTCAAGAATCCCGCCTCCTTCGAAAAGTGGTTAGAGTTCCTCCATGATCCGGAACACACACTGGAAGAGACCGAACTCGAGATTCTTGTTGAAGTCCGGAATTTGCTAATAAGAAATCCCATCACTTATATTCGGAATGTTGCCGGACAAGAAATCACAAGCCTGGGGCTGGTCAGTGGTTCTCCCGAGCAGAGCACTGTCTTCGATTTCGCTGCTTCCTATCCGCAACAACTGCGCCGGGCGAATACGAAGGCCAGTCACCATAAACATGAAAGGTTGACCCTGGATAGACTCATCGAATCTGAATTCGCCTTTATTCTGATTTCAAATTCACATTTCGAGGAACTGGCTCGCTCGCGTGTTTTACTGCGAGATACGATCAACCTGCGATGGATACATACCTGTCAGCAATTTCTGAAAAGGAAAGGCAACAACAGCCAGGGCGCTGATCTCACCCTCCACTATCCTTTTGCCGACTTGGAATTTCAAAGAGATCCACACCGGGTTTCGGTATACAGAAAGCATCTCCTGGCCCAGGGGCTGAATCGCTGCATCTATTCAGGGGATACGCTGAGCGAAAGCCGTCTCCACATAGACCACCTCCTCCCATTCAGCTTCTTTCCCAGAAATGACTTCTGGAATCTTTTTCCGGCCAGCCCGTCTATCAATTCCAGCAAATCCAATCGACTACCGGACCTTACTGACGATCTAAAGGATCGCCTCCTGAATCATTTGCGGGCAATCATGGCAGGCGAAGACCCCCTTACTCGGGCAGAATCCGAAAGACTGATGAAGAGAATTGTCCGAGATTCTCTCCCGGAAAAGGAGCAATGGCCTGCCATCATCCTGACTCACATTGAAAACCAGCATTCCGAGCTGAAAGAAGTGGTTCCTGGCAACCTGTGGACCTACTCGCCCGCATCCTGACCCTTTTCCGGCCCTCCTCTTGCAGGCCTATCAGTACTTCTGCTTTTCTGCGATGACGCCGCGAACGCCACCCCGGGGATCCTCCACATCGCCTGCATTGCGAGGAATAACATGGATGTGCACATGCCAGACGGTCTGTCCTGCAGCCGGTCCCATATTGATTCCTATATTAAAATCTGTGGCGCCGGTCTCAGCTTTAAGACGATCCAGCACCTCATCCACAAGATCCCACATGCTTCGCTTCTCTTCCGAATTCAAGGCATCGTAGCGCGAAACAATGCGACGACTGATGATCAGGCTGTGGCCCGGAGCTACCGGGAATTTGTCGCGAATAGCCCGGGCATGTTCATTCTCGGCGAAGGCGGTAGCGTCGGAAAAGGGGCTCTTGTATTCGGACGGCATGGTCTTTGAGGTCATTGAGTTTATCGAAGATTTTTTTATGGCCCACACCCACTAAAGCGAACGATTTGAAGCGATCACAAATAGTTCAAATAGCTGCAAATCAGTCCGGCAGGCGATTCGCTCAAACCATGGAGAAAGGATCGTTTCCGCCGGACTTGAGCTGGTGTAGCTTGTGGCGAGCCGCCGCTATATCATCTTCCACTTCCGCTGTCCTTTCCAGGATAAGCTTGAGCAAGGAAAAAGGAAAGACTGGATCGTTTCGCGAAATCCGCAGAAACATGGGCTCATCGATGTAACCAAGCTTCGCATGTTTGCTCACAACGCGAATGGTGGCGGAACGGGGATTCCGGTTAAGAATGGCCATTTCGCCAAAAAAAGCGCCAGGGCCCAGGGTAGCGATGGTGTAGTCCGCACCTTCGATCTCTCTGGATACGCTCAATTCCCCTTCCGAGACAAAATACATCTTGCCGTCGGACTCCTCGCCCTGGACAAAAATGGCTTCGCTCTGCTTGTACCAGGCCGTGGCCAGATTGTTGACGTATTCGAAGATGTTAAGCGACATTAGCTAATGCCCCTCCGACCCTTTTCCCGGTCCAGTTCCTCGGTAATCTTTTGAAGCGTATCTTCGGATTTGATTAATCGATCAACAGCATGACGTAGCAAGTAGAACAGGAACTGCGGACTGGAACCGGAAAGCTTGTAAAGAATGCTCTTGTTGATAACTCCCAGTTTCGCTTCCGGACTCACCACCCGGGCAGTGGCCATTCTGGGTTGGGCTCGTATCAAAGCCATCTCCCCGAAGAATTTTCCAGGACCAATGGAGTTGATCTGACGCTCCTCGGATCCTTCTCCGCGAAAGATTCCGATGATGCCTTCAAATACAAAGTACATGCTGTCCCCGGATGTCTCCCCTTCCTTGAAGATCACTTGATTCTGGGGATATTTTTCCAGAGTCACCCGTTTCAACTGGTCCAGAACCGACATGATTCCCATTTCAGCAGGCCGGGAGCTATCCTGCAAGTCAATCCCTGGCTTGAAACGGATTTCTGCCCTGGCAGCTTCCAGAAAGAAATGGCTCAAAATTGGCAATGTCAGAGGTCTGACCTATGATCCGGAAAACCGAAGAGCAGCTTTTTGCCGCCATGAACCGGCAGGTAGGAAAGACCATACATGACTACGATCTCATCCAGAATCACGATCGAATCATGGTGGCTATGAGTGGCGGCAAGGATAGCCTCTTTCTTTTTCATATCTTGCAGGAGTTTCAGAAGAAGGCGCCCATTCACTTCGAACTTGTTCCGGTGCATCTGGACCAGGGTCAGCCCGGACACGATCCCGCTCCTCTCAGAGAACTGGTTGGCTCGGCTGGATACGAACTTCATATCGAGTATCAGGATACTTATTCCACTGTACTGGAATTAACTCCTGAAGGGAAAACCTACTGCGCGGTGTGCAGCCGCATGCGCCGCGGCGTCCTGTATCGCCTGGCCCGGGAACTGGGGTGTCACCGCATTGCCCTGGGTCATCATAGAGAAGATCTTCTGAGCACTTTTCTGATGAACGCTTTCTTTAATGGCAAACTTGGCAGCATGCCTCCGGTGTACCGAATCGAAGAAGGGGATTTACGTGTCATTCGTCCTCTGGCCGGCGTATCTGAAGACGACATTCGGGCCTTCGTGGAGATTCAGGGATGGACCGTGCTTCCTTGCAACCTCTGCGGCTCCCAGGAAGGAGCGCGAAGAAAGCAGATGGAAACCATGCTTGCGAATCTGGAAAAAACCAGCCCGCAGATCAAAAATTCTCTTCTGGCGGCGCTGGGAAACATCCATCGCGATGAGCTTCTGGATCAATCGCTGTGGACCGGTAGTCGAAGGCCGGAGAAAGCGGCGGAAGGAAGCCTGAAAGCTTGAACTCTAACCTGGAAGGCGATTATCCTTTCTGTAATACGAGGCATCTACCAGACGTTACAAATCTCCGGCATAGCCCTGACAGAGCCAGCGGCGCCTCCACTCCTGATTAAAGAGGGCAGGAAGGCGACCCGCCGTTTGTTCATTGCCTGGTTTCCGAAAATTGCTCAATAGTCCAGCTTCTGTGGCTCCAGGGTCAAACCGGTCTGGATTGGCTCGGAGAATGTGTAGTCACTTCCCGTATCCGTAATCGTATACTGCTTCCCTCTTTCCAGATTCAGCTTCGAAGAACAGGTGCTGCTGTTTCGATTGATGGCAAAGGAATGTGTGGTGGTTACCGACTGGTATTCGCTGGTAGCTCCGTTGGCCACAGTGAAAGTCAGCATCGCTGTATCGGTACAACTTGAGGACGGATGCAGCGCATAGGTGACGGTAGATCCGCTGTTGTTGGTGAAACGAACGGAGGCAGGCGGAGTGGCCAGAAGAAGAAGCAGAAGCGCATCGCCACTATTGTCCTCCTCTGGCGTACAACCGGCGCCCAGAAGTAAAGAAAGGCTCAGAACAAGTCCGAGCAGATAGTTTAGTTTTTTCATGCACCTTTCGACGCATGAAAGGCGAATGCGGTCAAACCGAATCGGATTTCTGGAAAGGGCGAAGACGTTCGAACGGGCCCAGATGGACTTTCCGAGCCCGCGTTTTCGTGCCGTATTCCCCTATCTTTATTCGGCGGCGCGAATGCCGGATCTGTATCGAATGGCTGTTCCCGTGGCTTTCCAGCGGAACTCATTGTACACGAAGAACAGAATGCCGAATACTTCCAGATCGCTTTGAACATTGATTACGTCATCGGCCCCCATTTCCAGAGCCTTCTTGCGCAGCGCCGAAAAGCCCTGCCCGCCATAGTTGAACAGACCCAGAATGCTGTAGATCGTACCTTCCGCTTCCACGGTTCCGACGATTTGATAGTCATCCGAATCCAGTTGAAACGTAGTAAAGCCGTTCGTGGGGCCCGGACTGCGTACGTTGTTATAACATCCTGCGGATAGTAGAGCCGCGCTCAAGAGAGTCAGAATCAGGACCTGACGGACAATTGATTTCTTCATGCCTTGGTTTGGATCGTCGCCGGGAATCCGTAAAGATGAAAACACTTGTCTCCAGCCAATTTTCCCCGGTTGTTGGACTGGTGCAGGCAAACCTACTTGAGCTTGAGAATTTCACGGTTACCTCCTTTCCGGTCTGGCCCCTGGGCTGTAATTGTTCCATCATCGAATGCAAGAGCAGCAAGGAAGCTATCGTTGTAGATCCGGGGGGCGAAGAGGAAAAGATACTGAAAGTCCTGAAGGAACGGGGCCTTACTGTCTCGCGCATTGTCCATACCCATGCCCACTTTGACCATTGTCTGGGCACCCATGGTCTGGCGGAAGGACTTCGGGAGGTAAATCCAAACGCAGAAATCCAGATAGGACTGCATCAGGGAGATAGCTTTCTATATCGTAACCTTGGCATGCAGTGCGGATGGTTCGGACTGCCGCCCATGGATGCAAAGGAAGCCATCAATCTGGATCTGGAAGATGGTATGGAACTTCCGGTGGGCAACCACAGGCTGCATGTGTTGCACACACCTGGCCATACTCCGGGTTCCTGCTGCTTTTCCGTAGAAGGTCTGGTTTTTTCCGGCGATACTCTGTTCGCCGGAGGGATCGGCCGCACGGATTTGCCGGGCGGAGATTCCGAGGCCATATTGAAAAGCATTCGCGGTCGCCTGTTCACTCTGGACGATGGCACGGCGGTCATTCCCGGCCATGGCGGATTCACACGCATATACGAAGAGAAGCATTCCAATCCTTTCTTCTAATTAATAGAATTGAGCCGGCTCGGCTCATCGCTACATTTGCTCGGGCATGGATTTCACCGCGGCCTTCCGTCCGATGGAAAGCTTTGCCTGGAAGCGCCTGGCCAACCATCGCAGAAAAGCCGGAGGCCCGGACCGGCTGAGAGCGATTCGCGGAGCCGGACGGAAGACTTCCGAAAAGCCAAAATCTGCCGATACTAGCATCAATGGCGGCGCATCGATATCTTCCAGCAACGCTGGCCAGGCTGGCCCTGCTGGCAGCCTCCGGCTGGGCCTTCCTGGGCCCCCTGAGCTCTCCCTCTTCTTCGAACACCGAACCGCAAACCGGGTTGGATCGGACTTCCGGTGCCTTTCCCCGGGAGTTGGACTTTGGGCAAGAAGCGCGAATGGGGCTGTTCATTACCGCCCGGGAACTGGAAATCTGGGCTTCCCAGAGAGGGCTGGAAATCACTCCTGACTGCCCGCTACGAGAGCTGGCGGATTCCGAGGCAGAGGTAGTGAGCAAGAAAGGCTCCCATTTTGAGCTATTCGCTCCCGGTTCCGGACGGACGTATCTTTACATAGACTTCGTGTCTTTTCGCAAGCAAGGAACGCGAAACCGGCCCCTGGAACCCCATTGTTATCCCTCGACAGAAGAAATCCGGCTCCCCGAATCCACCGAGCTTCCGGTGCAGTTCCTGGAGATCTGGGTGAATGAACGCAAGATCAGCACCCAGGTATTCGGTGCAGGTAGTCAGCCGGCCTCGCCGTTGATTATTCCGGTGAGCCGGGAATGGATGCCGGACCGAAGGTTACACATTGAGCTACGCCCCGGGCCGGGAAATCAGCTAATAGCCGTATGGGATGCATTCTTAAGCGAAGTCCCACCGGCCAATTAGAAGAAAGCCGCCTCCTATTGCAGAGGCGGCATGATGGGCACCCGGTATTACCAGGTAGCAACAGTTACTATATGACGCAAACCGAAGAAATCCAGGCGGTCTGGAATTCCAGATCCTAAAAAGAGTAACGTGACTTGAATTCGTCGGCAGAAAGAATCTCGAAGTAGGAAGTGAGACCGCTTACTTTGAAGACCTTCTCGATGGCAGGCTTGAGGTTGGCCACACAAAGCTTTCCGTTCAATCCCTGAATATAGTTCAGGGCTTTGATAAGGATGCCAATGCCGCTGGAATCAATGTAGGTTAATTTATCCAGGTCGATCACAACGTCCGGGTTATTCTCTTTTACATTCTCTTCTAGAGACGATTTGAGATCCAGGGAAGTGTAAATGTCCAGACTTCCCTCCAGTTCGAACAAAATCTGATTCTCGTTTTTCTTTACACTGATTTCCATAAACAGAGTCCAGGGCAACAACCTACAGAGGGCCACAAAGAATTCAATGAAAAATTGGAAAAAACACCGATATTAAAAGACAGGGCATCTTTCGCCAGAATGTTACCAGTCATGACCAGATTACGAGCCATCAGTTTCACCGTCCTCGTCGGCACGATCCTCTTTGCGCCGCAGGATGGCTATCGTGCAGAGCAAGATAAACCGGACAGCGCCCCCTCCCTTACCGAACTCGAGGTGCCTAACGAGTCCGAAAAGAAACAGATTCGCGATCTCATTGACCAGATTGCCAGGGTGGAGGCCTCCATCAGCACGATGAAAGATGACCTGGAG
>JAGRNE010000101.1 GCA_020440915.1 Leptospiraceae bacterium | reverse complement strand
CATCGCTCCGGGTATTTCCAGTGACTCTGTAGGGCGGCCCTGCTACCGCTGCCTCTTTCCCACTGCTCCACCCTCCGATGCGGTGCCTACCTGCGCCGATGCCGGCGTACTGGGCGCCATGGCCGGCCTGGTAGGGTCTGCCATGGCCGCCGAAGCTCTAAAAATACTTCTGGAAGTGGGAGAACCCTTGTTTGGTCATTTGCTCCAATTCGATATGCTGGAATCCAGCTTCCGCAGGATTCCGTTTTCTCGGGACGCTTCCTGCCCCCTGTGTGGAGATCAACCTTCCATTACCTCGCTACGAGAGGAGCAATTGCCGGCGGAAGAAATAGAGTTTCTGGATCGCCTTCCCCGGCAAGACCAGCTCCCCTGAGGCACGCTGGCGCAAGATCCGCCGCAGCAAGAGTGGGGACGTTTGACTCTGTGGATAATTCCGGTCCGAAAATCAGAATGAGGATGAAATCTGGAATCAGGAACTTCGAATTAAAGGGGCCGGCTTTGCTGCAACTTGTGCGGGTTTTTTCGTTGTAGTGGCAGGCTTCATTTCAAATTTGGACAGCGCATATGATGGACGAAGAATTCGACCAGGAACTGGATTGGGACGAGGACGAAGAACGCGAGGAACTGGACATTGTCAGTTTTGTCTGCGAGGACTGCGACTATCGCTGGGAAGAGCCTGCCGCAGAAGAAGTGGACACGGACGTAATGGTCTGCCCTATGTGTGGTAGCGTGAATGTGACGCAGCTCTGATTCCATGCCCGTCCGATTTACATTACTTCTGTTTGCCTTTCTGGTGCTCTTTTTGCTGGTGCTCGGGAATCCGGGAGCAGTCACATTGAAGTTCCTCTTCTGGAAAGCCCAGCTCCGGGTCTATGAAGTGGTCATTGGTTCCGTGGTTTTCGGAATCGTATTTACCTATTTGTATCTAGGGCACTGGAAGTATCTTAGAAAGGTTCGTACCCGGAAGTGGGACTGAAATCCGAGAGCATTGCTATTAGTGGCGGCCAGTTCAGGGGCCGAAAAATCCCTCTACCGCCGGCCGTCTCCGGCCATAGACATTTTACCCCTTCTCTCTTAAAGGAAGCGGTTTTTCAGCTGCTAAACAATCGGGGAAGTTCGGGCCCGTTCTGGGATCTTTGCACGGGGTCGGGCCAGATGGGCCTGGAAGCGCTGAGCCGGGGCTTTCAGCCTGTGCATATGGTGGAGCTGGACCGGTCCCGATTTTCCTGGCTACGCAAGGTATGCCGGGAATATCCGGTGACTCTGCATAACAAAGACTTTTTACGTACTCCACCGATGATTCTGGAGGCTCGATCCCCGAACACGGTGTGCTTTCTGGATCTTCCTTACAGTTTCTGGAGCCGGGACCAATGCCCCAAACTGGATGCCTTTCTGCACGGCCTTCAGAAGGCCCACACCGATGAGCCTTTACCCTTTATAGTGGTACAGGCTCCTCATCGTTATTCCATTTCTTCAGAAGAATTAGAGGATTGGGTAAACGTCAGTTATCAATGGGAGATCCGGGAGTACAGAGGTCGATATCTAATTCTACTCGATCCACGTTAGTGTTTCTACACCGGTTCTCGGTCCTGAATCACATCAGAGAGTCCTGCATGCTATATCTGGCCGGCCATTACTACAGGCTGCAATTCCTGGATTTCCCGATTCATCGCAGGATGAAGAAGTTGACCCCATAAGGCCCTCTTGCGAAGTGGTCACAACCACTGGCAGGCCCTGTATGGATACTATCGCTATTCTAATCATAATGTTCTATTCCTTCGACATTGTAGCGCTGTTCATCTTTGGTGTACACGCTTATCTTATGGTCTTTCTCTATAGAAAAAACCATGAGTACTGTCTTTCCAACGTTGAATATGAGCCCCTGGATCTAAAGAAGACACCTGCCAGAGAGATCCCGGTTGTAACCATTCAGTTACCTATCTATAACGAATTCTACGTCGTCGATCGATTGATTGAAGCCACCACCAGGATTCAGTGGCCCAAAAATAAGCTGGAAATCCAGGTTCTGGACGACTCCACCGACGAAACAAAAGAAAAAGCAGAAAGCCTGGTTCAATCCTACAAGCGTGCTGGCTTTAACATTCAGCACATCCACCGCACCGACAGGAAAGGGCACAAAGCGGGGGCTCTGCGCGAAGGTCTGGAAAAGACCCGCTCCGATTACATCGCAATATTTGATGCAGACTTTCTGCCTGCTCCTGACTTTCTGATCAAGACCATGCCCTACTTCGTGGATCCTGAAATCGGAATGATTCAGACTCGCTGGGGCCACATTAACGATAACTACTCATTGCTTACCATGGCTCAGTCCTTCGGTATCGACGGCCATTTCGTTATCGAACAGGTTGCGCGCAATGCCACCAAGCTCTGGATGAACTTTAACGGAACCGGCGGCATCTGGAGACGACAGTGCATCATAGATGCTGGTAACTGGCAGGCAGATACTCTAACCGAGGACTTCGATCTTTCCTACAGAGCAGAGCTTGCAGGATGGCAATTCCGCTACTTCCGCGATGTAGTGAATCCTGCGGAGCTGCCAGCCACCATCGCAGCCTTCAAGTCCCAGCAGTTTCGCTGGTGCAAAGGCAGTATTCAGACTGCTTTGAAACTCATCCCGCGAATCTGGCGCGCGGACTTTAGCTGGAAGATCAAAGCAGAAGCCATCATTCACTTGCTCAGCTATTCGGTGCATCCACTGATGATTCTGAACATTCTGCTGGCCATGCCCCTGCTCCTTATGGATCAGTGGACGGGTTTCAGTATCTATGACGTGTCCATTTCCGTGCTATTCGGAGCGGCCACATTTCTCAGTATATCCACGTTTGGCCCGACCTTCTTCTACATCTATTCGCAGCGCGAACTGTACATTAACTGGAAGACTCGAATTATCTGGATTCCCTTCCTGATTATGATTGGAACCGGCATTGCTATCAACAATACCCGGGCCTTCATCGAAGCGCTGATCGGCATTAAATCGGGATTCAAGCGCACTCCCAAGTATCGTATTGAATCCGCATCAGATCGCCTACTGCAGCGAATGAAATATCGTATCCCCATGGACCCCACAGTCTTTCTGGAACTGGCCATGGGAATCTATTGCATCGTATCCATCTACTTTTCGGTGCTGGTAGAGAAGCCTTTCTTGATTCCGTTTATGGCCATCTATGCGGCGGGATTCCTCTATATTTCCGTCAATGCCATCCTTGAGCATTTCGACATGCCCATCCGTCTGCCTGTCAACTATGAGAAGCGACTGCAGGCTTTGACTCATCAAACTCAAGAAACCTGAGAGTACAATACGGGGCCGGAGGGCCCCGGTGGCCAACCGCCACTCACCCTGAGCGCCCCCGGGCAATCCTTCAGCGTCAATACGCCTCGCAAGAGCCCTGAGAAGGCGCTTTCCGCAGGCATCAGGGCGGGGTCGCTGCTGACTTTCTTTCAGCAGAATATATTCTTTGATGTAGTAACACCACGGTATTGATTTTGACATCCACGCAATGCGGGGTTCTCTGACACAATGAGTGGGGGATCTTTCTTCAACGATTCTTTGCATTTTCGGGATCCGGCGCAGCAAAAGAGAAAGAAGGCCCGCGCCCAGATAGATGCCGAAGCCGAATTTGCCATTGGAAACTCGGATGCCTATCAGACCTGCCATCTTGTGGATATTGGAATAGGCGGACTTTCCTTCAGCAGTCGCTCCACTCTCTATCAGGGGGACCGGGTCAAAATTCGTTTCCGATTGCTGGAGCGAATGGTTACCTTTGAAGGAGAGGTGAGCCGCACTTCGGGAAAATATGTTGGCCTGGCCTTTCTCAATCCGGACGACGAGAAGTTGGAGCTGATTCAGAAGTATATTCATACCAACTTTTTCGATAAGGATCGGAAGAAGTCTTGACCCCCAGGGGTTTTCCGGAATATTGGTCTTTCACCTCCAGAATAGAATCAGGGAGTCATTATGTCTACTGGCGAAAAAGTATACTGCGCCAACTGTGCCCATTGCATCGTCGTACGTCAGTACGAAGCAGAGCAGGATAAATACATCCTCCGGGTAAGATGCAACAAAAAGAAATGGTCCAAGCGCTCGGGAGAAGAGAAGCTTTACAAGTACTTCACCGTGGCCCGACGAATGATGCCCAATTGCGAGCATTACAAAGAGATGGGTGACTTGCTTCCTTACATCAAGAACCTGAAGAAAGAGCTCCCCATTAAAGACGAAATCTACACCGTCAAGAAGCCTGCCCACAGAAGCTGAGTTCTGCTTCAGGCTCCTGAATGATGGAATTACAGGAACTTCTGACTCCCGGCTCCGTTTATCGCTACACAGAACGTAGCGATGATAAGCTGGAATTCTTAAGGGACATGCTGGGCCGAACTCTGGGTGGCACTCCCATGGAAGGTAGCACCGACCGGGTATGGGAAGGCCTCCGAGAAAGAGAGGTTTCCATGTCCACTGGAATCGGGCTTGGCGTAGCTATCCCGCATTGCTCATCGGAGTGGGTGGACGACGTTGTTGTGTCTCTTGCAGTTCTGACTCGGCCCCTGGAATTCCAGGCCGTGGACGATGAACCAGTTCAGATCGTAGTTCTGCTGCTCATGCCACGCAACCGCTTCGACCGGCACATTAAGACTCTGGCTTCTATAGCCAGGATGTTCAACGATGAAGGCTTTCGTCAGAAGATTCTGAATGCAGAGTCCGAAGAAGCGATCTACGAACTCATCCAGTCTTTCCAGGATCCCGGAAAATAGTCTGAGCTTGCTCTTGCCAGGGGCAAAGCCCATGGCGCGATCGGCAGGCTTTTCGCCGCTCTTGCCCTCTTAACTTACAGGAATTCTACCGATGACCGATCTGGCTGAAATGGCCAGATCGATCCCTTATGCTTCCAAATCAGGTAGGGAATTGTTCCATTACGGAATCTATGATTCCGTAATCCATGGCTTCTTTTGCGGTCAGATAGAAATCTCGATCCGTATCCCGCTCCACCTGCTCCATGGGGCGGCCGGTTGTATCCGCAATGATACGATTTATCTCTTCTCTGGTCTTTCGTATCTCTTCTGCATGAATCTTGATGTCGATGGCCGGCGCTACAATCTGACCGCTGATCAATGGCTGATGAATCATGATTCTGGCATGAGGCCAGGCCATTCTTTTTCCCCGGGCTCCAACGGTGAGCAGGACGGCGCCCATACTGGCAGCCAGACCCATACAAACAGTGGAGACATCGGAACTGATCATATGCATTGTATCCACAACGGCCATTCCGGAAGTAATCACGCCACCCGGACTGTTGATGAACATTGTAATGTCTTTTCCGGGATCCAGCGCTTCCAGATACAGCAATCGATCAATAAGATAACGGGCCGAATCGTCGTCCACGCCCCCCCATAGATAGATCTGTCGCTTCTCCAGAAACTTTCGGTCGATTTCGGAATGGACGGGATTGAATTGATCCAGTAGGTCGCTTTGTTTGCTCATTTGTTCCTCTCGGTCTTTTGGGTTCAGGTTTCGAATACAGTTCTATGACTTCGTTTTGCGGCATCGGCCGGCGGAACCCTTTTCAGGTTCCTTCGTTACGGTTCTCCGTTCCGGACCCATCCTGCAATTCAATTTCAGGAGAGCTTTCCGGATTCCTGCGCATAAGGTTCCTTTGATAGGCGAAGGCCAGACTCAGCACAAGCAGTGCTCCGAACAATGTGCCAAACCAGTACAGAACTCGTATTTGATTCAGGCCGGTAATATGAAGCTCCGTTTCCGGTTCGCTCCTGGGCTCTTCCCGATCGAATTTCAGAATAATCGCTTTTTGATCTTTCTGCTTTTCTTTTTTCTGTTCTCCCTGGCGCATCAGATAGTAGTTTTCTCGCAGAAGCCGGTTCTCTGTTTCCAGCTCTTCGATTTCCTGCCGGAGCATGGCCAGTCGGCTTTCCAGATCTTTCCTGTGAAAGTAGCCTGCCTCGCCCAGAAGGAGTACGTAGGCCAGGCTGGCAAGCGCCAGCCAGACCAGTACAGCTTTCAGAGGCAGGCCGCGCATTACTTCAGATTGAAGAATGCATCCTCTCCGGGATAAATCGCCTCGGGTCCCAGATCCTCTTCAATTCTCAGCAGCTCATTGTATTTGGCCACTCGATCGGTGCGAGAAAGGGATCCGGTCTTTATCTGTCCTGCCCCGGTGGCTACTGCGATGTGGGCGATGGTAACGTCTTCAGTTTCCCCGGAACGATGACTGATTACGGATGTGTACCTGGATCTGGTCGCCATCTGAATGGCTTCCAGAGTTTCGGTAAGGGAGCCAATCTGATTCACCTTGATGAGGATGGAGTTGGCAATGTCGTTTTCGATGGCTTTCTTCAGTCGTTTTGTATTGGTCACCAGGAGGTCATCGCCCACAAGCTGGACCTTCTGGCTCAGCGCCGAGGTAAGCTTTTTCCATCCATCCCAGTCATCCTGATCCAGGCCATCTTCAATGGATCGGATGGGAAAGCGGTTAACCAGGTTTTCCAGAACGGAAACCATTTCGTCGGGGCTACGCTGACCGCCTTCATAGTTGTATTTTCCGCTGGCCTTGTCGTAGAATTCGGAACTGGCGCAGTCCAGACCAATGAAAATCTGCTCTCCTGGCTTATACCCTGCATTCTCAATGGCTTTCAGAATCACTTCAACGGCTTCTTCGCTGGACTTCAGATTGGGAGCAAATCCCCCTTCATCACCCACGGCTGTGCCCAGACCTTTGTCGTGCAGTACCTTTTTTAGATGGTGAAATATCTCTGCGCCGGCGCGTAGGGCTTCTCGAAAACTGTCGAAGCGCACAGGCATGATCATAAATTCCTGGAAGTCCACGCCATTGTCTGCATGGGCCCCGCCATTGATAATGTTCATCATGGGAACGGGCAGGGTGCAGCCATTAGGTCCGCCAAGGTAGCGATACAGAGGGAGGCCCAGGGCATTGGAGGCGGCCCGGGCCATGGCCAGGCTTACGCCCAGGATGGCATTGGCTCCAATATTGCCTTTGTTCTCGGTGCCGTCGACTTCCAGCATCAGAAGATCGTTCTCTTTTTGCTTGAATACGTTTCGGTCCAGTAGCTGTGGGGCGAGCTTCTCCTCTACGTTTCGAACCGCTTTCTGGACTCCCTTGCCCAGATAGCGATCCGCCTGCTGATCCCGCAGCTCCACGGCCTCAAAATCGCCGGTACTGGCTCCGGATGGCACAGCGGCACGACCGATGGTTCCATCTTCCAGAAGGACATCCACTTCAACGGTGGGATTGCCTCTGGAATCCAGGATTTCCCTGGCCCGGATGTCGGCGATGGTCAATTCTTCAGTATATGGCATGTTTTCCTCCGGATTCCAGATTCTCCCCCGTCAGGTACTGGTAAAGCAACTTCGGAAATGGGTTTTTTATCCCGGGCCGCAATTAAGGTTGAAAAAATGCACGGCCGGATACATCTTATGTCAGAGTCGCCTATGACCGTCCACGACATTGCCAGATTTCAAACGGTGGAAGCCAGTATCGAATCCTGGATGGATTTCGTGGAGTATGCTCTCGCCTCCGATTTCTACAAGGAGGCTCAGGAAAAGCTGGGGGATCCCAACCGCGCCAGCCGGATTACGCTCCTCTGGACCTATCTGAATACCTTCTCCGAGAAGGATCGTCGCCAGGCCGAGGAAGACCCGGAATTCTTTCTTTTCTATGCCAGGGGATTTATTGATGAACTGGCCACCTGCCGCTATCGCAAGAGCGGTTACTACGATCGCGACACTCGCTCATTATTTCTGGGCAAGATCAAGGCGGTGTTACGAGCACAGAAGGAAGAGGGTAAGATCATTCGACCGGTGCGTTATCTTTTTCTCACACACGTTGTAAGGTTCTGTAGCAATCTACCTTTCATTATTGAAAGCTACGATATGTACAAGGACTATCTCTTTCGCCTTCGCTCCAGGGTGGAACGGCCCCGAGGCTTGTAGGCCAGCCCGGAAGGCCCTCGCTGGATCCAGGTTGTTGTCCGGTAGAAGCAGGCACCTGGTCCGCTGAGCGAGCTTAGCCAAGCCAGGCCAGCGCAAGATGCATCCCCTGCACCAGCGCAATAATCAAAATCAGGCTTACAGGATACACCGCCGAGTAGGCTACTACAGGTTTCTCCGAGCTATCCACCTGATGGATGATGTCCAGGCCAGGGGTGAAGGTCATTCCCCCACAGATGACCCCGAAGCACTCGCTGATAGATATCTTGAGAGCCAGATGGCCAAAGGCAAGGCTGGCGGCCATGGGTACCACCGCCAGCAATATGGCGTACAACGCGTATAGAAGCACCTCCGGACCAAGGTTGTTGATGAAACTTTGACCTGTGTCGAATCCTACCTGAACAAAGAAAAGCGCCAGCCCCAGATCTTTGAGCACTGCCGTGGCATTGGGAGGAAATCGACCGATCAGGTTGCCAATACGTCCAAAGTGGCCAAAAAGAAGACCGCTAACCAGAGCTCCGCCGGCCAGCCCCAGGGAGAAGGGGCCCATACCCGGGATGGGTACTATAATGCCTCCCAGGAAGAAAGCAAGAAAGAGCGTGGCTGCCATGGATGCAATATCTACCCGGGGAGCCACCGAATGGGCTGCATTTCCCAGAAAAAGCTTGAGCTGTTCCAGCTGGTAGGGGCTACCCACCGCATGTACCACATCGCCGTATTCCAGCTCCAGTTCCTGGGAAGGAAACATTTCAATGTCGGAGCGCACTACCTTCGCAATGGATGCATTGAATCGCAGACGTATACCCAGCTCTTTCAAGGATCGATTGATCACACCCAGGTTTTCGACGACGATCGAACTGGTACTTAGATCGCCGTCCAGCGTCACTTCCTGATCCACCGAGGTACCGATTTCATCTCCAACCATCTGCACATTCTCTTCTGTGCCTTCCAATCGGAGCAGATCCCCGGCCGCAAGGCTGGTCTTGCCGCTGGCAGCCATCAATGTTCCGTCGCGAAGAATGCCGGTAATCACTACCTGATGATCATGAAACAGATCGATATTCTTGAGCATCTTGCCGTCCATTTCTTCCTTTTCCAGGCGATAGACAGCTGTATGAATCCTGGATTGTCCGGCCAGTTCTCGTTCCATACGTGGGCGGAGGAACTTCATGGTTATATTTATGAATACGATGACACCCAGAAGGCCGAAAGGGTAAGCAAGTCCATAGCCGAAGATCACCTTCTCTTCTGGATTGAACTGCATGGCGCTAATCAATGCTGGCGAGGAGGTGAAAGAACCGGCAAAAAGACCCAGGCCCACACCGCTTTCCACGCCAGCTATCCAGAGAAGAAGTACGGTGAACAGGCCTGCGAAAGCCAGGAGCGCCAGGACATTGGTTACGAAATATCTGCCATGTTTCTTGAATGCACGAAAGAAGCCAGGCCCGGCTTCCAGTCCAACGCAGAGCAAGAATAGCACAATACCCAGGTCCTGAAGTATGGGGATGGGCTGAAACTGGAAGAAGTAACCCCCGGCCATGGCAACGATGAGAGTGCCCGAGCTCGCAAATCCCACTCCCTTGATTTGAAGCCTGCCGAATAGCAAACCCAGAAGGGTGATTCCAAAAGTGGTGAGAAGATCGGTGCTTCGAAAGAAGATCTCGAATCCTACAAGGTTCTGTTCCCCCATATTTACAACATTCTGATTTCCGGCATAGAAGCAAGGAAAGGTTTCTGGTATTTGTATCGTCCGGCAGGGCAGGCTTTTTCATCCGGGGGACGGGCCACAATATCCTTTTCGCTGACAAATCAGGGACTCAGGGGCTACCGTAGCCGAATCGTTGGAAATACTCGGGCAGAGCGGGCAGAGTGGTATCGGACCAGGTCCAGGGTCCTACAACATTTACGATCGGTCCGTCGCCAGCCAGGATCTTCACCAGCCCGCGACTCAGGTCATCGCGTTCTGTTCTGCGATAGGGTTCCTCAAAATTCTGGCCAAACGCTTCCTTTTCCCGGTGGGATGCATATTCCAGAAAGAAGTCCAGAAATCGCATATTTGTATTGGCGAATTCATCTTTCATTTTTTGTAGCTCTGGATTTTCGGTTTTCTTCATTAACCTTTGCAAGAGGAGCGAAATCCCCCGCACGCTTTTCGAATAGAATGTTCCGCCCCTGACCAGAGCTCGTTGTTGTGGGGCCTCCAGGCACCATTCTTCCATCGCTTTCTTCACATAGCCCAGAGCTCCGTAAAAGGAAAGCGTATGGGGTAGCCAGTAGAATGCGCTGTAGCCTACACTCAGCGCAGGTCTTAGATTGCGCTCCAATTCCAGAATCGGCTGGAAACTGAAATCCGCGGCCTGACTCCATTGTTCTTCCGTCGTTCTTTCAATGGGAAAGCCGGGTTCGCCCAGGGCCGGCGTATAGACCAGAAGATCCAGATGGGAAGAACGATGCTTTAGTTCGCTTCGGATCCTATCGGTGAGCTCATCGTTGATCTCAATGTCTGGCAGGGTTTCGTCTGCTCCAGGCACCGATTGCTGGGATCTGGTAGTTGCAATGATATGGGCCTGAGGGCTGGCTTCTCGAACCGCATCCATGGCGCTTAATCCGGCTTCTCCGGTAGCGCCTACCACAAGGGCTGTTTTGATCTCCGGGCGACTGTAACTCATACCGGAGAATGGCCCTGGACCATGGATTGTAAAGTGTTTCCGAAGCGGGGCTTCCGGCGCTGCTCCCGGGAATCACCCGGTGTCATTGTCAATGAAAACGTCGGAGTGCGGCTTAAACCGTGTGGGAGCGAATAGGCCGAACCGGGCCTTCCGGCGCTGCCCCCGGGGATCGCCCGGAGTCATTGTCAATGAAAACGCCGGAGTGCGGCTTAAACCGTGCGGGAGCGAATAAGCCGAACCGGGCCTTCCGGCGCTGGTTGTAGATATACTGAGGAGAGTGCGTAGAATCCCACGGGTTCGGCTCAACGCGCGCGCGAGAGAGAATAAGAGATTGGTGGAATGTCAACCTGCTCGAAAACCGGCAGGCTCAGGCCAGGGAAGCGGCCATGGACTGAAACACCTGAATGGCCCGGTCGTAATGACCGCTGAATAGATGAGCCATGCCAAGTTCCATCTGCCGGGAAGCAGGAAGCTGACCCTGCTTTTCCTCTTTGAGCAATGCGGGAAGCTTCTGCGAATACTCTTTTCGATACTGCTCCAGATCTAGTTCGTAGCTCTTCCCCGCCAGGCTGCGATACAGAGCCATGAGCATGGTCTCTGCCTGGCTATTCTTGCGCAGCTGGATGTAGGACAGAGCCACTCGATGCAGTACATTGGTTTTCCTTATTTTCTGCCCGAAGGATTCGTAGCCTTTTACAGCTTGCTCATGTTTGCCTGTTTCATGCGCTCCCAGCAAATAACCGCCCAGAATGGCATCGTGACCATGGCCGGCTTTTATGAGCTTTGAACAAACAGTAAATAGAAGATCGAACCTTTCGCTCTGACTACAGGAAAAAGTAAATCGGTCAAGAATGAGTTCGCTGTGGTAGCCTCGGTTCAGAAGCCAGCGAGAAAGCTCCATGGCGGACTTCTC
>JAGRNE010000100.1 GCA_020440915.1 Leptospiraceae bacterium | reverse complement strand
TTTCGAAGTGGAGATTCGGCACTTGCTGGTGGATTCAGATGGCCTTGTAAAGGGGGGCATGAATATTCGTATGAGTCCAGAGGCGGCTGCGGGTCTGGCAAGGATTCTGAATCGTCAGATGAGCGAGATGCAGCCCGGGAACGGGCAGGACTGAATACGGTTTCGCTTGAGAGATTGAGGACACGCGCTACGGCGGGCGCGATGAACTCGATGTACAGGGTGCTGGCAACAACTATCACCGTTACGACAATACGGACCAGAACAACTGGAACTATTACAGATTCGGAGAAGACCTGAACCAGGGACACAGCTTTCGGAACTTCTATCTGGAGTCCTATTACAAACACCCGGGAATACTTGGAAATCGGTCACCATGGCGCATTAAGGAGTTAGAATGAATACATGGAGAAAGCCCCTCTGGATAGCTGTTGTAATTGGAGCAGGGATCATGCCTGGATTTTTCTCTAAATGCTATAACCCTTTGCGCCGCCATCCAGTGCGCTGGGGGGACCACATACGGCCGGATGTCAGCAAGATCCTGGATCCACAAAGAGTCCTGGATCAAGTAAGACTGAACGTAACGACAGAAGAGGACATACTTGCGTTTTTCGGACCGGACTTCTATCTGCGTAACAGATTCGATCCTCCCTTTCCTGCCCGCTACTTCGGGCACTATTATCCGGTGGACAAACTGATCGTCTATAATGGAGCAGATGTGGGTGTGGTGCGCGAGAACGGATTTACAAGCTATACGAATCGGGGTAGGTTGACAGTTGCCTTCTATTTCTACAGGGGTGTGGTAAAATATTTCTCAATCAATAGTCGAGTTCGCACTCCGGAGGGAAGATACGAATACGGTCCCTATACAACGCCGGATGTTCTGGCCGACGAATTCGCTGCCAATTGGCCGGATGCTGTGGCCTATGGTCGTTACTATGAGGTTGAGGTACTGGGTGTACCTGAATCATGGGCCAATTACTCCTGGCGCGAACGTTTCTATGAGGAGCCCGGCTTCGAAGAGAAACTCAGAGCGGACGGGTACTACGAACGTGTGGAAAAGGGCTACACCGTGGAAATGCGAATGCCTCCAGGACTCTTGAAGGAGCAAAACCCGGACGGTAAAACAGAGGAGTAGCCCGGAGTATTAGCAGCGCAACAATGTGATCGGCGCGGCTTCCGGCTGGGCGAATCGTCAGCTGGGTTCTAAAAACCGTTTGATACTCGACAGACTTGTCTGCGATCATAGCGTCAGAGGCGGAGAATAAGAGAAACACTGGCAAGCGAATGGACTTGCGGCCTTTGATTGAGAGGGGTGAGGCTGTGACCCTTGAGTATGGTGAGCCGATCTTCTTTGTTGGTCGGACCGTCGAATGGCAGGCATCCCAGGCAAGGCTCATACTCATTTAATCTGGAATCATGAGGGATACGAAATTCCCGAATCCGGGCCCAGGAATCCGAAAAGCATTTATCCGCAGATTCGGATCCCTGCTTGGATGAGAAGATCTCCTGAGATTCAGTCCGAAAGAATGGATCATAAGTGGTGAAGAGAATGTGTAGGTTCCTCAAGGATAGAATGTTTCCGGTGACGGCCGCATTGTTGGCCTCCGCCATGAACTGTAGCGAGACCTCAAGAATTGGCCAATTGACCTAGGCATTGCAGGCTCGGGGAATTCCGATCAATTCCGAATGGTTTCAAAAACCTGCCGGTTTGGTAGCGGACGGATCTTCGATCAGTAATGCGGAGATCTGCTCCGTTGCGAAGCTTAAGGCTCCCGGGACATTGCTAGGAATGCACCTTTCGGATACCGCGCTCGATGATGTAGGGATCAGCTGCTTGGCCCAGAGAGAGGAAATAGAATTCTTGCACCTATCCAATACCAGTATCTCAGTTGATGGTTTGCGTAAGTTGGTCCATCTTCCTAATCTTCGTACTCTAGACATTAGTAATTGCAAACAATTAAAGAGATTGTCAACATCTCAGATCTTGCTTGAGATGCCACGATTACGAATGATCTACCACTATGGTGTGGCGATATCTCCAGAGGCTTTTGATTCCTTGCGAAATAGGGGAGTTGCCTTCTTCCCCCCAAGGCCCAGCGGGGATCCCTGAGCATAAGATTCTCTTTGACTGCATTTCGATCTGTACCCTTGAAAAAGTCATGGGCTCATGCTGTATCCTCCATGGAGCATCTCTCGTCCCGTCTGCGCCCGCTGGATTCCGAGCGAATTTTCCGCTGATCGACCAGAGGCAGTATCGAGAAGAGAGTTTGCAGCCGCTCTGACCCCGGGAGTAGTGCGATCGGCACGGGAAAAGCTCAAAGTAATAGCTCGCCTCACTCACATGTTGTCGTTTATGATACTGAGTTACGGCCTCAGTACGATCCCAAGACGAATACTTTCAGAATACCAGAAATTACTCGAAAAATACTTGGAAGCGAGGCTGAGTACCTTAAATCTACTTATTAATATGCTATTTAGATCATTGGAATCACTGGCGGCCACTACGATGGCTCTCTCTCTACTTTTATCGTGCGAAGGAAAGAATGCGGGACTTCAAGAAAGGCTAAGTTTGGAGGGTATACATATTGACCTTGAAAAAATTCAGGAATCTGGCCATCTGACTTTAACAGGAAACCATGTCGGAAATAAAGATGTCTGTGCGATACTGGCAACGGTCCATGATTTGCGCGATCTGAACCTGAGCTATACATCGATTGACAATGATGCGATGCGGTGCGTCAGGTCTCAAAGCAAGTTGGAGTTTCTGGACATTAGCGGCACGCGAGTGGATGACTCCGGTTTGCAGCACTTGAAGAATCTAAAGAGCCTCAAAATCGTTGGTATAGAAGAGCTAATGTCAGTCTCTCAAGATGGAATCCTGAGCCTCATTGTAGAGCTTCCTGATCTCGAGACTTTGTTCGTTTCACCCTACCTCTACTCCGAAACCTTTCTCACTGAGCTCCGCTCGGAGTTCAAAGTACAGGTCCAATGTCGATTCGAGTGCTATTGATCGCCACTAGGTGAGGTTATCCTTGTTTGGGCGATCAATCCTGGAGAGACCCTTGAGAAACCGTCGGCGTCAAATTCCCCGTCTGGATTCATTGCGAGCCTTTGCTTCTCGTCGCGGCCACAATCCCTCTGACAATGGTTGATGATGCATCCGCCTTAGCGGTAATCGGCAGATCTCAGGTCGGTAAGGAGCGTACGCGAGCCTCTGCCCACTCAGACTACTGGCTCATGGTATCCGATTCCGGCATTATATGGTTGCCGGTGGCAGAAAGCGTGATCACTACTCGCTGCACCTTCACACCTTTCCTGACCAGAGTCGACAGAGGCCCGGCCAGGAATCGATATATCATCCAGGCGATCCGGGAATTGGCCTGGCCTTCGGCCGAGGCTGGCGAGGTGAGTTGCCATCGATTGATTCGGCCCCACCTGGTTTCATAGATCTCCCGGTTTGCTCTGGCACAGAATCGAACCAGAGCTTCGCGCACCTTCAGTAAGTGTCTTTTTTCCAGAGCTGTGCACTGAACATCGATACTCGCTGCATGCCAGACCTCGGAACTCATGGTGTGTAAACTTGCGAATTCGCCTTCAAATGCGAAAGGCAATCGCTGCTGCCAGCTACGGTAGCGCTGGTATTCAAACAGCGACCACAATATAAAAAGAGGTCCCGAAAGCGCCAAAGGCAGAGCGGCCAGAGTCCAGAGTAGATGCAACTGGAGGCCGATCGATAGAGCCAGCGCCAGGCCGAGAAAAGTGGTCATCAAAATAACCGAAGCCAGCGCGCCGGAAGAAAGGCCGGTCATCAGCCGAAGCATTGTGAAGTATGGTTTCATGCAACGTCCTGGCCGGGAGTGAGATTCCAGGCGCGGTCCCCCAGGCTATGGTCGGCCCCTGCATCTGAAAACACTTTTTGCTTCATCCGACTCTGCCGCTATGCACTTCTGCCCTTCGCGTCTGCCAATATCAGTAGGCTCGTTTGCATTGATGACAGCTAGGCGACCTTGAGCGGTAAGTTTTTGCGCGTATTCAGGCTCTGAGATTGAGTTTTTGGTTTTCATTTTCTGAAGAGGGAAGTATTCTTCCGCGGGCGATCCATTTGTGAAACATTCGTTCTGTTTATGGCAGAAAGCCTTTCTGGGACTGGAGGCAGGGTCGCATTGGCCGGGAGGATCGAGAATGCAACTTAAGCGATTAGATAACGTTGGAATCGTCGTACAGGACCTGGCGCCTGCTCTGACATTTTTTTCGGCCCTGGGTCTTGAGCTGGAGGGCCGAACAGCGGTTCAGGGCGATTGGGTGGATGGGACCATCGGGCTGAAGGACGCCCGGGTTAAGATTGCCATGCTTCGCACTCCTGATTCGCAGTGCAGAATCGAGCTAATGCAGTTCCTGAATCCGGTTTCAGAGCCTCCGCAGGACGCAACGCCGGTACATGCATGTGGAATTCGACGAATCATGTTCACTGTGGAAGACATTGAGGCAACCGTTGCCACGCTCAAGAATCACGGTGGCCGGGTAATGGGCGAGATTGTGCAATACGAAAACAGCTACAAGCTCTGCTATGTTCGGGGCCCGGAAGGATTAATCATCGCACTGGCCCAGGAGCTTTGAATTTCCTTCACAGGGCGCCAAAAGTCCGCGAACCTTCGAATTCCATTGCATTCTAAATTACTCGAGTCCTGCACCTGGAGGAAGAAAACTTATGACTTTAATCCGTCGCAAATCCGTTCTGGAACTGTTCCTGGCGGCCCTATCTCTGCTACCATTCGCAAGCTGCGCCATCCTGCCGCCTACCTTGCCAGAAACCGGTCCGCTGCAATCCCCGGAGGCGCTATCCAGCTATTTGAACCAGGTCACCGATGCAGGGGACCCTCCGGGCCTTTCTTTTCTGGCAATCCAGGAAGACCGAATTGTTTTTTCCCGCGGTTACGGAGTGGCTGACCCGCATTCGGGCCGCCTCGCAACATCCGGCGACGTCTATCAGTGGTGGTCCATTACCAAGATCTTCACCGCGGTGGCAGTAATGCAATTGCAGGAACAGGGTCAGCTGTCTATTCAGGATCAGGTGAAGAACTACTTGCCTTTTTTTCAGGCCGAATGGGAGGGCGAAGACGTATCTGAATCCATAACAATTGAGCAATTGCTTTCGCATACGTCGGGCCTTTCGGATGCCGGCCCGGAGATTATTGGATGGATTCATTACGAAGGCGATTCGCATCCCAATCAGACAGAGCTCTTCGCCGCGAAGATCAAGCATTACTCGGACCTGGATTACAGACCCGGAAGCAAAGCCCGGTATTCGAATATTGGGTATATGGCTCTGGCAGCCTTGATAGAAGAGCGTAGCGGTATGGCCTATGAAGACTTTATTCGAAAGCGCATTCTTCAACCTCTGAAGATGCACCGCACCGACTTCGTTTACTCCGATGAGATGATTAAGAATGAGGCCGTGGGGTCCCATCCCATCGATTTCATGAGCTATGTGGTACCTTTATATATAGATATGGACAAAGCCATCAGGAAAAAGGACGAAAGATACTGGTTTAATCGACTCTATTCCGATCAAAAAGGCTCCACCGGTTTGATCGGTTCGGCGGAAGATCTGGGTCGTTTTATGCGGGCCCTACTGGCAGGCGGCAAGTCGGATGGAGTGCGCATCCTGTCCGGCGACAGCGTGCGAGAAATGATGCGCCCCCGAGGTACTTTCGAGGACGGCCAATTCGAAGGCTACGGCATTGGGCTGGGTTGGTTCATCAAGGGCGAAGGCCAGGAGCTACAGTTGGCCCACGGAGGAGCGGGCGCCGCATTCGTTTGCATGGTCCGCCTGTACCCGAATCGAAACCTGGGAATGGCGATCATGGCAAATAGCACATATCTGGGACGACAGATGGGCATCCCGGTGCTGGATGCAGCAGCCCATGCATTCCAGGGCGAAGCGAAACCATGATCCTACGCGAATGAACAGGTAGTGTCGCCCATGGGAGCGGGGGCTAGTGTTGCACTCTTAGTATTGTGCTTTGCGCACTATGCAATGCGCCTTACGATTTGGTATTATTCCCGTCCCTGATTCTACGCCGCTAATCCCAGAAACGATGATGGTGCGTCTGAGGCAAATAAAGCAGGCCCACGAAGAAGCAAATGGAAGCCACCGCCACCGGATAGACCAGACCGGCGTAGATGTTACCGGTGGCTGCTACCAGGGCTGTTGCAGTAAAAGGCACCAGACCGCCGAAGACTCCATTGCCGATATGATAGGGAAGGGACATGGATGTATAGCGAATTCTGGTAGGAAACAATTCCACTAGAAAGGCGGCGATGGGACCATAGACCATGGTGACGTAAAGCACCTGAACCAGAACAATGGCCACCAGTAATGCTCCCTGTATTAAAGAGACCTCAGCGCCCATTGTCGGATTCTTAACATGGTACATGGCCATATACAGCGGAAAATAGGTTAAGGCTCCCAGAAGACATCCGGCCAGAATAATTGGCTTTCGACCGATTCGGTCCGAGAGTCTTCCAAAGAAGATGAAAAAAGGCGTTCCCAGAATCAGGGCAACCGCTATTATAATGTTTGAGTCCACCAGGCTGACCCCGAGCTGAGTTTGTAGAAAGTACAGCGCGTAGAATTGACCGGTGTACCAGACCACGCCCTGGCCGGCGGTAGCTCCAAAGAGAGCAAGAAGCACAAGCTTAAGATTCGCACGATTCGTAAAGCTTTCGCGAATCGGATTGACGGATGTCTTTCCTTCCGATTTAGCTCTGGCAAAGAGCGGAGACTCATTCATCCGGATTCGAATGTAATAGGAGACAAGAAATAGAACCAGCGATAGCAGGAATGGAATACGCCAACCCCATTGTATAAAGGACTGCTCTCCCACTCCGAATCGCACGGCCAGAATGACGCCAAGTGAAACAAATAGACCCAGAGTTGCAGTGGTTTGAATAAAGCTGGTGTAGAATCCTCGTTTACCGTCCGGACAGTGTTCGGCGATGTAGGTGGCCGCTCCGCCGTATTCACCCCCCAACGCCAGGCCCTGTAGCAGGCGCAAAGCCACAAGCAGAAGAGGAGCGAAGATACCGATTGTCTCGTAGGATGGCAATAGTCCGATCAGGAAAGTAGCGGCGCCCATAATTGCCAGTGTGAGCATGAAGGTGTATTTTCGACCAACGATGTCGCCGATGCGACCAAAGACCAGAGCGCCAAAGGGACGGACAATGAATCCCGTAGCAAATATCGCCAGAGTGGACAGCAAGGCTACGATATCATTTCCTGCAGGAAAAAAATGACGGGAGATGATAGTTGCCAGGCTACCAAAAATGTAAAAATCGTACCATTCGATGAGCGTCCCGGCCGATGAGGCGGAGACTACCTTCCATAAGCTGAAGCTACTGGAGGCCTCCTGATAACTTGCATCGGAGATATTTGCCTGATTCGGATTCATGAAGCCGACTCTGGACCAACACCTTGCAGAGCACAACTAAATGAGCACTTTAGGGTTACTCAAAAATCGAGCGTCATTTACTGGTACTGAGAGAATTGGAACCTCTTCCATTAGACCAAATCAGTGCAATCCAGAGTCCGGATCTTCCCGAGACTGCAGGAGCCAGCAGAAAGATCCAGAGGATGCCGCGACGAATCCCTCTTTCTTGCTGCTCTGCAATTGCAGCACACAGCTTCTGCCACAGGAGAATTCTCTGCACATTGGCCGCACACTGTTCGCTGTGCCCTAAGATCTCGGCTTCAGGCCGGACAAAGATCCAATGCAACGCAGGTACGACAGGCCCAAAAAGGTGATTTGTTCCGATGGCTTGATAGCCTCGCCAATGGCACAGTGTCGGAACTGTTCCATTCAGAAAGGGCGTCAGTACATTTGGCTTGAAACGGTTTTTCCGAATGGACTATCTTGCTGTGGGGGACGGCAACCGGGGTTCCTTTGCGACTTTACCTTCTGATTCGCTTCAGTTTCCTGCCGTTGAATTCCAGACCTTCTTCTGTCAGGCGAATCCGGTAGTCTACTGGGGAGGACGATTCCAGAACCCGTGGGCCGTTAATTCCATCAAAGAGGTTCTCATCTTTCATGCTTCGCCGAAGCAGAAATCCGTCTCTGCTGAGTAATTCCTGATCCGGGATTTGTGGCGCTTCAAGCTGTTTAATCGGCCCCAGAAAAACCAGGCCGGCAGGAATGGCAAACACCTCCGCAGTATCGTTCTGCATCTCCAATTCTTCGGGACCTTCAAAACGCCCCAGGAAAACTACGGACATTGTTGGCTGCTCAGCGGCGCGCTCGCATTCCAGGGGCGGGCCCTTCTTTTGGGCCGCCTCCGGCGCGAGAAAGGGCCCGATCTGTAGCGAAGAGCGGATTTGTAGCCTTGCGATATAGTACGGGTGCGTGAAATAGATCTCTCCGCGAAGAGCATCAAAGACGGGCACAAAGAACTGATGCTTGATGGCGGAACCGCTTTTTTGTTCGGGCCCATGGAAGTGCAGGTGCAGTCCAAACTTGCCATCGGCGAACTCGAAAAGATCCGCTTTCATGGTAACCGAGTCTTTCAACGGACAATGAAAGCGGCCGCGAAAACGGGGAAATTCGTGCTCTTCCTGGGCTGGTGCGCTGGATAGGCCCCTGACTAGAAAGACAGCGGAGAGCAGAAACAATCGCCAGCCAGGTCCGGCGGAAAGACAGAAGAAGCCCTTGCCCGCGCGGCAAGCTGCATCCCGAGAAACCCCGAGGACACAATGACTCCGGGTGGCCATTTGCCGGTAGCCTGTTTCAGGATCGAAAGAACGATTGGTTGCGGAAAGGCCCCCGGGGCCGGGCAGTGGATCGGGAGGCCGGGCGCCTGCGCGCGAAAAAAGGGTAGGCTTGCCGCAAACCCGGCGCAGGAGGCGGCTCCTGTAAGGCATTATTTTCGGTTCAGTTTACCGAGGAGGCTTTCTACAGCTTTCTTTATTTTGGAGGCTGCGCCTTCGATGGCAATGTGAAGGTTGTCTGCATCGTGGGTGACCGCTACGGGCTGATGGTTGGCAACCCTTGCTTCCATTATGCATCTTTTGTCGGCGGCGCCAGATTTTCCGGCATTTTCATCCTTCAGATGCACTTCTACCCGCGTAACCTGTCCGGCAAAGTGGCTCATAGCCTTCTCCACTACCTGCTCTACGTGCAGAACCAGGCCTTCTGTGGATTCGATGTTATGGTCTGTGTTGACTTCGATATGCATGGGTGCTCCTGTGGGGTACCTCTGATCAGCGAAATTTGGCCGGATCACAAAGGCCAGTCTTTTTCTTTTTCTCCGCACTGCCCCGGAACGAAATCCTTGCCTTTCCGGACGGTTGCCCGACAATCTGGCTCCGTGGCTTCCCCCCTTCGAGAGCAAACCAGTCGATTGCTGGCCGAGTACTTCCTGGTGCATCTAAAGGCAGAACTCTCCAAGGCGGACGATCTGCTGAATCATATTACATACGAGGGCATTTCCTTTCGGCAGCTCACCGAGGAAATGATTAAAGAAGTGCGGCAGGCTTTTCCGGGCATCGATGACCCGCCCGTCCATCGACGGAATCTGTTTCGTTCCTGGTGGCAACGCAGCAGGTGGGGATCGCAGTACGATACATCCACATTTAAACTCTACAACCAGCTTTTCTTGACGAGACTCTACGATCTTCGCGAAGGCAGTCGGGCCAGCCGCGAGGCCATGATCCAGAGGATGCATGAAATCCTTCGTGTGGCTCTGAATCGTAATCGCAACCTTACGTATCAGTCCATCCTTGGCGGCGAAACCCTGATGCTGGCCGAACTTCGTCGAGCGATTAGCCAGGAGCGCCTGGCCACCCGGGCACGGGACATTCTTCTGGCGCAAAACCAGGTGTTGAGCTACGAAAGCTTTCAGTTCTTTGATCGCGCTCTCAAGGAATCGCTAAAGAGGGCAGATGATTTGCTGCATACCATCTTGCCAGAACCTGTGGCGGAAGAATTAAAATCCACCGGTCGTGTAAGCCCCGGTCTGATTCAGGATAGCTGTGTTCTCTTTGCCGATATGGTCCAGTTCGCCAGCATAGCAGATAAGATGCCTCCGGAGGAACTCCTTTCCGAGCTGGATTATTGCTTCAGCCATTTTGATAGAATCTCCGAAAGGCTGCAGATCGAGAAAATCAAGACAATTGGCGATGCCTACATGTGCGCGTCCGGCCTGTTCGAAAAGCGACCGTCGGATCCGCTGCGGATTGCCCTTTGCGGAATTCGAATGATGGAGTTTATTCGCAGGTATCGCAAGAGTCGAGCGCGAAAGGGAAAACTGAACTGGGATCTTCGCATTGGAATCCACCAGGGACCGGTCATTGCCGGTGTAGTGGGAAATAGCCGGTTCACTTTCGACATCTGGGGCGATACCGTGAACGTGGCCAGCAGGCTGGAATCCACCAGCGAGCCCCATCACATCAATCTTTCGGCGCCGCTGGCCGAATTCCTTTCGCCGTATTTTGTGACTTCCGAGCGGGGCAAAGTTCCGGTGAAAGGAAAGGGGGAAGTGGCCATGTGTTTCGTGGATGCATTGCGTCCTGAATTCTCCATTGGCGGTCGAGGCCGGGTTCCGAACAAAGCATTTTATGAGGAAATCCGCCGTCTGGATAAACGCGTCGTCTGACCCGGGTAGCTAATGGGGCGCTTCTGATTTTCCGTGACAGCGGAAAGAGTCCTGCGAGCCGTGGATGGGCCTGTCGGTTGGACGGCAGGATAGGGAAGCCGCATCCCACCCGGAGGACTCTGCTTCATCATTCACCTGACCGATTCTGTTAACTTATCATTTCCGAAGTTAAAAGATCCGAAAGAGCATGGGAACATCAGATTTTTTTGCAAAGAAATTCTGCATCGCCTGTTACCATCTCATGAATCATGCTTTTCGCCTTTTGAGTATGGCTGCCATCCTGTTGATGTTGCCGCTGAGTTGTGACTCCGATGAGGAATCAGACCAATTCCTTTCCCTACTTCTGTTGCAGTCGGCATCCCAGGGGCCGTCCGGAACCAACCTGGCAAGAGTGCAATTCGACAACCTTACAATCCTTGTGGATCAGCCCATTATACATTGCGACGTAGACAATTCCTCCGGGGCCGGCATTGAAATAAGCCTTTCGGGCCCTATTGCGAATTCCAGCGTCGTTATTACTTCGGTTCCTTCCACAAGTCCGTTTACTTTTCCGCAAAACGGAGCTCTCGATTTACGGCTACCCGCATCCCATTTGCCGGATGCCTCCGGTACCTGCGTTCTCAGCCGGTCGGAGAATACAAGCCTGCGATACACAGCCAGTCTGTCGGGAGGATGCCAGCTAAACGGGCATTCGATTCAGGTCCTGGAAATAGACTGTAAACCGGATTAGCAATAGATGTTGCAGGAGGCCCAATGCATCGAGCTCTCATGGGCCCCCGGCAGTCCTCAGCGCCAGCGAGAATTCGTTTCGGCAGCGATTCTTGCCATGAGCGCTATTCGTATTCACTGTGTAATTGCTTGAGCTCCGGACTGCCTGCATAGCCGTATCCATCGTAGACGAAGCGATAAGCTCCGCGAATCCGATTCATTTGCGTATGGACATAGGCCCTGGACTCCTCCTGCGAATTGGCCGCCGGCCAGCAGGCTCCGTTTTCGTTAAACAGGGGTGTGGCGATCAGCAAGAGGTCCGGCATGGTACGGCCCGAGTTATGGAGCTGAAGAGAGGCATCGTACCCATAGCATGTTTTCAT